>NZ_JBMKHP010000002.1:0-429126 GCF_049238705.1 Enterobacter cloacae complex sp. IR5403 | reverse complement strand
CTGATGATCTGTTCGTCGGAAAAACGCTTCTTCATGGGGATGTCCTCATGTGGCTTATGAAGACATTACTAACATCGGGGTGTACTAATCAACGGGGAGCAGGTCAAAGTGTTTCACGATCACAAACACCGCTTTCACTAAGTTTCTTTAATTCTGCTAACTGTGCGTCAGTGACACGTACTGATACCAAGTTGGTTTTTACGTCTTTTTTATTAATTTTCATGTTAATTTCCATATTAGGTTTGATTTCGATTTCGTAGTAAATCCCATGTAAAAAGAACCCTACTCTGGGTAGGGTGTATTTCAATGGAAGGAAATTTATAGATGAGTCACAATCTACATTTTATTTATCATTTGATTCATTGCGAATGAAATGACGAAACGGAATGATGTAAACCATTCACGTTTCTCTTACTACGTTTTATTTATTATTTTCCTGCTGAATAGGTGAGCTATGTTCGAGCTTTCACCTATAATATAGCACATTTATTTTTTCTGTTTCAGATAGTTTGTTAGTAATTTATTTATTGCTGGTATCTTTAATGGTAATGTAATAATACATAGCATCATAAAGAAGATCATGCAGAGTATGTAGATAGGGAATAGTACTAATTCAGTTAAAAGATGCATTACGTTATTTACCTCTTGCTGTTGTATAAATTTATTTATCACAAGAGGTCAAATTGGGTGTACTTATGCGATGTTAAATGATGGTTTATGAATCAAACTTATGTCATAACCGCGAATACTCTTAACGAGTTCAATTAGATCCATTGTAATTAGATTGCTAAAGTACTCGGAACATTCACGCAAGCCATCTTCAGTTATTGGAAAACTTTTTCGTTCTACGCTACTTGTAATAGGTGAATCCCAATCTGGAGTTACTTCACGCGGTAATACATGTATTTGGTGAACATCCAGTTCATCACCCACAATTGTATAGTTAGTGATTATATCGTGGTCTGTACGATGCATACCAAATATTACAGGAAACTCATCACTATGTTTGATGCTTTGAATTCCACATGAATATTCAGTTCCCGCATAGAGATCACTTAGTAGCTTTTTGATTATCTTTTTGGCTTTCATACTTTCCTCTTTTAGTTTGATTAAGATGTGTTTGTTACCACGGCATTACTTCAACGTAATCCCACTGTAGCCCTGAAATTTTATATAAATGGTTAGAATGCCTTGGTATTGAAAGAAACGTTGTTTCCACGCTTTAAATATTAAAGGTTGGAGGCATGACAGTCAAAAAGCCACTTAAGTGAAATTAGCGTCAAATTTGACAGAATAATGGACAACAGAGTAATATCATCGCTCAAGGCGAATTTCCAACCCATCGGGTGCGAAATTGTAGTTTTAGATATTGCTTTTTTAGCAAAATAATGATAAGCATATCTATCAAAATCGCTTTATCGTTAGCCTATACCTATTCCAACATTTTCTTTTTATTTTCTGTTATTTTCCCTACTTTATCCTAAAAAAGAAATAACCAATTGTTTTTAAACGAATTATCCCGCACTGAATGGTACGGGAACACAACATTTGAAGATGTGCCTCACTCACTAACGTTAGGCAGTCAATGTATTGAACTGGTTACGCATCCAGACACCTACGGCATCATTAGGATCAACAGCATC
Organism: Enterobacter cloacae complex sp. IR5403; assembly: GCF_049238705.1. Lineage (NCBI taxonomy): Bacteria > Pseudomonadati > Pseudomonadota > Gammaproteobacteria > Enterobacterales > Enterobacteriaceae > Enterobacter > Enterobacter cloacae complex sp. IR5403. Next base: position 427,483 of record NZ_JBMKHP010000002.1, on the reverse strand, counting down.
TACATAGTTCAGCAATAGCGAGTAATCAATGATGCTCAATGGTTCCCCTTCTATGTTGATTAGCCGTGGTGATGTAACACCCTCAACAACGATACTAAAGGATGGCGTACAATACGCTACAGTATCGCCAAAACGCTCTATAGCAACGCCAGAAACCAGTACAGGTTCTTTCTTAGCCTCAACGAATAGGACGTGCTTGAGTACTTCCACTTTCTTATAATTGATTGTAATCACATAGTGCTTACCAGTTCGGTAAAGCTGAATACTATCCAATATCTTAGATAGCTCTGCTGACATCCTTGCACGTACTTCAATGTTCTTAACATCGAATAGTACGGAAGGATCAACCATTTTAAGGTAATCAGTATCTACTTGTACTTCGGTGAACGTAGTTTGTCGTTCTTTTAGTTCCTTTAACCTATCTTCTGATTCTTCAAGTTCGACCAGCACGGCAAAGGGTATCTTTTTACCCGTATTGCGAATCCGTTCAATGTTTAGTTTATAGTCCTCAATGTGTGCTTCTTCTTCTTCAATTTTTAAGCGTACTAATTCAATCTCTGGATTTATTTCATTCGGTTTTAGAATTTGGGTGAAGTCCAGATTCTTGATATGTTCTATAACGAATTGTTCAACTACTTCATACTGTAGAGCCTTGTTATCACACAGTCCGTCGCGTTCAGCAATACATCGGATGTATCTATATTCCTCAGTGAACTTACCTTTTTTCTTTGAATCGCGTTTAGCCACTACTACATTATGATACATTGCCTCACCACAACGAGCACAACGGCAAATACCATTAAAGATATTACTCTGTATGATTTCCTTTCCTGTATCTACTTCCAATTCAATTACATTACCATCACGATCTAAGTATGGTTTATTAGTAATTGGATCATAGAATTTCTTGAGTACTTTACCACCAGTTACTTTAGCACCTGGGCGACGTGATTTTAGTAACTCCTGTACTAAATTAAATTCCTCTTTTGAAATAGCAATTGGATATACATCCATTTCATAACGTTTCTGATCTACTGGATTGGAGGTACTGCTATAATCCCTAATGATTTCACTAATAAAAATTGAACCAGTCACCCTCTTATTACGTAGTAGTTTATGAATAGATTCACCACGCCATAAGCGACCAGATTCAAACAACCATTCACTACCTCTTTCATTAAGCATTTTAGCTATAGTAGGTGTGCCAATACCTGTTTGATACAAACGAAAAATTTCACGCACAATAGCTACTTTATCGTTCAGTTCATATTTATCTTCTACTATATCTATCCACTGTGGACGCTTGTTAGTGACGATAGTACCTTGCTTGAATGCTTGTTCACGCTTCCGCCGCCAACCATCACGTATACGGTCACTCTTGATTTTCGACTCTTCATACGCACGCTGAGCAGACATAGCGACTATTGGCAACATAGCACTATTGCCACGGTTAATAAGCATATTCAATGAAACATCATGAATAGTAATATTGTGTCTATCCAGTTCTGCCAAGTACCCGACAACCTGGAATGGATTTTGACGGCTAAACCTATCGATACTTTCCAGTACTAAATGTGAATCATCCCACATACCAGCACGTACTTGATCCATCCATCGGCCTAACTCCCCTTCAGACATGTTCAGTCCTTTGAAAGCTGATACACCTTGATCGCTAATAATGGTAGCTTCTGGATCATCCATTTCTGCCAGCAAGTTAATACGCTCTACATATGCCTTCAGATTTTGTTCTTGCCTCTCAATACCCGTTCCAGATAGTTGCAATTCTGTACTAACACGATGATAGATAAAGCATTTTTTCATTTTATTGTTATCCCATTCATGATAACTATTTGTTTGTAGAACACATCATACATTTGTATGATTATCAGGCAAAAAAGGTTTTAGCCTCCGATCCGCTTCCCGTTACGCAGGCGCTGCAATTGATTGATTTACTGGATGAGCACGCCATTCACGGCCTGATGTATGTGGATAACGCCATGGTGTATGAACGCCCTACCGGCCATGTGATCCGCACCAGCAACTGGGCCCTGTCTCTGCCGGAAGCGCAGCGTCCGGTGTTCACTCAGGTTTCCTCCCTGCGCCAGGCGGCGGAAGACGTCGACGCAATCTGGAAATTTGCCCTGACCGATGAAGACACAGCCAAACTGAATACCTTCGCAAAACATGTCGAGCATACGCTGGGTCTGGAATGTGAATGGTCCTGGCACGATCAGGTGGATATCGCCCGCAAAGGCAACAGTAAAGGAAAGCGTCTGACCCAGTTCGTTGAATCGCAGGGCGGATCAATGCAGGACGTGATTGCTTTCGGCGATAACTATAACGACATCAGCATGCTGGAAGCGGCCGGAACGGGCGTGGCGATGGGTAATGCCGATGACGCGGTGAAAGCGCGTGCTGACGTGGTGATTGGCGATAACACCACCGACAGCATCGCGCAGTATATTTATACCCACCTGCTGTAATCAGGCGGTGATGGAGACGCTCTTGATTTGCGCGTAAAGCCACAGGCCAGGCTTGATGCCCAGCTCATCCCTGGCCCACGGGCTGATGCGCGCCCACAGCGTTCTGCTGCCCACTTCCAGCTGCACTTCCACCTGGCCGTTATCATCAAAACACTGCGCTACTTTTGCGCGCAAAATATTGCGGATACTGGTTTGCAGCGGCGGTTGCAGGACCAGAGAGACATCCGACGCCTGAATGCGGATCCGTAACGTGGACTGAATCGGCGTATCGATTTTATTCACCCACAAATGCTGATCGCCCAGCGCCAGCGCAGTCATCGCGTAGTGCGGATGGTGCTCCAGCACGCTCACCTTCAGAATGCTGCTCTGCTGCTCCTTTGGCAGCCATGGATGCATAACGCTGCTGCCCCACACCTCCTCCAGATTGCCGAATGCCTTCACCCTGCCCGCTTCCAGCACCAGCACTTTGTCGGCCAGATGTAAGATCTCATCCAGCGAATGGCTGACGTAGAGCATGGGCACGTTGATTTCCCGCGCCAGACGTTGCAGATACGGCAGCAGCTCGCGCTTGCGCGGAATATCCAGCGAGGCCAGCGGCTCATCCAGCAGCAACAGTTCCGGCGCGGTTAACAGGGCGCGGCCAATCGCCACGCGCTGTTTTTCACCCCCCGACAGCGACGACGGCAGACGATCCAGCAGCGGTTCGATGCCCAGCAGCGCCACCAGCTTATCGAACTGTCCGGCCATGCTTTTTGCCATGCCGTAACGCAGGTTCCCGCGTACGCTGTAGTGCGGAAACAGGCGCGCATCCTGAAACACATAGCCGATACGGCGTTTGTCCGGTGACAGGCAGACCTTCTTCTCCGCGTCATTCAAGACGCGGTTATTTAACACAATACGGCCAGACTGGGGACGCGTCAGGCCGCTAATCGCATTAATCAGCGACGTTTTCCCCGCCCCGGACACGCCAAAAATGGCGGTGATACCGCTGGCAGGCAGCGTTTCGTTCAGCGTCAGGGTGTGGCTGCCCAGGGTTTGCGTAAAGTTGAGTTCCAGCATCACGGTTTCCCCATCCGTTCACGGCTGAGGCGCGCCAGCCACTCAGACACCAGCAGCGAGACCAGAGCGAGCACAATCGAAATAATACACAGCCGGGCCGCCGCACCTTCGCCGCCCGGGGTCTGAATCAGGGTATACATGGCCGACGGGATGGTCCGCGTCTCGCCGGGAATGTTCGACACAAAGGTGATGGTCGCGCCAAACTCACCCAGCGAGCGGGCGAAGGCTAACACCGTACCGACGATAATGCCCGGTAACGTGAGCGGAAGCGTAATGGTCAGGAATACCCGCCAGCGGCCTGCGCCCAGCGTGCGGGCGGCCTGTTCTAACCGAGTATCCACCCCTTCCAGCGCCAGACGGATAGCGCGCACCATCAGCGGGAAGGACATTACCGCCGCGGCCAGAACCGCGCCGCGCCAGCTGAAAGCAAAGGTCAGTCCGAACCAGTCGTACAGCCATTCGCCGATAAAGCCGCGTCGACCCATGGAGATCAGCAGCAGATATCCGACCACCACAGGCGGTAAGACAAGCGGAAGATGGAGAACACTGTCGAGCAGGGCTTTGCCTGGAAACTTCACGCGAACCAGTAACCAGGCAAAGAACACCCCAAAGGGCAAACTCAGCGCAACCGCCAGGGAAGAGACTTTCAGGCTCAGCAGCACGGCCTGCCATTCAGGTTCGGTCAATATCATTCGTGAGTCGTAAATCCGTAACGTTTAAAGATCGCGGACGCTTCTGGCCCCTTCAGGTAGTCAACGAAGGCCGTCACGCTCGCATTTTTATGTCCATCAACTATCGCAACAGGATATTCCACTTTCTTATGCGAGTCTTCCGGGAAGGTGCCCACCACCTTCACCCCTTTACTGGCGACGGCATCGGAGCCGTAAACGATCCCGAGTGGCGCTTCGTTACGCTCCACCAGCGCCAGCGCGCCACGCACATCTTCTGCGGGAGCCAGCTTCGGCGATAAGGTCTCCCACGCGCCCAGTTTTTGTAGCGCTTCTTTCGCATAAATCCCGGCAGGAACATGCTCCGGATCGCCTACCGCCAGACGGCCACCGTTGAGCAGACGGGTCCAGTCCGTCTGTTTGTTGATGGCGATGTCGCCCTGCTTGCTGTTTGCGGGCGCGACCACCACCAGGCTATTTCCCAGCAGCGTTTCGCGGGTAGCCGTATCAACAGATTTTTTCTCCACCGCGTAATCCATCCATTTCTGATCGGCAGAGATGAACAGATCCGCGGGCGCCCCCGCTTCAATCTGGCGGGCCAGCGTGGACGAGGAGGCAAACGACGAGACCACCTCGACGTTTTTCTCTTTTTTGTATACCGCAGCAATATCCTGCATCGCGTTAGTCAGCGACGCCGCCGCAAAGACCGTGATTTTGCCTTCATCCGCCAGCGCGTGGCCGGTGAGTGAGAGAGTCAGCGTGGCCCCTGCGAAAAGGCGTACCCATGAACGTGCCATTTGAAGCTCCTGTGCGTATCGTTATATACAAATAAATATAACGACATATCGCATGCGTTCCTAGCGCTAAATCGTACCCATTAATGCGTAAACTCAAGGAACGTTGTAAAAGATATCGGCGGGAGAGGAATAAACTTGAGAGCAAAACGCCCGGGCTGGCCGGGCGTTTTGGAGGAAATCATTGCTGCTTTTTAGGCTGGTCACGACGATGACCAATGTTCGAAAAGACGTTGAACACTTCACCCAGGCCGTAGATGGCACCGAGGATGATAGCCATCACTACTGGCACCATGATTACCGCGAATACCAGACTTTTCAACAACTCTAACATGGTTTTCTCCAGATCTTGTGAACGGCTTATTCTACCCTGAAAAGTAAGAAAAACATCCCCTTTTGTGCGGTGCGCTTTCCGCCCCCGGGCATTTGGGTCACAATAGCCTTTTTGCCGGGACACTGATATGCAGGCTGAAATTCTCCTCACCCTACGACTTCAGCAGAAGCTTTTCGCCGATCCGCGACGCATCGCCCTGTTAAAACAAATAGAACAAACTGGCTCGATTAGCCAGGGTGCCAAAAACGCTGGCATCAGCTATAAAAGCGCCTGGGATGCGATTAACGACATGAACACCCTGAGCGAACATACGCTGGTTGAGCGCGCCACCGGCGGGAAAGGCGGCGGCGGCGCCGTGTTGACGCGTTACGGGCAACGTCTGATCCAGCTCTACGATTTACTGGCGCAGATCCAGCAAAAAGCATTTGATGTGCTGAGCGATGACGACAACCTGCCGCTGGACAGCCTGCTGGGCGCCATCTCCCGTTTCTCTTTGCAGACCAGCGCCCGCAACCAGTGGTTTGGTACGGTGACGGGGCGCGATCATTCGCAGGTGCAGGAGCATATTGAGATCCTGCTCGCGGACGGTACGACGCGCCTGAAAGCCGCCATCACCGCGCAAAGTGGTCAACGCCTTGGGCTGAACGAAGGTCAGGAGGTGCTGGTATTACTCAAAGCGCCCTGGATCAGCATCGCACTCAACCCTGAGCAGGCCGCAGAGGCCGACAACCAGCTACGCGGGCGTATCAGCCACATCGAGCGCGGCGCAGAACAGTGTGAAGTGCTGATGACCCTGCCGGATGGACAGTCGCTCTGCGCCACCGTTCCGGTGAACGACGCGACAGAATTAGACGAAGGTGCTGTGGTGACCGCATATTTCAATGCAGACCGGGTAATTATCGCCACATTGTGCTAAGCGCATTGACAACCCCGCTAACACTGAGTATCCCTGACATCTGTTGCTGCAAAAAATGGGATAACACATGTCATCATTGCATATTTCGCAAGGCACGTTTCGTCTTAGCGATACCCGTACCTTATCGCTGCCAGAGTTAACCCTTCGCGCCGGAGAAAGCTGGGCGTTTGTGGGCACGAATGGCAGCGGAAAATCCGCGCTGGCCCGCGCTCTGGCAGGCGAATTAACCCAACTGAAGGGTGAACGTCGGTGCACCTTTACCCGGCTGACGCGCCTTTCCTTCGAACAGCTGCAAAAGCTGGTCAGCGATGAGTGGCAGCGTAACAATACCGATTTGCTCAGCCCCGGCGAAGAAGATACCGGCCGCACGACGGCGGAAATTATCCAGGATGAGATAAAAGATCCTGCCCGCTGTCAGCAGCTGGCGGAGCAATTTGGTATTACCGCCCTGCTTAATCGCCGTTTCAAATACCTTTCTACCGGCGAGACGCGCAAAACGCTGCTGTGTCAGGCGCTGATGAGCGAGCCGGAACTCCTGATCCTGGATGAACCGTTTGACGGACTGGATGTGCAGTCCCGCGCGCAGCTGGCAGCGTTGCTGGCGTCGCTTAACCAGCAGGGATACACGCTTGTGCTGGTTCTTAACCGCTTTGATGAGATCCCGGATTTCGTACATTATGCGGGCGTGCTGGCGGACTGTAGCCTGACCGAAACCGGCGAGAAAGCCGTACTGCTCCGGCAGGCGCTGATTGCGCAGCTGGCGCACAGCGAGAAACTGGACGGTATTGCCCTGCCGGAGCCGGATGCGCCTTCAGCACGCCACGGGCTGGAGCCTGACCAGCCGCGCATTGTGCTGCGCGATGGGGTGGTTGCTTACGACTATCGCCCTATTCTTAATCACCTCAGCTGGACGGTTAATCCTGGTGAGCACTGGCAGATCGTCGGCCCCAACGGGGCGGGTAAATCCACGCTGCTGAGCCTGATCACCGGGGATCACCCGCAGGGATACAGCAACGATCTCACCCTGTTCGGCCGTCGCCGCGGCAGCGGGGAAACCATCTGGGATATCAAAAAGCACATCGGCTATGTCAGCAGCAGCCTGCATCTGGACTACCGGGTGAGCACCACGGTGCGAAACGTGATCCTCTCTGGCTTCTTCGACTCCATTGGTATTTATCAGGCGGTATCTGACAAGCAGCACAAGCTGGCGCAGCAGTGGCTGGATATTCTGGGTATGGACAACCGGGTAGCTGATGCGCCATTCCACAGCCTGTCGTGGGGACAGCAGCGGCTGGCATTGATCGTCCGCGCGCTGGTCAAGCACCCTACGCTGCTGATTCTTGACGAACCGTTGCAGGGGCTGGATCCGCTCAACCGTCAGCTGATCCGCCGCTTTGTGGATGTGCTGATTAGCGAAGGTGAAACCCAGCTGCTGTTTGTGTCTCACCATGCTGAAGATGCCCCGTCCTGCATCACCCATCGGCTGGAATTTGTCCCTGACGGCGAGCAATACCGCTACCTGCTGAGCAAAATCGATTAACGCGTGGAGGGCGCTGCCCTCCGCTTTTCAGACAACCTGCAACAATACATCTCTATCTCTTTGATCTACAATGCACTCAGTCTGTGAAAAAGCGCGTGTGAAAACCAGTGTAAACGATACCACTATTTTATCCCATGTCACACTTTTCGCGTCTCTGATATGCTATGGTTAATTCATACCATAAGCCTAATGGAGCGAAATATGCGAGTTCTGGTAACAGGTGGTAGCGGTTACATAGGAAGTCATACCTGTGTGCAACTGCTGCAAAGCGACCACGATGTCGTCATTCTTGATAACCTGTGCAACAGTAAGCGCAGCGTGCTGCCGGTCATTGAACGTCTTTCGGGTAAACAGCCGACTTTCGTGGAAGGCGACATCCGCAATGAAGCGTTGATGACTGAAATCCTTCACGATCACGCGATTGAAACCGTTATCCACTTCGCTGGCCTGAAAGCGGTTGGCGAATCGGTGGCAAAACCGCTTGAGTACTATGACAACAACGTCAACGGTACCCTGCGTCTGATCTCCGCCATGCGTGCGGCCAACGTTAAAAACTTTATCTTCAGCTCCTCCGCGACCGTCTACGGCGATCAGCCAAAAATTCCTTACGTTGAAAGCTTCCCGACCGGTACGCCGCAAAGCCCGTATGGCAAAAGCAAGCTGATGGTAGAGCAGATCCTGACCGACCTGCAAAAAGCCCAGCCTGAGTGGAGCATCGCCTTACTGCGCTACTTCAACCCGGTTGGCGCGCATCCGTCAGGTGATATGGGCGAAGATCCGCAGGGCATTCCTAATAACCTGATGCCGTATATCGCGCAGGTTGCCGTAGGGCGCCGCGATTCCCTGGCGATTTTTGGTAACGATTATCCCACCGAAGATGGCACCGGCGTGCGCGATTACATTCACGTTATGGATCTGGCCGACGGCCACGTGGCGGCGATGCAGCAGCTGGCGGATAAACCGGGCGTGCATATTTACAACCTCGGCGCCGGGATCGGCAGCAGCGTGCTGGACGTGGTGAATGCCTTCAGTAAAGCCTGCGGCAAGCCAGTGAAGTATCACTTCGCTCCCCGCCGGGATGGCGACCTCCCGGCTTACTGGGCCGATGCCACCAAAGCGGATAAAGAGCTTAACTGGCGTGTCACCCGCACGCTTGATGAAATGGCACAGGATACCTGGCACTGGCAGTCACGCCATCCGCAGGGTTATCCGGATTAAGGATTTGTCATGACGCAATTCAATCCCGTCGATCACCCGCATCGTCGTTTTAACCCGCTCAGCGGGCAATGGATTTTAGTTTCACCGCATCGCGCCAAGCGCCCCTGGCAGGGGGCGCAAGAGACGCCTGCCAAACAGACGCTGCCGCAGCATGATCCGGACTGTTTCCTCTGCCCGGGCAATACGCGCGTGACGGGCGATAAAAACCCGGACTACCAAGGCACCTTCGTGTTTACTAACGACTTTGCCGCGCTGATGACCGATACGCCGGACGCGCCGGAAAGCCATGACCCGCTGATGCGCTGCGAAAGCGCCCGCGGCACCAGCCGCGTGATCTGCTTCTCGCCCGATCACAGCAAAACGCTGCCGGAGCTGAGCGTGGATGCCCTGAAAGAGGTGGTCAGCACCTGGCAGGCGCAAACCGCAGAACTGGGGCAGAGCTATCCGTGGGTGCAGGTGTTCGAAAACAAAGGCGCGGCGATGGGCTGCTCCAACCCGCATCCGCACGGTCAGATCTGGGCGAACAGCTTCCTGCCGAATGAAGCCGAGCGTGAGGACCGACTGCAAAAAGCCTATTTCGCCCAGAACGGTTCGCCGATGCTGGTGGATTACACCCAGCGTGAGCTGGCGGATGGCAGCCGTACCGTGGTGGAAACCGAGCACTGGCTTGCCGTGGTCCCTTACTGGGCGGCGTGGCCGTTTGAGACGCTGCTACTGCCGAAAGCCCATGTTCAGCGCATTACCGAACTCAGCGACGCCCAGCGTGACGACCTGGCGCTGGCGCTGAAAAAACTGACCAGCCGCTACGACAACCTCTTCCAGTGCTCCTTCCCCTACTCCATGGGCTGGCACGGCGCGCCGTTTAACGGCGAAGAGAATCAACACTGGCAGTTACATGCACACTTCTACCCGCCGCTGCTGCGTTCTGCGACGGTACGTAAATTCATGGTGGGCTATGAAATGCTGGCGGAAACCCAGCGCGACCTGACGGCGGAACAGGCGGCAGAACGTCTGCGTGCCGTTAGCGACGTCCATTACCGCGAATCAGGAGTCTAAAAATGAGTCTGAAAGATAAAACACAATCCCTGTTTGCTGAAAAATTTGGCTACCCTGCCACCCATGTTATCCAGGCGCCAGGCCGCGTTAATCTGATCGGCGAGCACACCGACTATAACGACGGTTTTGTCCTGCCGTGTGCCATCGACTACCAGACGGTGATCAGCTGCGCGAAACGCGACGATCGTCAGGTGCGAGTGATCGCCGCGGATTACGGCAACGAAATTGACGAATTTTCCCTTGATGCGCCGATCGTGACCCACGACAGCCAGCAGTGGTCGAACTATGTTCGCGGCGTGGTGAAGCACCTGCAAAAGCGTAACAAGAATTTCGGCGGGGCCGACATGGTCATCAGCGGCAACGTGCCGCAGGGGGCGGGATTAAGCTCTTCCGCATCGCTGGAAGTGGCGGTCGGCACCGTGTTCCAGCAGCTTTATCATCTGCCGCTGGACGGGGCGCAGATCGCCCTCAACGGTCAGGAAGCGGAAAACCAGTTCGTGGGCTGCAACTGCGGCATTATGGATCAGCTGATTTCCGCGCTGGGCAAGAAAGAACACGCTTTGCTGATTGACTGCCGCTCCCTCGGAACCAAAGCGGTTCCGCTGCCTAAAGGTGCGGCTGTGGTGATCATCAACAGCAACTTCAAACGCACCCTGGTGGGCAGCGAGTACAACACCCGTCGCGAACAGTGCGAAACCGGCGCGCGCTTCTTCCAGCAGCCAGCCCTGCGTGATGTCTCACTTGATGAATTTAACAAGGTTGCTCACGAACTGGACCCGGTTGTCACGAAGCGCGTGCGTCATATACTGACGGAAAATGCCCGTACCGTAGAAGCCGCCTCCGCGCTGGCGAAAGGTGACCTGAAACGGATGGGCGAGCTGATGGCCGAATCGCATGCCTCCATGCGTGACGATTTCGAAATCACCGTGCCGCAAATCGACACCCTGGTTGAAATTGTGAAAGCCACGATTGGCGACAAAGGCGGCGTGCGTATGACCGGCGGCGGATTCGGCGGGTGCGTCGTCGCCCTGGTGCCGGCAGAGCTGGTCCCTGCCATTCAGGACGCGGTGGCTAAACAATACGAAGCCAAAACGGGCATCAAAGAAACTTTCTATGTCTGCAAAGCATCACAAGGAGCCGGACAGTGCTAAACGAAACACCAACACTCGCACCGGATGGTCTGCCGTATCGCCTGTTAACCCTGCGCAACAGCGCCGGGATGGTGGTTACGCTGATGGACTGGGGCGCAACGTTACTTTCTGCCCGCGTACCGATGCCTGACGGCAGCGTGCGCGAAACCCTGCTTGGCTGCGCATCGCCGGAGCAGTATATCGAGCAGACCGCTTTTCTGGGCGCATCCATAGGCCGCTACGCTAACCGCATCGCCAGAAGCCGGTTTACGCTGGACGGCGTAACGTATTCCCTGCTTGCCAGCCAGGGCGAAAATCAGCTGCACGGCGGCCCGGAAGGGTTTGATAAACGTCGCTGGAAGATTGTGCAGCAAAATGACGGTGAGGTCTGGTTCTCTCTGGACTCCCTCGATGGAGACCAGGGCTTCCCGGGCAATCTCACCGCAACCGCGCGCTTCACCCTGACCGAAGATAATCGCATCGCCATTGAGTACCGCGCGACCGTCGATAAGCCGTGCCCGGTCAATCTGACTAACCACGCCTATTTCAACCTTGACGGTAATCAGACCGATGTCCGCAGCCACAAACTCCAGATCCTGGCGGACGAGTATCTGCCGGTCGATGAGATGGGTATCCCTTATCAGGGGCTGAAACCGGTAAGCGGTAATAGCTTTGATTTCCGTCAGCCGAAAACCATCGCCCAGGATTTCCTGAGTGATGACGATCAGCGCAAGGTGAAAGGCTACGACCACGCGTTCCTGTTGCAGGCGAAAGGCGATCTTTCTCAACCTGCCGCACAGGTCTGGTCTGCTGATGAGAAGTTACAGATGACGGTCTACACCACCGCCCCCGCCCTACAGTTTTACTCCGGTAACTATCTGGAGGGTACCACGGCGCGTGAACATGACGCCTACGGCGCCTGGCAAGGACTGGCGCTGGAGAGCGAGTTCCTGCCGGACAGTCCTAACCATCCTGAATGGCCGCAGCCGGACTGTGTGCTTCGTCCGGGTGAAGAGTACGTAAGCGTCACCGAGTATCATTTTATTCCGCGCGCTTAATATCCGGCGGCGCACGGGCCTACGAATGTAGGCCTGATAAGCGAAGCGCCATCCGGCAAAAAAGCCTGGCCCTCACCGCGAGGGCTTTTTTATCTCCGCCTTGCTGAAAATAGCGGCGATCGCAGACAAAATCATAACCCTGGATTCACATGCATCTTACACTCTCGAACTATTTTCGCTATGGTTAGGGTTAAGCGTTGCTGCTGGCACAGTCACGGCAATATAATGAGAATTGTTATCATTCAAAATGCTTGAGGAGTAAGAAATGGCTAATACTAAGCTTGTCCTGGTGCGCCACGGCGAAAGCCAGTGGAACAACGAAAACCGCTTCACCGGTTGGTATGACGTTGATCTGTCCGAGAAAGGCGTGAGCGAAGCAAAAGCGGCAGGTAAACTGCTGAAAGATGAAGGCTTCACCTTTGACTTTGCTTACACCTCTGTGCTGAAACGTGCCATCCATACCCTGTGGAACATTCTGGACGAGCTGGATCAGGCCTGGCTGCCGGTTGAGAAATCCTGGAAACTGAACGAGCGTCACTACGGTGCGCTGCAAGGTCTGAACAAAGCGGAAACCGCAGAAAAATACGGTGACGAGCAGGTTAAGCAGTGGCGTCGTGGTTTTGCGGTCACGCCTCCAGAGCTGAGCAAAGATGACGAGCGCTACCCGGGCCACGATCCGCGTTACGCGAAGCTGACTGAGGCTGAACTGCCGCAGACCGAAAGCCTGGCGCTGACCATCGACCGCGTTGTGCCTTACTGGAACGAAACCATTCTGCCACGCCTGAAAAGCGGCGAGCGCGTCATTATCGCTGCTCACGGTAACTCCCTGCGTGCGCTGGTGAAATACCTGGACAACATGGGTGAAGATGAAATCCTCGAGCTGAACATCCCTACCGGCGTGCCGCTGGTGTACGAGTTCGACGAAAACTTCAAGCCAGTTAAACATTACTACCTGGGTAACGCCGACGAAATCGCTGCAAAAGCGGCGGCCGTGGCGAACCAGGGTAAAGCGAAGTAATATTCGCCGGACATAAAAAAAGCGTGGAGCAATCCACGCTTTTTTATTGCCCGCGACAAACTTAGCCGCGACGCGCTTTTACCGCATCCGCCAGCTGACGCAGGATCGCATCGGTATCGTCCCAGCCAATGCAGGCATCCGTCACGCTCTTACCGTAGACCAGCGGCTCGCTGCCCTCCAGGTTCTGGTTGCCTTCCACCAGATGGCTCTCAATCATCACCCCAATCACTGCGCGTTCACCGCTGGCGATTTGCTGACACACATCTGCGCCGACTTCCATCTGCTTTTTAAACTGTTTGCTGGAGTTGGCATGGCTGAAATCGATCATCACCTGCGGTGCCAGACCCGCTTTCTCCAGCCCTGCTTTTACCTCCGCTACGTGTTTAGCACTGTAGTTAGGCTCTTTACCGCCGCGCAGTATGATATGGCAATCGCCATTACCGCTGGTGTTCACGATAGCCGAGTGGCCCCACTTGGTCACCGACAGGAAGCAGTGCGGCGCGCCAGCCGCATTAATGGCGTCAATAGCGACTTTAATGGTGCCATCAGTGCCATTTTTGAAACCCACCGGGCATGACAGGCCAGACGCCAGCTCACGGTGAACCTGGGATTCCGTCGTACGCGCGCCAATAGCGCCCCAGCTCATCAGGTCAGCCAGATACTGTGGGGTGATCATATCGAGGAATTCACCGGCAGCAGGCAGCCCGCTGTCGTTGATCTCCAGCAGCAGCTTACGCGCAATGCGCAGGCCGTCGTTAATCTGGAAACTGTTGTCCATATGCGGATCGTTGATCAACCCTTTCCAGCCCACGGTGGTACGCGGTTTTTCGAAATAAACGCGCATCACGATTTCCAGTTCGCCTTTCAGCTCTTCACGCAGGGCGAGCAGGCGCGACGCATACTCTTTGGCCGCAGCAGGATCGTGAATGGAGCACGGCCCAATGACTACCAGAAGACGATCGTCGCTACCTTTCAGGATCTTGTGGATCGCCTTGCGGGCATGAGACACCGTGTTGGCGGCATTTTCGGTGGCGGGGAATTTTTCAAGGAGCGCTACGGGAGGTAATAACTCATTGATCTCTTTAATGCGTAAATCGTCGTTCTGATAATTCATCTTCTTTCCGGCTCTGCCATATCTTTAGTAATGAAAGCAATCCTTTCAATCTAACTTGTCGGCCACGAAGTGTAAACTGGATTTTACACTTCGCGCAGATAATTCCTGGAATTCGCCTAAAATACGCAACAAAATAGCGAAAAATGAGATCTGGCCTAAGCTTTTTACTTGTAACGACTGTTTTTAAATATTTATACGCGATTCCATCCTGACATAAATCAGGAAACCGGGATCTTTCGCCACTGAACAAGATGCACTGTTGGAGAATGTTATCCAGCGTAACGATAAGAACAGGAGCACCATGATGAAAATGACGAAACTGACTACGCTTTTCCTGACGGCAACCCTTACCCTGGCAAGCGGTAGCGTACTGGCTGCTGATGCAGGCTCATCCGGCAGCAACGGCGACGCGAATGCCGCTGCCGAGGCGGGCCAGGTTGCGCCGGATGCAAAACAGAATATTGCGCCAAACAATGTTGATAACAGTAATATCAATACGGGCAATACCAATACCGGCGGGACGAGCACAGGCACGATGAACCATGACGGTATGAGCACCGACGAGGTGCACAAAAACTCAGTGTGTAAAGACGGGAAATGCCCGGACCCGAATGACAAAGTGGGCAGCGATGCCAATACTAAAACGGACGGTACTACCCAGTAACCTTCCGTAAGGTAAAACAGGGAGAGCGAATGCTCTCCTTTTTTATTTAAGCTCTTAAAAACGCTACACTAAAAATAATAATAAATCAGGAACGATACCATGGCGCACTCCCACTCCCATTCCCATTCCACTGGCGATGAAAATGCCAAACGGCTTTTGCTGGCTTTTGGCATCACTGCCACCTTTATGATAATTGAGGTAACAGGCGGGCTGATATCCGGATCGCTGGCGCTGCTGGCCGATGCCGGGCATATGCTGACCGACGCTGCCGCGCTCCTGTTTGCTCTGCTGGCCGTGCAGTTTGCCCGTCGCCCTCCCAATGCCCGCCACACCTTTGGCTGGCTCAGACTGACCACGCTTGCCGCCTTTGTGAATGCGATTGCGCTGGTGGTCATTACTATTCTTATCGTCTGGGAGGCATTTCAGCGCTTTCGGCATCCACAACCAGTAGCCGGGACGACAATGATGGTTATCGCCATTGCCGGGTTGGTCGCCAATATTCTGGCGTTCTGGATATTGCACCGCGGCAGCAGCGAAAAAAATCTGAACGTACGGGCCGCGGCGCTTCATGTACTGGGCGATCTGCTGGGTTCCGTAGGTGCTATCGTAGCCGCGCTGATCATTATGGGCACGGGCTGGACTCCCATCGACCCGATTCTTTCCGTGCTGGTATCGTGCCTTGTATTACGCAGTGCCTGGCGGCTGTTGAAAGAGAGCGTCAATGAGCTGCTGGAAGGCGCTCCCACGTCGCTGGATATTGGCGAGCTAAAACGCAATCTGTGTCGTTCCATTCCTGAAGTCCGTAACGTTCACCACGTTCACGTCTGGCTGGTGGGTGAGAAACCGCTTATGACGCTGCACGTTCAGGTTATTCCGCCCCACGATCACGATGCGTTGCTTGAACGTATTCGGCACTTCCTTGAGCATCACTACGAAATTGCGCACGCCACCATCCAGATGGAGTATCAGCCCTGTAACGGGCCAGACTGTCACCTGAACGAGGCGCAGTCCGGCCACTCACACGTCCATCACCATTAACGGGAAAGCGCGCGAGAGCCACGCTCACGCGCGCTGTTAATCCACATGCGGCTACCATTCAGGGCAATGACGGTCAGCAGCATGTACTCCAGCGACATGGCATAAACACCCTGACGGGCAAAAATCACCACGCTAATGACGTTGATGACCACCCACAGCAGCCAGTTCTCAACGTATTTACGGGTCATCAGGATCATTGCGGCAATCGACAACACCATCATGCAGGAATCCCAGAACGGGAAGGCATCCGGCTGAAGCTCAGGCATCGTCACGTTTAATCCCAGACCCGACATGACCGAGACCGCCACGCGCGTCAGGAAGGCAAATACCGGATCAATAAAGACGGTCATAAAGCCAATAGCCACCACGCAGGCCGCGAACCAGGCGATGGCTTTTGGCAACGGCAGCCAGCGGATTTGCAGTTCCGCCTCCTGCTGACTGTTTTGCCGAGACCAGGCGTACCAGCCATAGATATTGGCTGCGAAGAAGAACAGCTGTAGAAGCAGGCTGGCGTAGAGCTGGATCTGGAAAAAAATGATCGCAAACAGCGTGACGTTTATCAGCCCGAACGCATAGTTACTTATCTTCTCAAGGCTGGCCAGCCAGATACAGAGTAAACCGGCCAGCGTACCCACCGCTTCAATCCACGACAGGTCATAGCCGCCCGCACCAATCGGGATATGAACCAGGATGTTCTGTGTGCTAAAAAAATCCATTTTTTCTCCGGGGCGTAATAAGTTAAGTACGTAGTGTAGCCGCAAAATCCAGCATACGGTTAAGTGGAATTAACGCCCCTTCACGCAGAGCGACATCCACGTGGATCTCATGCGCTGCGCCACCGTTCTCCAGCCCCTCCGCAAGCGCTTTGAGCCCATTCATCGCCATCCACGGACAATGCGCGCAGCTTCGGCAGGTCGCCCCTTCTCCGGCGGTCGGCGCTTCGAGCAACGTTTTTTCCGGCACGGCCTGCTGCATCTTATAGAAGATACCGCGATCGGTCGCCACAATGAGCTGCTTGTGCGGGAGGGTTTTCGCAGCATGAATAAGCTGGCTGGTTGACCCGACGGCATCCGCCATGTCGACGATGGACTGCGGGGATTCCGGGTGCACCAGAATCGCGGCGTCCGGGTATAACCCTCTCATGCGCGTCAGGGCCTGGGTCTTAAACTCGTCGTGAACGATACAGGCACCCTGCCAGCATAGTACATCCGCACCGGTCTGTTTTTGTACGTAGTTTCCCAGGTGACGATCGGGCGCCCAGATGATTTTTTCCCCCAGGCTGTCCAGATGCTCAATCAGCTCAACGGCGATACTGGACGTCACTACCCAGTCCGCCCGGGCTTTCACCGCCGAAGACGTGTTGGCATAGACCACCACGGTACGGTCAGGGTGGGCATCACAGAAGGCGGTGAACTCATCAATCGGGCAACCGAGGTCAAGGGAGCATTCAGCATTCAGCGTCGGCATCAGTATGGTTTTTTCCGGGCTGAGAATTTTTGCCGTTTCGCCCATGAAGCGCACACCTGCAACCAGCAGCGTGGAGGCAGGATGTTTAGCACCGAAACGCGCCATTTCCAGGGAGTCTGAAATACAGCCGCCCGTCTCTTCCGCCAGCTGCTGAATTTCCGGGTCGGTGTAGTAATGCGCCACCATCACCGCATCACGCTCTTTGAGCAGGCGCTTGATTTTCTCACGATAGAACTGTTTTTCATCCCGGCTTAGCGGAGCGGGCTTCGGCGGGAAGGGATAGATTGCGGTTTCGGGATCAAACATCACACTCATTATGGCTTCTCGTTTTACTGGCTTAACAATATTGCCTTTGTTTTGCATGAGATAACAAAAATGAGGCAATTGTGTTTTGTATACTAAACAAGATAGCGAATTTGAGGGGGAATGTCATCGGGATTTGATGCCGGTAGCATTTGTTGGGTGGCGGCTTCGCCTTACCCGACCTACAAGGGCCTGGCGAACGACAGACAGCAAAAAGTCGCCTTTAGGGCGCCTTTTTACACTGGTGGGTCGTGCAGGATGACTCGGCTTCGCCTCGCCCTTCGGGCCGTTGCTAACGCAACGTTATCCTTCACGTTTAATATCTGAGTAAAACATTAAAATTGGTGGGTCGTGCAGGATTCGAACCTGCGACCAATTGATTAAAAGTCAACTGCTCTACCAACTGAGCTAACGACCCCTTGCGGGATGTACTTCAAATCTATTCAGGCTGGTGGGTCGTGCAGGATTCGAACCTGCGACCAATTGATTAAAAGTCAACTGCTCTACCAACTGAGCTAACGACCCATTCGGGTGTTGCCTGAATTATCACTCGGAACCAATAAAATTGGTGGGTCGTGCAGGATTCGAACCTGCGACCAATTGATTAAAAGTCAACTGCTCTACCAACTGAGCTAACGACCCGAGTGGTGGGTGATGACGGGCTCGAACCGCCGACCCCCTCCGTGTAAAGGAGATGCTCTACCAACTGAGCTAATCACCCACTCTGTACTGCCGGAACTGCTTTAAGTGGTGGGTCGTGCAGGATTCGAACCTGCGACCAATTGATTAAAAGTCAACTGCTCTACCAACTGAGCTAACGACCCACTTTTGCGCTGCTTTCACGTTGTTTGATATCCCGTGGCAACGGCGGCATATATTACTGATTTAAGAATTCTGCGCAACAAAAATTTCGATGAAGATCACTTAACTGCTTAGGAATCATGCTGCACGACCAGAAATGACGCGATTTCTGGTCATGCGATAATCAACCCATCGAACTCAAACGTTTTTGCGCTTGTTTGGCGCCGTCTGTACCCGGGAATTTCGCAACCACTTGCTGATAAACCGCTTTGGCTTTTGCAGTGTCGCCTTTGTCCTGCATGATCACGCCGACTTTATACATCGCATCAGGCGCTTTCGGTGATTTCGGGTAATTTTTCACCACAGAGGCAAAATAAAACGCCGCATCATCCTTTTTACCCTTGTTGTAATTCAACTGACCCAGCCAGTAGTTCGCATTTGGCTGGTAAGTGGAATCAGGGTACTTCTTAACGAAGTTCTGAAACGCAACGATAGCATCGTCTTGCCGCGATTTGTCCTGCACCAGGGCAATGGCCGCGTTGTAGTCCGTATTCGCGTCACCGCTCTGTACAGGCGCACCAGACGACGCGGAGGCATCAGCCGCAGGTGCAGGCGTTGCCGCACCGCTTTGATCGCCTGCTGCTGGCTGTGCTGCTGCTCCGCCGCTGTTCAGGCTATCCATCTGCAACAAAATTTGCTTCTGGCGCTCCACAACCTGATTAAGCTGATACTGACTCTCCTGGATCTGACCACGAAGGGAATCAATATCATTCTGGTTATCGGAAAGCTGCTGCTGGAGTTGAGTTAAAAGCTGGCTGTGAGCGTTAGAAATACGCTCGAGTTGAGTGACCCGGTCTTCTACCGAGCCTGAGCCGACACTACTGATTGGTGCCTGAGCAAAAGCGGCCCAGGGGGCCGCTATTCCAACCAGTAACGACAGACTCATCAGATGATGTCTGAAGTTACTGCTCATGCAATTCTCTTAGTAAACGAGTACGGCACGACGGTTTTTGGAGTAAGCCGCTTCGTCGTGACCCAGTACTGCTGGTTTTTCTTTACCGTAAGAAACGATGGAGATCTGGTCAGCAGAAACGCCTTTACCCTGGAGGTACATTTTAACAGCGTTTGCACGACGTTCACCCAGGGAGATGTTGTACTCCGGAGTACCACGTTCGTCCGCATGACCTTCTACGGTGACTTTGTAAGACGGGTTGCTACGCAGGAAGTTTGCGTGCGCATCCAGCATTGCAGCGAAGTCAGAACGGATGTCGTATTTATCCAGATCGAAGTAAACGATGTTGTTCTGCTGTAACTGCTGCATCTGAAGACGCGCTTGCTCTTCAGAAGACATATTGCCATTGCCGTTAGCGTCCATACCGGTGCCGGCACCCATCATGCCTTCGCCGCTCTGGTCATTGCTTGCGTTCTTGTTAGAAGAACACGCTGCGATTGCCATAACAGGCAGAGCGATCATCAGCCCCTTCAGCACTTTGTTCAGTTGCATTTCTAAGATTCCTTTAGTAATCAATTAATTATTATTACAGATACGGCGACCAGGCAGGTGATTTTACCTGTCCATCAGTTGCCGGAAGACGCGCTTTGAAACGCCCATCTGTAGAAACCAGATTCAGCACGGATCCCATCCCCTGAGAAGAGCTGTAGATTACCATGGTGCCGTTAGGTGCCAGACTTGGCGTTTCATCCAGGAACGTTGACGACAGTACTTGTACGCCCCCCGTTACCAGATCTTGTTTGGCAATGTGCTGCTGACCACCCGCAGTACTGACCATTACCATTGTTTTACCATCGGCACTGACGTCAGCATCCTGGTTCTGAGAACCTTCCCAGGTAATACGCTGCGCTGCTCCGCCGTTGATATTCACTTTATAAACTTGTGGACGACCTGCCTGGTCAGACGTAAAGGCCAGATTCTGGCTGTCCGGGAACCAGGTTGGTTCAGTGTTGTTGCTACGACCATCCGTGACCTGACGGATCTGACCAGAACCAATATCCATCACGTACAGGTTCAGGCTACCGGTTTTAGACAGGGCAAACGCCAGTTTGGTACCGTCCGGAGAGAACGCAGGCGCACCGTTGTGACGCGGGAATGACGCAACCTGACGCACAGCACCGTTAGAGAGCGTCTGGATGACCAGCGCGGAACGGCCGCTTTCGAAGGTCACGTACGCCAGCTTAGAGCCGTCCGGAGACCATGCCGGAGACATCAGCGGCTGTGGTGAACGGTGTACGGTGAACTGGTTGTAGCCATCGTAGTCAGAGACGCGCAGCTCATAAGGGAACTGGCCGCCGTTGGTCTGTACTACGTACGCGATACGAGTACGGAACGCACCTTTTATACCGGTCAGCTTCTCAAACACTTCGTCACTCGCCGTGTGGCCTGCGTAACGCAGCCACTGCTTGTTCACCTTATACGTATTTTGAGCCAGAACGGTACCCGGCGCACCGCCGGTATCCACCAGCTGATAAGCGACGTTATAGCCGCCGTCTGGCGCAGGGGTAACCTGTCCAACAACCACGGCATCAATACCCAGTGCAGACCATGCAGCAGGTTGAACTTCCTGCGCAGTACCCGGCTGCTGCGGCAGACGAGAACGATCTAAGGGGTTAAATTTACCGCTGTTACGCAGGTCAGCTGCAACAATGCCGCCAATATCTTCAGGCGCAGCGCCCGGGCCTGCCCACTGGAACGGAACGACACCGATTGGACGCGCTGAGTCGTTCCAGTCGGTAATGTCGATGCTTACTGTGGCATGCACTGCTGACGTCAACAGTACTAAAAAACCAAAAGCTAATCGTAATGCCTGCTTCATCATATCTCCCTTATCCGAACAATAAGTCCTGGATAATTTAGCAGAAGGTTAACAAACTCAAATACACAAAACTATCAGAACCCGATAACCGCAGCTCTGCTTATGGCTTAAAGTTCAGCGAAGCGTCTTTGAACACTTCATAGACAGCCTGTGACGGAGGTTTTGGCAGTTTTGCCTGATTCACTGCCACAAGTGCAGCCTGGCATAACGCTTCATCTCCCCCTTCTGACTCAACGCTCAGCACCATACCATCCGTAGCCAGTTTAATATGCAGTCGGCACGTTTTCCCGGTATAGAGCGATTTATCGTTAAGTCTGCTGGCAATAGCCGCAGCAATCTGATTCTTATAGTCGTTGATCTCAGCGCCAGAAGCACCGTTGTTCTTAGTGTTACCACTTCCTGCCGGTGCTGCGTTACTTCCTTTCGCCCCACCGCCCGTTTTCGGTGCATTCTTACCGGAACTCAGGTCGCCCAGCAGATCGTCAACCCCTGCGGCAGCGGCTTTTTCCGCAGCAGCGGCCTTTTTAGCTGCGGCTTTTTCGGCAGCCGCTTTCTTATCAGCAGCGGCTTTCTCAGCTGCCGCTTTTTTATCAGCAGCGGCTTTTTCCGCAGCGGCGGCTTTTTCTGCCGCAGCTTTCTCGGCCGCGGCCGCTTTTTTCGCAGCATCGGCAGCTGCTTTCTTCTCTGCTTCCTGCGCAGCTTTTTTGGCGGCTTCCGCTTCAGCTTTCTTCTGTGCGTCAGCGGCCGCTTTTTTCGCCGCTTCGGCTTCTGCTTTCTTCTTCGCATCAGCAGCGGCTTTCTTCGCCGCTTCGGCTTCCGCTTTCTTCTGCGCATCAGCAGCCGCTTTCTTCGCCGCGTCTGCGGCTAACTTAGCCTGAGCATCTGCCTGCGCCTTCGCGTCTGCTGCGGCTTTGGCTGCCGCCTCTTCCGCCTGCTTCTGCTGTTCTTGAGCTTTCTTCGCTGCGGCTTCAGCCTGTTTCTGCTGCTCCGCCTGCTCTTTTGCGGCTTCCTGCGCCTGCAAACGCTCTTTCTCAAGCTGCTTCAGACGTTCCTGCTCGGCGGCCTGCTTTTCACGCAGCTCTTCCGCCTGCTGTTGCGCCTGTTTTTCACGCTGTTCTTCCGCGCGTTTTGCGCTCGCCTGCTGCTGTTGCTGGCGATTATAGTTCTGCACTACCGCACCGGGATCCACCATGACGGCGTCGATGGACGAGCCTCCACTGCCGCCTGATGCATCAAGGTGCTCATCGAACGAACTCCAGATCAGCGCTGCAAAAAGAATTACGTGCAGCACTGCGGAGACGATTATCGCTCGCTTAAGCTTGTCGTTCTGTTCGGTTGCCTTTGACACTATCGGTTCCCAAAAACTACGCAGATGATCAAATAGGCTGAGTCATTAAGCCAACTGACTTAACGCCCGCGCTATGTAGCAAGTTCAGCGCTTTGATAATTTCATCATATGGTACGTCTTTCGCACCACCGATTAAGAAGACCGTCTTCGGATTTGACTCCAGGCGTCGTTGCGCTTCAGCAATAACCTGCTCTGGCGGAAGCTGATCCATACGATCTTTCTCTACCACCACGCTGTACTGCCCTACGCCGGAAACCTCAATGATGACCGGAGGATCGTCATTGGTGCTTACCGCCTGTGATTCTGTCGCATCCGGCAGATCAACTTCCACGCTCTGGGTGATGATGGGCGCTGTCGCCATAAAGATCAGCAGCAGCACCAGCAGCACGTCCAGTAACGGAACGATATTGATTTCGGACTTGAGCTCGCGACGACCTCGTCCACGCGATCTGGCCATGGTTTACCCCTTGTTGCTCTCGGTGCTGGTAAACGCCTGACGATGCAGAATCGCGGTGAACTCTTCCATAAAGTTGTCGTAGTTCAGTTCCAGTTTGTTCACGCGCTGGTTCAGACGGTTGTACGCCATTACCGCCGGAATTGCGGCGAACAGACCGATTGCGGTCGCGATCAGTGCTTCTGCGATACCCGGTGCAACCATCTGCAACGTTGCCTGCTTCACCGCCCCCAGGGCGATAAAGGCGTGCATGATCCCCCACACCGTTCCAAACAGGCCGATATACGGGCTGATGGAGCCAACGGTGCCGAGGAAAGGAATATGCGTTTCAAGATTTTCCAGTTCGCGGTTCATGGAGATGCGCATCGCGCGCGACGCCCCTTCTACCACGGCTTCCGGCGCATGGCTGTTAGCGCGATGTAAGCGAGCGAACTCTTTGAAACCGCTGTAGAAAATTTGTTCGGAGCCTGAAAGGTTATCACGGCGTCCCTGGCTTTCCTGGTACAGACGAGAAAGCTCAATACCCGACCAGAACTTATCTTCAAACGCTTCGGCTTCGCGGCCAGCGGCATTGAGGATACGCGTTCTCTGGATGATGATGGCCCAGGATGCGATTGAAAAACCAATCAAAATCAACATGATAAGTTTAACCAGAAGGCTTGCCTTCAGGAACAAATCAAGGATATTCATGTCAGTCACTGCTTAAACTCCGCGACAATAGACTTAGGAAGCGCACGAGGCTTCATTATGGTTGGATCAACACAGACAATCAGGACTTCAGCTGAGTTCAGTACCGTGTTCTCTGCATTGACTATCCGCTGCGTGAAAACCAGTGAAGTTCCGCGCATTGATGTAATTTCTGTTTGGACTTCGAGCATATCGTCGAGTCTGGCAGGCGCAAAATACTCAAGCGTCATCTTGCGTACCACGAAGGCAACTCGCTCAGCCAACAGCACCTGTTGACTAAAGTGATGATGGCGCAGCATCTCTGTGCGTGCCCGTTCATAAAAAGCAACGTAGCTGGCGTGGTAGACCACACCACCGGCATCGGTATCTTCGTAATAGACACGTACCGGCCATCGAAACAGCGTTGTATTCACTTTACATCCCGGTAATACAAGAAAAGTTGGAGCTTTCAAACTTCGCTACTATACGCGCGGGAATGATGGTTTGGAATGGGGGAAAGTAAACGGAGAGTAAATTTTTATGGGCCAGGGTAAGCCCATAACGTTAACGGACATTTCTTATTCAGAAGAAGAAGAAAATCAAACCGGCGAGGAGAACCAGATCGGCAATCAGTGGGCAGAAGATGCCCTGCCAGTGAAGCGCTTTCGGACGAAAGCCGACACCGTGAATCACCCCTGCGCACACCGCCCACATAATCAGGAAGCCGTGCCAGATTTCAAGCTCGCTGGTTTTCGCCGCGAAGCGCGACGGGTCCCAGAAGATACAGCCTGCCAGCAGTAATGCCATAATGAGGGAAAGCGCCCTCAAGGGGCGCTTATCCATTACCGCATATAACGTTGCGATAATATTCATTAGTGCTTTTCTTCACCTGCTTTGGTCGCTTCTACATGCTCAAGCGCCAGGGCAGTGATGACACCAAACGCACAGGCAAGAAGCGTCCCTAAAATCCATGCGAAATACCACATATTCAGCTCCTTACTTAGTACATAGAGTGGGTGTTGCTTTCGATATGTTCTTTAGTGATACGACCGAACATTTTCCAGTAACACCAGATGGTGTAAGCCAGAACAATCGGAACGAACACGCAAGCCACATAGGTCATTAAGTTCAGCGTCATATGGCTGGACGTTGCATCCCACATGGTCAGGCTGGCATTCATCATGGTGCTGGATGGCATCACGAACGGGAACATCGCAATACCCGCCGTCAGGATGATGCACGCCAGCGTCAGGGAAGAGAATACGAACGCCAGAGCGCCTTTCTCCAGACGAGACGTCAGCACGGTCAGCAGTGGCAGCAGCACACCCAGAGCCGGGATAGCCCACAGCACAGGGGTATTGTTGAAGTTCACCAGCCATGCACCGGCCTGACGCGCCACCTCTTTGGTCAGCGGGTTAGACGGTGCAGCGTGGTTGATCGCGGAGGTCACCACGTATCCATCAATACCATACACCACCCACACGCCTGCTAGCGCGAAGCAGACCAGCGTCACCAGCGCCGCCACCTGAGCGGTAGCGCGGGAACGCAGATGCAGTTCACCTACGGTACGCATCTGGAGATAGGTTGCCCCCTGGGTGATGATCATCGCCACGCTCACCACGCCCGCCAGCAGACCAAACGGATTCAGCAGCTGGAAGAAGTTACCGGTGTAGAACAGACGCATATATTCGTCGACGTGGAACGGTACGCCCTGCAACAGGTTACCGAACGCCACACCAATGACCAGCGGTGGAACGAAGCTACCGATGAAGATGCCCCAGTCCCACATGTTACGCCAGCGGGTGTCTTCAATCTTGGAACGGTAGTCGAAACCCACCGGACGGAAGAATAAAGAAGCCAGCACCAGAATCATCGCCACATAGAAGCCGGAGAACGCAGCCGCGTAGACCATCGGCCAGGCAGCGAACAGCGCGCCGCCTGCGGTGATCAGCCACACCTGGTTACCGTCCCAGTGCGGGGCGATGGAGTTGATCATGATTCGACGCTCGGTGTCATTACGACCGAGGAAACGGGTGAGCATGCCCACGCCCATGTCGAAACCATCGGTGACCGCGAAACCAATCAGCAGAACACCGATCAGCAGCCACCAGATAAAACGCAATACTTCATAATCGATCATTTGATGACTCCTGTCTTAGCGTGCCGGCTGAGTAGTCGCAACAGACTGCTCGTAGTGGTAGCGACCGGTTTTCAGGCTGCTTGGGCCAAGGCGCGCGAACTTGAACATCAGGAACAGTTCAGCCACCAGGAACAGGGTGTACAGACCGCAAATGAGCAGCATGGAGAAGATCAGGTCGCCTGCGGTCAGGGAGGAGTTCGCTACCGCTGTTGGCAGCACCTCACCGATCGCCCACGGCTGACGGCCATATTCCGCAACAAACCAGCCGGACTCGATAGCAATCCACGGCAGTGGGATACCGTACAGCGCGGTGCGCAGCAGCCATTTTTTCTCACCGATACGGTTACGAATGACTGACCAGAACGAGGCCGCGATGATCAGCAGCATGATAATGCCGCAACCCACCATGATGCGGAACGCGAAGTACAGCGGCGCAACGCGTGGAATAGAGTCTTTGGTTGCCATCTGAATCTGCGCTTCCGTCGCGTCGGAGACGTTCGGGGTATAGCGTTTCAGCAGCAGACCGTAACCGAGGTCTTTCTTCACGTCGTTAAATTGATCGCGAACGGCCTGGTCGGTAGAGCCGGCGCGCAGCTGTTCCAGCAGCGAGTAGGCTTTCATCCCGTTACGGATACGCTCTTCATGCTGCACCATCAGATCTTTCAGGCCAGTCACCTGTTTGTCGACGGAGCGCGTGGCGATAATACCCAGAGCGTAAGGAATTTGAATGGCGAAGCGGTTTTCCTGCGCTTCCTGGTCAGGCACACCGAACAGGGTAAACGCTGCCGGTGCCGGCTGGGTTTCCCATTCAGCTTCAATTGCGGCGAGTTTGGTTTTCTGCACGTCGCCCATTTCGTAACCGGATTCATCACCCAGAACAATAACGGAAAGAATCGCGGCCATACCGAAGCTTGCTGCGATAGCGAAAGAACGCTTGGCAAAGGCGAAGTCGCGGCCGCGCAGCATATAGTAGGAGCTAATGCCCAGCACGAACATCGCGCCGCACACATAGCCAGACGCCACGGTGTGAACGAATTTAACCTGAGCAACCGGGTTCAGGACCAGCTCAGCGAAGCTGACCATCTCCATACGCATGGTTTCGAAGTTGAAATCAGATGCGATTGGGTTTTGCATCCAGCCGTTCGCCACCAGGATCCACAGTGCGGACAAGTTGGAGCCTAATGCCACCAGCCAGGTTACCGCCATATGCTGGACTTTACCCAGACGGTCCCAACCGAAGAAGAACAGACCTACAAAGGTGGATTCGAGGAAGAAGGCCATCAGACCTTCAATGGCCAGCGGCGCACCGAAAATATCCCCCACATAATGGGAATAGTAAGACCAGTTTGTCCCGAACTGGAACTCCATGGTCAGACCGGTTGCCACGCCCAGCGCAAAGTTGATACCAAACAACTTGCCCCAGAACTTGGTCATATCTTTATAAATCTGTTTGCCGGAGAGGACGTAAACCGTTTCCATGATGGCCAGCAGGAACGCCATACCGAGCGTCAGCGGCACAAACAGGAAGTGGTACATCGCGGTCAAGGCAAACTGTAAGCGCGACAGTTCGACTACGTCTAACATTATGACTCCTTGCTCATCGCATGAAGACTCCGAGAGTGAACCCCGTTAGATAAGGATCCACACGCATGCCCCAATACAAAGTAATCTGCTTCCCTTCTTCGTTGCTTATTCTCTACATGAGGAAAAAGCAATGATGAAAGGTTACAAATACGTTAAGAAAAAACCAAATTGATCCCGTAAATATAATACGCTGCAAAACCCTTACAATAAACAGGTTTTTATTCGAACAGATTTACGTTTTTCGACGGCGATCAATTTATAGCAAAATTACCACTTTTCGGCCATTTTGATCGGGAACAATTTAACGCCTTTTGGAGCCTTTTTCCAAGGATTAAACATTGATTTAAATCAAAAACAGCCAGAGCTGTTAATGATGTTTCTTTGTGGCATGGATAGTAAAAACCTTGTTAATAATATGTATATTTAAAGGCGTTATTGGTTATAAAAGCCAGAAGATAATATAAACAGTTGTGATTTTTATTAACGCGCGTGAAAAAAAGCTTTTTGCCGGAAGATAAACATATAATGTTATCTGCTTCACAGTATTTTTCTTTCGCTTTGCTACCCGCCGAAAAGATTACATTTCATTCACCTTTAATAATCTTAAAATTAACACCCTTTCGTGACTATTTGATGAAATAAAGGCCGCAGGAATGCGGCCTTTATTTTGTTCGGAGGATTACCTTTCAATTTTTATGCTGAAGGTGCGTGACTGGCCTGGCCGGAAAGGTCCCGTAATGGCTGAACCCTCCTCCCCTTGCGCCTTGCACACCTCATTCATGTCCGTTTCGCAACAGGCCTGGACCTCACGGTTCACAGACAAAGCCACGTCACAGGAGCGGGTCTCCGAAGGGTTGTACAGACGAAGAATCATCTCGTCACGATCCTCCGCTTTTTTCAGCGCACTGAGTACGCATCCGTTAGGCGCCAGCGTTAGCAGGCTATAGCTACAGGGGGTGGAGAAAGAGGCGCGGTTAAGCTTCATCGCATCCCACGGGATTTTGTTATAACAGTGCACTGGCGTTAACCACGACTTCGCCTGCTGCGCAACGCCAGCACTGACGGGTGTACCATTAAAACTCAACAGGCTAAAGCGACAGGTTAACTGGCCCCGCATCTGCGAATCCGGCACCGGCATTTTGATCCCGGACGGTCTGCCGGGGCGCAGCAGTAAATCTTCCTTCCCAAGCACCCCCACGCCGCGAAGCAACGTCAGGGCAAACGTTTTTTGACGCTCGCCAGTCACTTCAAATTCGCGCAACCCTTCGGTAAACAGCGCCATTCCGTTACGCCGTTCCTGGAGCACCGCGTAGTTGAGCAGATTCCACACCGGCAGCGGCGCTTCCTTCCAGCCCTCCTCCTGCCAGTTCGCCATCGCTTCATCCTGTACAGGTCGCGTCAGCGAACCGAACTGGGTATCGGCTAACACCGTGTCTGTGGTAAATGGCGTCGGGATCAGCACCCGCACACGGTGGTCATCCGCGTGATTTCCGAGACGCGCCTCAACGTCGATACGTCGGCTGTTATGGCTGAGCGTGACCGTGAGCTCTGCCTCAAGCGTTCCCGTCTGCTGACGCGCAGAACGTTCGGCGAGATCCGCCGGCACCGCCATGCGATGGCGGATCACCGCCCTGCTCTGCCAGGCCTCGTGGATCACCTCAACCTCATGCTCGCCCTGCGCGGAAGTGAGTCTCCACTCTTCCCGTGAAGGCGAGTAGTCGTACTCATCGCCATCATCCGAGCTCTCTTCTATTTCCAGCGCGCGGTCATAGATAAGCCCGGACGCTTTATCGAGCAGACACAGGGTGCCGTCGTCGTTTAACGTTATTTCCCAGAAAGCATTTTCCAGTAACGCCTCCGACGATTTTTCTGCCGCCAGCAGCTTGCCAGCCACGTGCGGCTCGATATAGAGCGTGCGGTAACCCATTGATGGCAGGATCTGGTTGAGCTGGATGTCAAACTCCATAAAGGGATCGTAGTTGCCGTAATGCACAATCTGCCGGTCAATCAAGCCGGGGTCGATTTCACGCGCGCTGCGCAGGCAGTAAGGGATTTCATTCCCCCTATCGTCCAGCAGGCGGAACTGGCTGGCGCGCAGACGTATCGTGGTGTTAATCACTTCCTCACGCGGCCAGGGCGTGAGGTTAAACATCACCAGTTTGTCTTCCTCGCTCTGCGGCATGTTGTCGACAATCTTGCGCATATAGAAGCATGTCAGGTTATCGGCCATGTCTTCCGCCAGCTCGAATCGTGACATCACCTCACGATGCACTTTGTCACTACAGCAGCAGCCGATACTGTCGTGGGCGTGATTCTTGAGGATCTCTTTCCACATTTTTTCCAGCAAGCCGTGGTGATACTCAAAGCCCAGCGTCCAGGCAAGCGTGGCCAGCGGCTCAAGGACGTTGACGATTTTATTCTCTATCCGGGCGTGGGCGATTTTAATGTCCATCCGCGTGGAGCCTATCGTCCGGTGCACCCGCATATATTTACCGTCAATAAACTCCCCTTTCAGCGTCGCCAGTTCATCGCGGTGCGCGTCAATGTGGTCAAACACCTCCTCGAAGCGGCTCATCACAAACTGACGCTGCGGATAGATTTCGCGCAGCTTATCCATCACCGCAAAGATGTTCTGCTGGAGCGGCATCTGATCATGACCGTTAGGCAGTAAAATTTCTTTCGTCACGGAGGCTTTTTCCAGCACCTCGAAGTACGTGTCGAGCCGTTTGCGCAGCCCGGCCTCATCCTCCGGTAAGTACTTACCAATCGCGTAGCCCAGCGGCAGCACCTGTGCCGTCACTTCGCTGCCGTCCTGGCTTTGCCAGAGAAATTCGGTTTTATCGGTACCGTGCCGCTCGGAACACCCGCGCCAGAACATGGTGCGCGTGATGCCAAAACCGTTGTAAAAGTGCGGCAGTTGGGAAGACATGCCGAAGGAGTCCGGCAGATAGCCAATTTTCATCGGCTCGCCAAAGGCCAGACAGTCGCGAATGCCGTGCATCAGATTTCGGACAATCGACTCGCCGGAGACAAGGGTGGTATCCGTCTGGGTATACCACGGCCCGATAATCAGCTTCCCGGCCGCCACCAGCGCCTTCACGCGTGGCCTGCTTTCCGGTTTCACGGCAAAATAATCTTCCAGCACCGCCGTCTGGCCGTCGAGAACGTAGTATTTATACTCTGCGTCCTGCTCAAGACGGGTGAGGATCTCTTCCATATTATTGACCAGAAGAATACGTGACGCTTCGGTGGTGAAGTACCACTCCCGGTCCCAGTGCATATGTGGCGTGATATGAACGCGAGATACAGCTTTCATCTTCGTTTCCTGTCAGTGCGTGTTTACGATGGTATGTCTTCAGTCACGTAGGTGCCGCTCTTCACGGCCTGGCGTCGCCAGAGCAGTAAAATGAGCGTAGAGATTGCGGCGCCAATCAGCGCGGCGCCAAACCAGCCAACAGCGGCCATCACGCCGCCCATCCCGGCATCATGCAGTAAGAAGAGCGAGAAAATGCCCGCGCCTGGGGTGGATAGCCCAATCCCCATCGCCCCGACAATCGCTCCGGTCGCCATTGACCCCAGAACAAATGAGCCGATGACCCGCAGCGGATCTTCGATAGCCATCGGAATTGCCCCTTCGGTGATGCCCGCCAGCCCCAGCAGCCATGTGGACTTGCCGGTTTCAATTTCGAACTGTTTGAACAGGTTCGGAGCCAGCATCGTTGATGCCGTCACGGTAAAGGCCGATACCATTTTGACGGAGGCAAAAATCGCATAAGGCCCGTATACGCCATTGGCCATCGCTCCCAGACAGAACGCGTAAGAGGCTTTGTTGACCGGACCGCCCAGATCGAACGAGCACATAAAGCCCAGGATCGCCCCCAGCAGCAGCGCGTTCGCGCCGGACAGACCGTTAAGCCAGGCGGTCAGGGCGTTATTGATCCAGGCCACCGGTTCGCCGATCACAAACAGTATCAGGCTGCCTGCGCCCAGCACACCAATCACCGGATAGAGATAAAAGGTCAGAAAGCCGTTGTAGCGGCTACTCAGCCGGATGTGGTTTTTCACCCAGCGC
Source organism: Enterobacter cloacae complex sp. IR5403 (assembly GCF_049238705.1). Lineage (NCBI taxonomy): Bacteria > Pseudomonadati > Pseudomonadota > Gammaproteobacteria > Enterobacterales > Enterobacteriaceae > Enterobacter > Enterobacter cloacae complex sp. IR5403. The sequence goes on along the minus strand of NZ_JBMKHP010000002.1, from coordinate 395,727 downwards.
ATCAGGTAGCCCGCAATCAGCCCGCCGACGATGGCCCCGAGAAAACCAGAGCCGATCATATTGGCGGCAAGACCCGCCGCAAAGCCGGGCGTAAGTGCAGGTTTATCCGCCAGCGAGTAAGCGGTATAGGCCGCCAGAACAGGCACCATCAGAATACCGAGCATCCCGCCGCCCAGTTTGCGGTACATCCACAGCCACGAGTTTTCCTGATCGAACAGATGCTGCAAGCCCAGGATTTGCGCCAGCAGTACCGACACGGCCAGCACCGTGCCGCCAGCGACAATCAGCGGCACCGCAAAAGAGATACCGCTGAGCAGCGCCTGCTTGAGTTCGGTTTTAACGCACTTTTTCGCGTCCGAGTCGACGTGCGCAGGACGCGCATCGGATACAGGCTGTAGCGCCAGCGCACGCTCAATGAGCGCTTCCGCATGGCGCAAGGGTTCCGCGACAGGCACGGAAATGGCGGGGATCCCCTGAAAACGCTCACGCTCTTTGATCGCCACTTCCGCCGCGAAGATACACGCTTTTGCCTCCTGCAACTGCTGCGCGGTGATGCGCCCCTCAATACCATTTGCCCCCTGCTTTTCGACCACCACATTGACGCCGAGCTTACGTCCCGCTTTTTCGAGATACTCCGCTGCCATGTAGGTATGGGCGATCCCGGCCGGACAGGCGGTCACGCAGACGATCGTCGGGGCATTCTCCGCAACGGCGGTTTCTTGTGCGTCAGGCGCCGTCTCCAGCGCCGCAAGCACCGCTTCCGCGCTGGTCGCCGTCATCACGCGCGCCCTGAGCTCGTCATCCGCCAGGCGAGATGTCAGTTCCGTCAGGACCTGAATATGCGTTGACCCCGCTTGAGCGGGAGGAATGGCGAGCAGAAAAATCAGCTCGACCTCCTCCGGCCCGTCCACGCCTTCCCAGGCCAGCGTCTCGCGCAGTGTGGCCACGGCAAAAGCCGCTTCCTTTACCGCCGCTGATTTACCATGGGGTACGGCCAGCCCCTCGCCCAGCGCCGTCGGGCCAAGCGATTCCCGATGGAAGACGTCTGCCAGAAACGTATCGGCGTCGGCTATTTTGCCCAACGCCACCAGCCGCGTCGCAAGCTGACGGATTGCCTCATCACGGCTGGTAAACTGCGCCTGCACGCAGACAGCACGGGGGTCGGTCAGAGTCGTCAGGTTCATAAAGATCCTCACCTATCCAAAGTTATTGTCTGGGGAGGATTGTGGCAGACCAGATAATACATTTATGTGATCATTTTCACTAACATCGATATTTGTATCTTATTTGTATTATTTACAAATTTACCGCTGAAGGCATAATTCCCTGAAAAGGTATTAAAAAGGCGCGACACAATGGGCAATAAACCGATGTACCGGCAGATCGCCGATGCGTTCCGCGAGAAAATTAATGCCGGTGAGTTAAAACCTGGCGATGCGCTGCCGACGGAATCCAGCCTTCAGGAGGCGTTTAGCGTCAGCCGGGTCACCGTGCGGCAGGCTTTGAAGCTGCTCGCCGACGAGCAGATCATCGAAAGTATTCAGGGCAGCGGCTCGTATGTAAAAGAGGAGCGGGTGAATTACGATATTTATCAGCTCACCGGCTTTTACGAAAAGCTGGCGGATCGCAACGTCGATACGCACAGCGACGTCAGCGTCTTCGAAGTGGTGAAAGCCGATGAGCGGCTCGCGGCAAAACTGGCGCTCAATCCGGATGATAAGGTCTGGCACGTCAAGCGCGTACGCTTCATCAGGGAAAAGCCGGTGAATCTGGAAGAGACATGGATGCCGCTGGCGATGTTCCCCGACCTCACCTGGGAAGTGATGGAACAGTCGAAATACCATTACATTGAGCAGATCAAAAAGATGGTTATCGATCGCAGCGAGCAGGAGCTGGTGCCAGTCATGCCATCGGACGAGGCGATTGCCGCCCTGGCGCTCGATCCGGCAAAACCGATTCTGGAAAAAGTCTCCCGCGGCTTTCTGAAAGACGGCCGGGTATTTGAATACAGTCGCAACGTGTTTAACACCGACGACTATAAATTCACTCTGGTGGCTAAACGCAGACAATAAAAAAGGCCGCTTTACAGCGGCCAACCATGTCGAAACGGACATTTTTTTATACTTCAACGCGCCCCATTCGGGGAGCAGAGAGGACTTACTTAATGATGGATTTCAGTGCTTCACCGATATCCGCCAGGCTGCGAACGGTTTTCACGCCTGCGGCTTCCAGTGCTGCGAATTTCTCATCAGCCGTACCTTTACCGCCAGCGATAATCGCGCCCGCGTGACCCATACGTTTGCCTTTCGGCGCGGTCACACCCGCGATGTAACCCACCACTGGTTTGGTCACATGATCTTTGATGTAAGCAGCCGCTTCTTCTTCCGCGCTACCACCGATCTCACCGATCATCACGATCGCTTCGGTCTGTGGATCTTCCTGGAACAGCTTCAGGATGTCGATGAAGTTAGAGCCCGGGATCGGATCACCGCCGATGCCCACGCAGGTGGACTGACCGAAACCGTAGTCGGTGGTCTGCTTAACCGCTTCATAGGTCAGGGTACCGGAGCGGGAAACGATGCCCACTTTACCCGGCTTGTGAATGTGGCCCGGCATGATGCCGATTTTGCATTCGCCCGGGGTGATAACGCCTGGGCAGTTCGGACCGATCATGCGCACGCCCGCTTCGTCCAGCTTCACCTTCACGGTCAGCATATCCAGCGTCGGGATACCTTCGGTGATGGTGATGATCAGCTTAATGCCTGCGTCGATCGCTTCCAGAATAGAGTCTTTGCAGAACGGCGCCGGTACGTAGATCACGGTCGCGGTTGCGCCCGTCGCTTCTACCGCTTCACGCACGGTGTTGAACACCGGCAGGCCCAGATGCGTGGTGCCGCCTTTACCTGGCGTTACGCCGCCAACCATCTGCGTACCGTAGGCAATCGCCTGTTCGGAGTGGAAAGTCCCCTGGCTACCGGTGAAGCCCTGGCAGATAACCTTGGTATCTTTATTAATTAAAACGGACATTATTTCCCCTCCACTGCGGCAACAACCTGCTGAGCTGCATCCGTCAGACTTTTCGCTGCAATAATATTCAGGCCGCTGTCAGCCAGTTTTTTCGCGCCGAGTTCAGCGTTGTTCCCTTCCAGACGTACAACAACCGGAACGTTAACGCCCACTTCTTCTACCGCGCCGATGATACCGTCGGCGATCAGGTCGCAACGTACGATACCGCCGAAGATGTTCACCAGAACCGCTTTCACGTTGCTGTCAGAGAGAATGATTTTGAACGCTTCGGTTACGCGCTCTTTAGTTGCGCCACCGCCCACGTCGAGGAAGTTCGCTGGCTCACCGCCGTGCAGCTTAACGATGTCCATGGTGCCCATTGCCAGGCCCGCACCGTTAACCATGCAGCCGATGTTGCCATCCAGCGCCACATAGTTCAGTTCCCACTGTGCAGCCTGCGCTTCACGCGGATCTTCCTGAGACTGGTCGCGCATTTCGCGCAGATCGGACTGGCGGAACAGCGCGTTGCCGTCAGCGCCCAGCTTGCCGTCGAGGCAGATCAGGTCGCCCTGAGTGGTGATCACCAGCGGGTTGATCTCGATCAGCGCCAGATCGCGCTCCAGGAAGATGGTCGCCAGACCCATGAAGATCTTGGTGAACTGCTGAACCAGCTTGCCTTCCAGACCCAGTTTGAACGCCAGCTCACGACCCTGGTAAGGCATTGGGCCCGCCAGCGGATCGATAGCCACTTTGTGGATCAGGTGCGGGGTCTCTTCCGCCACTTTTTCGATTTCCACGCCGCCTTCGGTAGACGCCATGAACACCACGCGACGGGAGCTACGGTCTACGACTGCGCCGAGGTACAGTTCTTTCGCGATGTCGGTTGCCGCTTCAACCAGGATCTGGTTAACCGGCTGGCCGTTCGCATCTGTCTGGTAGGTTACCAGACGCTTGCCGAGCCAATGTTCAGCAAACGCACGGATCTCTTCTTTGCTCTTAACAACCTTCACACCGCCCGCTTTACCACGGCCACCAGCGTGAACCTGACATTTAACTACCCACGGGCCGGAACCGATTTTAGACGCGGCTTCTTCTGCTTCACGCGGGGTAGTACAGGCATAACCCACCGGAGCCGGTAAGCCATACCGGGCAAACAGCTGTTTGGCCTGATATTCATGTAAGTTCATGTGTTCTATCCATCCTTCAGGTAATCGTTAGGTAGTGCTTTGTAGGCCCGGCAAGCAACGCGCCGCCGGGCAAGACTGCAAAAACTAGACGTCCAGCAGCAGACGCGTTGGATCTTCCAGCAGCTCTTTAATGGCAACCAGGAAGCCTACGGACTCGCGGCCGTCGATCAGGCGGTGATCGTAAGAGAGCGCCAGGTACATCATCGGCAGGATCTCCACTTTACCGTCTACCGCCATTGGACGATCTTTAATGGCGTGCATACCCAGGATCGCGCTCTGCGGCGGGTTGATGATCGGGGTAGACATCAGCGAGCCGAACACGCCGCCGTTGGTAATGGTGAAGTTACCGCCGGTCAGATCCTCAACGGTCAGCTTGCCGTCGCGGCCTTTCACGGCCAGCTCTTTGATTTTCTTCTCAATGTCAGCCATACCCAGGGTGTCTACGTCACGCAGAACCGGGGTGACCAGGCCGCGTGGGGTAGAAACCGCCATGCTGACGTCGAAGTAGTTGTGGTAAACCACGTCATCGCCATCGATAGACGCGTTCACTTCCGGGTAGCGTTTCAGCGCTTCAACTACCGCTTTCACGTAGAAGGACATGAAGCCCAGACGGATACCGTGACGTTTTTCAAACGCGTCACCGTACTGCTTGCGCAGATCCATGATTGGCTTCATGTTGACTTCGTTAAAGGTGGTCAGCATCGCGGTGGAGTTTTTCGCTTCCAGCAGACGCTCGGCCACGCGCTTACGCAGGCGGGTCATCGGCACGCGTTTTTCGCTACGTGCGCCCAGAGCTGGCTGTGCCGCTGGTGCTGCCGCAGGGGCTTTCGCCTCAGAAGGCGCTTTTGCCAGATGCTTGTCGATGTCTTCGCGCGTCAGACGGCCACCCACGCCGGTGCCTTTGATGGCTGCCGGATCGAGGCTGTGCTCAGCCAGCAGGCGACGGATCGCCGGGCTGAGCGCGTCGTTGGTCTGATCGGACAGAGACGCCTGCTGGCGCTGGGCCGGAGTAGACGCTTTCTCTTCAGATTTGGCGCTGGACTCTTTGCCCGCGCTATTGCCTTCACGCAGGCGACCCAGGATCTGGCGAGAAGTGACGGTCGTACCTTCATCTTCCAGGACTGCATCCAGAATGCCATCCGCTGAAGCCGGTACTTCCAGTACCACTTTGTCAGTTTCGATTTCTACCAGCACTTCGTCACGGGTTACCGCGTCGCCTGGTTTTTTGTGCCAGGTGGCGACGGTTGCATCTGCTACGGACTCAGGCAGGTCGGGAACAAGAATATCTACGCTACTCATTATGTATCCTTTAATTAATCGACGTTCAGCGCGTCATTGACCAGATCTTGTTGCTGCTTCTGGTGAACGGACATATACCCTACCGCCGGAGAGGCGGAGGCCGGGCGACCTGCATAACGCAGGGCAGACCCAAATGGAATCACTTCACGGAAATGATGCTGGCTGCAATACCATGCGCCCTGGTTGAGCGGCTCTTCCTGGCACCAGACAAAATCATGAACGTGAGCGTACTGTTTCAGCACTTCCTGCATCGCCTGATGCGGGAACGGATAAAGCTGCTCGATACGCACGATGGCGACATCTTTCTGATCGTTCTTACGGCGCTGTTCCAGCAGGTCGTAATAAACCTTACCAGAACACATTACGACACGCTTAACGGCCTGCGGATCCAGCTCGTCAATTTCACCGATGGCCGGCAGGAAGGTGCCGTTTGCCAGCTCTTCCAGGCTGGAGACCGCCAGTGGATGGCGCAGCAGGGATTTTGGCGACATGACTACCAGCGGACGGCGCATACCGCGCAGCGCCTGACGACGCAGCATGTGGTAAACCTGAGCCGGAGTGGACGGCACACAAACCTGCATATTCTGCTCGGCGCAGAGTTGCAGATAACGCTCCAGACGCGCGGAGGAGTGCTCCGGCCCCTGTCCTTCGTAGCCGTGCGGCAGCAGCATCACCAGACCACACATACGGCCCCACTTCTGCTCACCGGAGGAGATGAACTGGTCGATGACGACCTGCGCACCGTTGGCGAAGTCACCGAACTGCGCTTCCCAGATGGTCAGAGTGCGGGGTTCTGCGGTGGCGTAGCCGTATTCGAAGGCCAGAACCGCTTCTTCTGACAGCACGGAGTCCCAGACCTTGAACTGGCCCTGACCGTTATGCACGTGCTGAAGCGGAGTGTACGTTGAACCGTTAGACTGGTTGTGCACAACCGCATGACGGTGGAAGAAGGTGCCACGACCCGCATCTTCACCGGACAGACGAACCGGAATACCTTCGTCAACCAGCGTCGCATAGGCCAGCGTTTCCGCGCCGCCCCAGTCGAACAGCTTCTCACCCGCCGCCATTGCCTGGCGATCGCCATAGATCTTGGCCACGCGGGACTGCATCTCGATCGCTTCCGGCACGGTGCTGATGCGTTTAGCCAGCTCCTGCAAACGCTTCATCTCAACCTTGTTCGGGTAGCTCTCGTCCCACTCGTGGTTGAGGTACGGCGACCAGGTGAAGGAGTGCATGTTCATTGGACGCAGCTCTTTCACTACGCATTCACCCGCGTCCAGCGCGTCGCGATAAAGATTGACCATTTCGGTCGCATCTTCCAGCGTCGCCACTTTTTCGCTTTCCAGCTTGTCAGCATAGATTTTACGCGGCGTCGGGTGTTTTTTGATTTTCTGGTACATCAGCGGCTGGGTTGCACTTGGCTCATCCGCTTCGTTGTGGCCGTGACGGCGGTAGCAGAAGAGGTCAATGAACACGTCGCGCTTGAAGGTGTTACGGAAGTCCAGCGCCAGACGGGTAACGAAAGCAACGGCTTCCGGGTCATCCGCGTTAACGTGGAAAATTGGCGCCTGAACCATTTTACCGATGTCGGTGCAGTACGGGGTGGAACGCGCATCCAGCGGGTTAGAGGTGGTGAAGCCCACCTGGTTGTTGATTACGATGCGAACGGTACCGCCCACTTCATAACCACGCGCTTTCGACATGTTCAGGGTTTCCTGAACCACGCCCTGCCCTGTGACCGCCGCATCACCGTGAATGGTGATTGGCAGCACTTTATTGCTGCTCGGCTCGTCCAGACGATCCAGACGCGCACGCACGGAACCGATAACCACCGGGCTGACGATTTCCAGGTGCGACGGGTTAAACGCCAGCGCCAGGTGAACCTGACCGCCCTCGGTTTCGATATCTGACGAGAAGCCCATGTGGTACTTCACGTCACCGGTGCCGAGGTGCTCTTTATGTTTACCCGCAAATTCGTCGAACAGATCCTGCGGCTTTTTACCTAGCACGTTAACCAGCACGTTCAGGCGACCACGGTGCGCCATGCCCAGCACCACTTCGCGCGTGCCGCTCTTACCGGCATGACGAATCAGCTCTTTCAGCATCGGGACTAACGCATCGCCGCCCTCCAGTGAGAAGCGTTTTGCGCCAGGGAATTTCGCGCCCAGATAGCGCTCAAGGCCTTCCGCTGCGGTCAGTTCGCTGAGGAAACGTTTTTTCTCTTCTGCTGAGAAATTCGCGTGACCTGCCACGGATTCGATACGCTGCTGGATCCAGCGTTTCTCTTCGGTGGAGGTAATGTGCATATATTCCGCGCCGATGGAGCCGCAGTAGGTTTGCTTGAGCGCGTCAATCAGATCGCCCAGCTTCATCGTGTCTTTGCCGATGGCAAAGGAACCTACGTTAAAGCTTTCCTGGAAATCGGCCTCGGTCAGATCGTGATAAGCCGGATCAAGATCCGCTACACGTTCCTGCTGCCACAGTCCCAGCGGATCGAGATTCGCATGCTGGTGACCACGGAAGCGATAAGCGTTGATAAGTTGCAGGACTTTAACCTGCTTCGCATTGGTGTCAGGGTCGGAAATCGCAGAAGAGTAACGTGAGGCATCCTTCGCCAGACGACGGAAATAATCACGTGTTTTTGAATGGAATTGATCCGGTTTGACCCCTGTACCAGGCAACTGCTGGAACATGGAACGCCAGTTTGCGTCCACTGAGTCAGGATCGGTTAAGAAGTCTTCATAGAGCTGTTCTATCCAGCTCTGGTTTGAACCAGAGAGGTAAGAAGAGTCCAGCCAGGCTTTCATTGCGCCGTTCTGCATCGTGATCCCTTAAGCATTTTTATGCTTACTTTCGCCGTAGAAACTACCACGCACACCACGTGTACGTGCCGGGGTTCACCTGCGAGCTCTTTGTGGCCCGCGAAGGAACCTTTAGAAACTGTCTAAATAATCTTCGTCGTTCCGGCTGCGACTGCGTTGCGGCTTTCACTCACCCCAGTCACATAGTCAACTATGCTCCAGGGGATTCGTTCAACCGCGCCTTGTCTCGCGCTGAACGTCTCGATTATTTACTTATCTGGCAGTTTTTAAAGGTTTCTGCAATTTGCCCGGTGACGCTACGCTTACCGGGCCTACTGTTACGTAGGCCGGATAAGCGCAGCGCCATCCGGCGTTGTTACTTACGCACTGCGCTGCAACAACATCGACTTAATATGGCCGATGGCACGCGTCGGGTTCAGCCCCTTAGGACACACACTGACGCAGTTCATGATGCTATGGCAGCGGAATACGCTGAAAGCGTCACTTAGCCCTTCCAGACGATTCTCGGTTTCGGTATCGCGGCTGTCGATCAGGAAGCGATAGGCAGCCAGCAGACCCGCAGGGCCGATAAATTTATCCGGGTTCCACCAGAATGACGGGCATGACGTTGAACAGCATGCACAGAGAATACACTCGTACAACCCATCGAGTTTTTCACGCTGCTCAGGAGACTGTAAGTGCTCGCGAGCGGGTGGATTTTGCCCATTATTCAATAAGTAAGGCTTAATCTTCTCATATTGTGCATAGAATTGCCCCATGTCCACCACCAAATCACGCACGACCGGCAGGCCAGGCAGAGGACGGATCACAATTTTCTGGCCAGGACGCTGTAGCGCTGAAATTGGCGTGATACAGGCCAGACCGTTTTTGCCGTTCATGTTTACACCGTCAGAGCCACACACCCCTTCACGGCAGGAGCGGCGGAACGACAGCGTAGGATCTTTCTCTTTCAGCTGGATTAAGGCATCCAGCAGCATCATGTCACGACCTTCTTCCGCTTCGAGGGTGTAATCCTGCATACGCGGAGCATCGTCTACATCCGGGTTATAACGATAAACTGAGAATTCGAGTTTCATTATCCTGTCTCCGCATTAGTAAGTACGAATCTTCGGCGGGAACGCCGGACGCAGTTTCGGTTCCATGTTAACGCTACGACGCGTCATGGTTTCCGACTCTGGCAGATACAGGGAATGGCACAGCCAGTTTTCGTCATCACGATCCGGGAAGTCGAAGCGGCTATGGGCGCCACGGCTTTCGGTACGGAAGTTTGCCGACATCGCAGTGGCGAACGCGGTTTCCATCAGGTTATCCAGCTCCAGGCACTCCACGCGCTGGGTGTTGAACTCGCTGGAGGTATCGTCCAGACGAGCATTTTTCAGACGCTCGCGGATCGCTTTCAGCTGCTCAAGCCCTTTGGCCATCGCGTCACCTTCACGGAATACCGAGAAGTTGTGCTGCATACACTCCTGCAACGCCTTACGGATCTCCACCGGATCTTCGCCGTTACGGTTGCCGTTCCAGCGGTTGAGGCGCGCAAGAGAGGCATCGATTTCGTCGTCGGTCGCATCACGCAGCGCGCCCTGCTCGGCAATAGACTCCTGGAGATGCAGACCCACCGCACGACCAAATACCACCAGGTCCAGCAGGGAGTTGCCGCCCAGACGGTTTGCGCCGTGCACGGATACGCAGGCAATTTCGCCTACCGCGAACAGGCCAGGGATGACCACGTCTTCGCCCTGCTCGTTCACGGTCAGCGCCTGACCGGTCACTTTGGTCGGAATACCACCCATCATGTAGTGACAGGTTGGGATAACCGGAATCGGCTCTTTCACCGGGTCGACGTGCGCGAAGGTGCGGGACAGCTCCAGAATGCCCGGCAGACGGGATTCCAGCACTTCTTTACCCAGATGGTCGAGTTTCAGCTTCGCGTGTGGACCCCAAGGGCCGTCACAGCCGCGGCCTTCACGGATTTCGATCATGATGGAACGCGCCACCACGTCACGGCCCGCCAGGTCTTTCGCGTTTGGCGCATAACGCTCCATGAAGCGCTCGCCATGTTTGTTCAGCAGATAGCCGCCTTCACCACGGCAGCCTTCTGTCACCAGTACGCCCGCACCGGCGATACCGGTTGGGTGGAACTGCCACATCTCCATGTCCTGCACCGGCACGCCAGCGCGGATCGCCATCCCAACGCCGTCACCGGTGTTGATATGGGCATTGGTAGTAGACTGATAGATACGGCCTGCGCCGCCGGTCGCCAGCACGGTTGCGCGGGCTTTGAAGTAGACCACCTCACCGGTTTCGATGCACAGGGCGGTACAACCCACCACGGCGCCATCGGCGTTTTTCACCAGATCCAGCGCATACCACTCAGAGAAGATGGTGGTGTGGTTTTTCAGGTTCTGCTGATAGAGCGTGTGCAGCAGCGCGTGGCCGGTACGGTCAGCCGCCGCTGCGGTACGTGCCGCCTGCTCGCCGCCGAAGTTTTTCGACTGGCCGCCAAACGGACGCTGATAGATGGTGCCATTTTCCAGACGGGAGAACGGCAGACCCATGTGGTCCAGCTCCAGAATCGCTTCCGGGCCGGTTTTACACATATATTCGATGGCATCCTGGTCACCGATGTAATCGGAACCTTTTACCGTATCGTACATGTGCCATTCCCAGTTATCTTCATGGGAATTACCCAGCGCAACGGTGATACCGCCCTGCGCAGACACAGTGTGGGAACGGGTCGGGAATACTTTAGAGAGCAGCGCACAGGTCTGGCCGCTCTGGGAAATTTGCAGTGCGGCGCGCATACCTGCGCCACCCGCACCAATCACAACAGCATCAAATTCTCTGACTGGCAGTTTCATTACACACCCCACACCACAACAAATCCATAAATGACGTAAACCAGCAGAGCAACAACAATAATCAGTTGCAGCGGAAGGCGAATCGCCAGCGGTTTAACGTAATCGGTCAACACCTGCCACATGCCAATCCAGGCATGAATAAGGATGGAGAACAGGGCCAGCAGGGTGAACACTTTGGTGAAGGCCGATCCGAAGAAACCACTCCAGATTTCCCACGTCAGCGTCCCGCTGGTCGCGAAGAAACCGATCATATAGATGATGTAAAGGGTGAGAACGATGGCGGTAGCACGGACCAGGATGAAGTCATGTACGCCGTTGCGTCCTAATGCGGAGGCGTTGCTTACCATACGAGAACTCCTGCGAGAAGTGAAAGCACGACAGTGATCACAAATGAAATGTTAGCGGTACGTTTACCGGCCTCGAACGTCTCTTCCAGGTAGCCAAAGTCCATCAGCATATGGCGAACGCCGCCAACCACGTGATAGGCCAGCGCGGTCAGAATACCCCACATGATAAATTTCACGAAGAAGCTGTTCATAATGGCTGAGGCCTGGAGGAATCCTTCAGGGGATGAGAGGCTTGTTCCCAGTAACCACAGCAAGATACCGACCGCCACAAACGTAATCACACCAGAAACACGGTGCAGAATGGACGCTATTGCTGTTACAGGGAATCGGATCGTTTTGAGATCCAGATTGACAGGTCTTTGTTTTTTCACATTTCTTATCATGAATAACGCCCACATGCTGTTCTTATTGTTTCCTTCCTCCGGACTGCGATGCGGGTCAGACAGCGTTCCTTTTCTATAACTGCGCGTCATGCAAAACATTGCTTCCAAATGCTAAAACGACACGTTACAACGCTGGGTGGCTCGGGATTGCAGGGTGTTCCGGAGACCTGGCGGCAGTATAGGCCGTTCACAAAATCATTACAATTAACCTACATACAGTTTGTTGGGTTTTCTCTGGAACAGTGATCGGGGTCACGATAACAACATCTTTTTAATTTTTAATCATCTGATTTGACAAATGTTAAACAATATTGTTACAAACGTCATCAGAAAAGGCATATAATGCGCAAAAGTTATGAGGTCTCTCTTTCACCTGACAAATAGTTATGTAACAGTGTGATGGTATTGACCGAAGTTATCAGGACAGTTATTAGTGATATACAGGTTTGAATAATTCGGACTGCAAAAACGCTGATTTGCTGTTGTTTCACTGATATTTCATTCGTTTACCTGCAAGGCGCCATAGCTCTGTACCCTGGTTTCTCCTCGTGAGCTGAGCGGTAAGCCAAATAACAATCTGGTAACGATGATTAACAGCTGAAAGCAAATCCGGTAAAGCGCAGTCTTAAGCATAAGGCGCTAAGGAGACCGTAAATGGCTGATACAAAGGCAAAACTCACCCTAAATGGTGATGATGCTATTGAACTGGATGTGCTAAAAGGCACGCTCGGTCAGGATGTTATTGATATCCGTACGCTGGGTTCCAAAGGGGTATTCACCTTTGACCCTGGATTCACCTCCACCGCATCTTGCGAATCCAAAATCACCTACATTGACGGTGATGAAGGTATCCTGCTCCATCGCGGCTTCCCCATCGATCAGTTAGCCACCGAATCCAACTATCTGGAAGTGTGCTACATCCTGCTGAACGGCGAAAAACCGACGCAGGCCCAGTACGATGAATTTAAAACCACCGTGACCCGTCACACCATGATCCATGAGCAGATTACCCGTCTGTTCCATGCGTTCCGTCGTGACTCTCATCCGATGGCGGTCATGTGCGGTATTACCGGTGCGCTGGCGGCGTTCTACCACGATTCTCTGGACGTGAATAACCCACGTCACCGTGATATCGCGGCGTTCCGTCTGCTGTCCAAAATGCCTACCATGGCGGCAATGTGTTACAAATACTCTATCGGTCAGCCGTTTGTGTACCCACGCAACGACCTCTCCTACGCGGGTAACTTCCTGCGCATGATGTTCTCCACGCCGTGCGAAGAGTACGAAGTGAACCCGGTGCTGGAACGCGCGATGGACCGTATTCTGATCCTGCACGCTGACCACGAACAGAACGCCTCGACCTCTACCGTCCGTACCGCGGGCTCTTCAGGCGCGAACCCGTTCGCCTGTATCGCGGCGGGCATCGCCTCCCTGTGGGGACCGGCGCACGGCGGCGCGAACGAAGCAGCACTGAAGATGCTGGAAGAGATCAGCTCCGTTGAGCACATTCCAGAGTTCGTGCGCCGCGCAAAAGACAAGAATGATTCCTTCCGTCTGATGGGCTTCGGTCATCGTGTTTACAAAAACTACGACCCGCGCGCGACCGTCATGCGTGAGACCTGCCATGAAGTGCTGAAAGAGCTGGGCACCAAAGATGATCTGCTGGAAGTGGCGATGGAGCTGGAACACATCGCGCTGAACGACCCGTACTTCATCGAGAAGAAACTCTACCCGAACGTCGATTTCTACTCTGGCATTATTCTGAAAGCGATGGGTATTCCGTCTTCCATGTTCACCGTAATCTTCGCCATGGCGCGTACCGTGGGCTGGATTGCGCACTGGAACGAAATGCACAGCGAAGGCATGAAAATCGCCCGTCCTCGTCAGCTGTATACCGGCTACGAGCAGCGTGATTTTAAGTCTGATCTGAAGCGCTAACAGACGTTGGGTGCGGCCTGATGCCCTCACCCCGGCCCTCTCCCACAGGGAGAGGGTGAAACCATTAAAAACGGCAACTTTCGTTGCCGTTTTGCTTTTACCTCCGCCACCCGGCTTTATTATTTCTGACAGTTCGGGCACCAGTAAAACGGTCTGGAAGAGATCGTCGCCTTCTCAATCACCCCGCCGCACCGCTCGCACTTTTTACCCGCCCGATGAAACACCCTGAAGTGGAACAATGCCCCGTGATGCTTGTTCTCATCCACCAGGCCGCGCGTGTTGTACGACAGCCGTGGAATATCCAGTAACGCGTGCGACAGCGCCTCCAGCTGTTCATCGCTCAGCTGCGACGCTTTGTGCTGCGGCGCCAGCCCCACTTCCCAGAGGATCTCCACCCGCAGGTAGTTTCCCAGCCCCGCCAGAAATGCTTGATCGAGCAACAGCCCGGAAAACTGCCGGTTGCGGAATGTGGGGGATAACAACCGGGCTTTCACATCGCTTGCCGTCAGACGCATGTCGAGCACGTCCGGCCCGACCCGCTGTAAGAACGGATGCGTCAGCAGTTGCTCCGGCGTTAACATTTCGATATCAGAGGCGCTGTAGAGCAGGATCGCCTTATCCTCCGTTTGTAGCCGCACGCGCAGCACGCGGGTCGTTTGCGGCTGCTCGTCCGCCTCCACCACCCGCCAGACGCCGTAAAGCTGATTATGGCTATATAACGTCAGGTTATGGGAAAAGTGGGTGAGTAACGCTTTGCCGCGCGTTTCAATGTGGGTTACCGTCTGTCCCACCAGCTGCGATTCAAACGACTTGAGTTGAGGAAAGGCAAACCAGACGTGTGTCAGAGGTTTGCCCTTTATCGCCGCCTCCAGGCTATCCGCCGCGCGGCGGATCTCCGGACCTTCTGGCATGTTATTGTCCTTTCATAATTATTCTGCGCTGACAACAATGCCCTCTTCCGAGAACGCCATCCGCAGGCGTCGCGCAAACTGGAGAGCATGCTCGCCGTCACCGTGTAAGCACACCGTATCAGCCTGAACGTTTGCCGTTGTCCCCTCCGTTGAGGTTACTCGCCCGAAGCGCACCATCTCCAGCGTCTGCGCCAGCGCTTTACCTTCATCGGTAATCAGCGCACCGGCCTGCGTACGTGGAACCAGACTACCGTCCGGCAGGTATCCCCGATCGGCAAACACTTCCTGCCGCGTAGTCAGCCCCAGCCGTTCTCCGGCACGAATAAGCTCGCTTCCCGCCAGGCCTACCAGAATCAGTTGCGGATTACAGTCCCGCACCGCGCGGGCAATGGCATCCGCCAGCGCAGGATCTTTCGCCGCCTGGTTATAGAGCATGCCGTGCGGCTTGACGTGGCGCAACACGCCATTCTCAGCGCGCACTATCGCCTCCAGCGCGCCGATCTGGTAGAGCATTTGCGCGTAAACCGTCTCAGGGGGCAGATCCATCGCCGTGCGGCCAAAGTTTTCCCGGTCGGGAAAGCTGGGGTGAGCGCCAATCGCCACGCCGTTTTTCATGGCATTGCGCACGCTCGCCAGCATGGTCTGCGCATCGCCGGCATGAAACCCGCAGGCGATGTTCACCGAGGAGACCAGCGTCATCAGCGCTGCATCGGCGCTGCTGCCCTCCCCCAGATCGGCGTTTAAATCAATCTTTACCATCGAGCCTCCACGCCAGCTGTTCGAGATAACGCTGCTGATCCTGCCGGGCTTTCAGCGCCTCCTCCAGCGAACACTGCACAAAATGAATGGGCTGACCGAGAGGAATTTGCGCCAGATGGTAGCGATCCGCTTCGATAATGCAGGCAATACGCGGATATCCCCCCGTGGTTTGCGCATCGTTCATCAGTACGATGGGCTGCCCGTTGCCCGGCACCTGAATCACCCCCGGCAACAGACCATGGGAAAGCAGCTCCCGGTCAGTCGTGCGGGTCAGCGGCTGGCCCTGAAGCCGGTAACCCATGCGGTTACTCTGCGGGCTGATCTTCCACGGCGAGCGCCAGAAAGACTCTTTCGCGGCTTCATCAAACTCCTGATATTCCGGCCCCGGTAAGGCGCGGATCACGTTCCCCCACAGCAGCTGTTTCACGCCCTGCGTGGTGGTGAAATGGCGCGTTGAGGTCTTTATTCGCAGACGATCGCCGTCGCGCAGCAGCCGCCCTTCATGGCCGCCCATTCCCGCTTTCTGGTCGGTGCTGGATGAGCCCAGCACCTCCGGCACGTCGATCCCCCCCGCCACCGCAAGATAGCTGCGCACGCCGTGCAGAGGACGCTTGAGGGTCAGACGCTGCCCGGCCTTCGCCCGCAGGCGCCAGCCGGTCCACACCGCTTTGCCGTCCAGCGTCGCGTCACAGCCCGCACCAGTTAAGGCAAACCAGGTTTCCTGACCAAACTCAATCACGCACTGGCCCAGCGTAATTTCTAACGCCGCCGTGCTGCCTGCGTTACCTACCAGCAGGTTGGCAATCTCCAGCGAAGGGCGATCGAGCGCGCCGCAGTAGCTCACGCCTGACTGACGCAGCCCAAAACGCCCGGCATCCTGTACCGAGGTGTAAAGCCCTGCGCGAATAAGCGTTAACATATCCCCTCCTTTTGCGGGATAAAGCGCAGGGTATCCCCCGGACGCAGGAGTATGGGCGCGTCCTGGCCTGGTTCAAATAACGGCGTGGACGTGTGCCCAATCAGCTGCCAGCCTCCCGGTGAGGCGAGCGGATAAATTCCCGTTTGCTCGCCACCAATCGCCACGCTGCCCGCCGGTACGCTCAGGCGCGGCTCAGCCCGGCGCGGCGTATGCAGCTGGGGCGATAACCCGCCCAGATAGGGGAAACCCGGCTGAAATCCCAAAAACCAGACAACATAGTCGACTGAGCTATGCAGCTCCACAACCTGCTTCTCCGTTAATCCACAGTGTTCGGCCACCACGCCAAGGTCGGGACCTCCCTTGCCGCCATAGACAACCGGGATCTCAATCGTCCGCGATTCCGGCTCCAGCGCCTCGCTCTCCTCCCACCAGCGTTGCAGACGCTCAATGGCATCCAGCGCCCCCGTGTGCGGATCACGCAGCACCACGGTGATATTATTCATACCCGGAATAGCTTCAACCACGCCGGGTAGCTCGGGCAGTCGCTGAGCCAGACGCCAGATACGCTTTTGCGTGGCAAGCGTCACCGGAGGCTCAAGCTCCAGAACTACCGCGGTTTCACCCAGAAGATAACAACGCGCTCGCTGCACTTAACTACCTCTCATCAGGCCGGATTAGGGATATCAATAAACGTCACATCCAGATCGGTATTTTCCGTCAGCCACTCGCTGAGGGCGCGGATGCCGCCACGCTCGGTGGCGTGGTGGCCCGCCGCGTAAAAATGCAGGCCTTGTTCACGGGCTGAGTGAATGGTCTGCTCGGAGACTTCACCGGTAATGAAGGCGTCGACACCAAAACGCGCCGCGCTGTCAATAAAGCCCTGGCCGCCGCCGGTGCACCATGCCACGCGCTTCACGGTATCCGGCCCGGTGTCGCCGCACCACAGCGGACGACGCCCCAGGCGCGCTTCGATCCACGATGCCAGCTCCAGACCCGGAACTGGCATCGACAGTTCGCCCCACGGCACCAGGGGTTCAATTTCACCCATCACGGTAATCCCCAGCAGCTGCGCAAGCTGAACGTTATTCCCCAGCTCAGGATGCGCATCGAGCGGCAGGTGATAACCGTACAGGTTGATATCATTCGCCAGCAGCGTTTTGAGTCGGTTGCGCTTCATGCCGCGAATAATCGGTGATTCGTTTTTCCAGAAATAACCGTGGTGGACAATCACCGCATCGGCTTCCTGACGCACCGCCTCATCCAGCAGCGCCTGGCTTGCCGTTACGCCGGTGATGATTTTTTGCACCGTCTCGCGCCCCTCCACCTGCAAGCCATTCGGGCCGTAGTCGCTAAACGACGCCGTATTGAGTTTTTCGTTAATCAGGCGTTCCAGTTCACTGTTTTTCATCATCATTCTCTCAAACTTTTCGGGCGGCTTCGTACGCCGCCAGCGTGGCGACGCGCGCCTGTTTATGGTCGACAATGGGACGGGGATAATTCAGGGTAACACGCTGTTTATCCGCCCATACCCAGGGTTCATGAATGGCTTTGGCGGGGACATCCTTAAGCTCAGGCAGCCAGCGACGGATAAACTCGCCGTCGGCATCAAATCGTTGCCCCTGCGTGGTCGGATTGAAGATCCGAAAATAGGGAGCCGCATCCGTTCCGGTGGAGGCCGCCCACTGCCAGCCGCCGTTATTCGCCGCCAGATCGCCATCGATTAGCTGAGAGATAAAATAACGCTCTCCGGTTCGCCAGTCGATAAGCAGATCCTTCACCAGGAAGCTGGCGGTAATCATACGCAGACGGTTATGCATCCACCCGGTTTCATTGAGCTGCCGCATAGCCGCATCAACAATCGGGAAGCCGGTGAGCCCATGCTGCCATGCCTTAAGCAGCTTCTCATTCGACTGCCACTGTACCTGTTCGGTCCAGTGAATAAAGGGCCGATGTTTACACAAATCAGGATGATACGTCATCAGATGGCGATAAAACTCACGCCAGATCAGTTCGTTCAGCCACACTGCGCCCGCCCCCCCGTCTAAGGCCTGAGGCTGTTCCGCCAGCAGGCGATGTAAACACTGGCGCGGAGAGAGCGCGCCCAGCGCTAAACAGGCCGACAAGCGACTGGTGCCCTCAATCGCTGGAAAATCCCGACGCGCCTCGTACTCCGCCGCCCCCTGCGCGCAGAACTGACGCAACCGGGCGATGGCCGCTTTCTCGCTGGCGGGGAATAGTGTTTCATCGAACGACTGCTGAGGATAATTCAGCCTGATCTCAGGCAGATCCGTTATCGTTTCCCCTCTCACGGCCGGGGCGGTAACGCACTCAGGCAGCCCCTCTTTCAGGCGTTTGATAAAGGCATTTTTAAACGGCGTGAAAACTTTATACATCTCGTGACTGCCGGTCATTACGCTGCCAGGGGCGAGCATCACGCTGTCATCAAAGCCTTCACAGACCACGCCCGCAAGGGTTTTCTCCAGCTGACGATCCCGCTGTTGCTCGTTGAATTCATACTGATAGTTGTAATAAAGATGCGTTACTGCGTGCTGCTGGCAGATCGCCTGCACCGTCTGGCGCTGCGCGGCAAAATCATGGGCCTCTTTATAGATCAGCGGAATGCCTTTTTCAGCCAGTGAATATTGCAGGTCATTCAGATACGCGCTGAGTAATGCCGCTTGCCGGGGCGCCATGTCATGCTGCCGCCACTGTTCAGGCGTGGCGATAAACAGGGCCAGCACATTCGCGTCTTTAGCGCGGCAGGCCGCCGCGAGAGCGAAGTTGTCGTGAATGCGTAAATCCGCGCGAAACCAAACCAGATGGGTGGGCATAAAACTCCAGGCAATTGTCCATTATGTCCGTAAGGGCATGCCGTAAAAGGAAAAAGGCATGCATTGAACTACTTTGCCATGAAGTGTAGACGGGATGAAATAAAAAAGGCCGCCCGAGGCGGCCTTAACGCTACTTGTCCTGCGCTATCGGGGTAAAGGCAATAAACACATCCGGTTTATCACACTTTACAACGAGTACGCTGGCGACAATGAACGCAATGCATAAATAGCGTTTCACTATGCGGTCCCTGCTGCTAACCGCTCCACCTATCACCACCGGTGATAAATCGGTGGACACAAGCCCGGGTAGGCGGGCTGCTTTACGGCTATGGATACACCTTTCCCAGGACCGATGCCCATTTGCGAGATGGCGGAAAGGGACGTGGCATCATAATTAACACCAACGCCAAAAGTAAGTTATTTCAGTAAAATTAGGAATTTATAAAGGTGAAGCGGATTGCGAACTTTTTAAAGAAGGGTATGATAAAAATCCCGGGTAGGGGCTGCAAGATTACCCAACGGACCGCGAATCCCGAGGGACAAAAAAACCGCCACTTTGCTGTAGGCGGTTTTTTTATGGCTACGATGTCACACCGTATCAGTAGAAATCGCAGGTTGCTTTTTCGGCCTGATCCATCCACACCGGCTTCTCGCTGGTTTTCGCCCAGACGCGGTGCAGGTAACTGTAGAAACGTGCGCGATCTTTCCAGAACAGCATCACCGGCAGGGCCAGCACGCCAGCCACTACGGCGAAAGTGCGACGCATGAAAATGATATGAGCCGGAAACTCTTTATAAAGATCCATATTTTTCTCCCCTGTAGTTGGCCGGAAACCGTCTCCGGAAAATGTGAAATCTGTGACCTGGTTAAAATAATACCGCTTTGTTTGTAATTTTACTACTCATCCGACCACTTATTTTCATCCATTTCGTGAATATTTACATTCCCGCCTGTAATTAAGTTACAAAAAAGTTAACAGTTTACTTACCAATAGTTAAATTGTGGTCTTTTCCCTTTTTTATACTTTTTTTACACCTGCCCTTCTGATTTTTGCGAAATCTTTGCGCCGTAAATCTTACCGTTAGCACAACAACAAAAGTCACCCGGAGGTGGATTGTGAGTGCAGGTCTGATTGCCGGCATCGTGCTGGTGTTCCTGTTATTGGGTTATCTGATTTATGCCCTGATTAATGCGGAGGCATTCTGATGGCTGCTCAGGCGTTTTTGCTTATTGCCAGCTTTTTACTGGTGCTGTTTGTGCTCGCCAGGCCGCTGGGAACAGCGCTGGCGCGTCTGATAAACAACGTGCCATTGCCGGGCACGCGAAATATTGAAAACGTGCTCTGGTGCATTTCAGGTATCAGCGACCGGGAAATGAACTGGCGCCAGTACCTGATGGCGATACTGCTTCTGAATATCCTGGGGCTTATTGCCCTCTTTACGCTGCTCATGCTCCAGGGCAGTCTGCCGTTGAACCCGCAGCAGTTACCGGGTTTATCCTGGCATCTGGCGCTGAACACGGCGGTCAGCTTTGTCACCAACACCAACTGGCAGTCTTACGCCGGTGAAACCACGCTCAGCTACTTCAGCCAGATGGCCGGGTTAACCGTGCAAAACTTTCTTTCTGCGGCCAGCGGTATCGCGGTGATCTTCGCCCTGACGCGCGCGTTTGCCCGTCAGAATGTCAGCACCCTCGGCAACGCCTGGGTTGATGTTACGCGCATCACCCTTTGGATCCTGGTGCCTGTTGCGCTGATTATTGCCCTGTTCTTTATTCAGCAAGGCACTCTGCAAAACCTGCTGCCTTATACCCCTTACACCTCGCTTGAAGGGGCCAGGGAACTCCTGCCAATGGGGCCGGTGGCGTCGCAGGAAGCGATCAAGATGCTGGGCACCAACGGCGGCGGCTTCTTCAACGCCAACTCATCGCATCCGTTTGAAAACCCAACGGCATTAACCAATTTTGTACAGATGCTGGCGATCTTCCTGATCCCCGCCGCGCTCTGCTTCGCCTTTGGCGATGTGGTTAACGATCGCCGCCAGGGACGTACGCTGCTGTGGGCGATGTCGTTGATCTTCGTGGTCTGCGTTGCACTGGTGATGTGGGCCGAATGGAACGGCAACAGCCACTTCATGCAGCTGGGGGCTAACAGCAATATCAACCTGGAAGGCAAAGAGAGCCGCTTCGGCATTCTTGCCAGCAGCCTCTATGCGGTGGTCACCACGGCGGCCTCCTGCGGGGCGGTGAACGCCATGCATGACTCTTTCACCGCGCTCGGCGGCATGATCCCGATGTGGCTGATGCAGATTGGCGAAGTGGTCTTCGGTGGGGTCGGCTCAGGGCTGTACGGCATGCTGTTGTTCGTTCTGCTCGCCGTGTTTATCGCCGGGCTAATGATCGGCCGCACGCCGGAGTATCTCGGCAAAAAAATCGACGTCCGTGAAATGAAATTAACCGCGCTGGCAATTCTGGTCACCCCCGCCCTTGTGCTGCTCGGTACCGCGCTGGCGCTGATGACCGACGCCGGGCGCAGCGGCATCTTTAACCCGGGCATTCACGGCTTTAGCGAAGTGCTTTACGCCGTTTCGTCTGCCGCCAACAACAACGGCAGCGCCTTTGCAGGGTTAAGCGCCAACTCGCCGTTCTGGAACTGTCTGCTGGCGTTCTGCATGTTCGTCGGTCGTTTCGGCGTGATTATTCCCGTCATGGCGATCGCGGGAACACTGGTGAATAAGAAGATCCAGCCGACCACCACCGGTACGTTACCGACTCACGGCGCGCTGTTCGTCGGCCTGCTGATTGGCACCGTTCTGCTGGTGGGCGCCCTGACCTTTATCCCCGCCCTCGCGTTAGGCCCGGTTGCGGAATATCTCTCTTTACGCTGATTTTGCGGAGAATTTGTCATGAGTCGTAAACAACTGGCCCTGCTCGAACCGACGTTAGTTCGTCAGGCCCTCATGGATGCGGTAAAAAAACTGAGCCCGCGCGTGCAGTGGCACAACCCGGTGATGTTTATTGTCTGGACTGGAAGTTTACTCACCACCGCACTGGCGATTGCCATGGGAACGGGACACCTTTCAGGGAATGCAACCTTTACCGCCGCCATCAGCCTGTGGCTGTGGTTTACCGTGCTGTTCGCCAACTTTGCCGAAGCGCTGGCGGAAGGCCGCAGCAAGGCGCAGGCCAACAGCCTGAAAGGGGTAAAAAAAACCGCCTTTGCGCGCAAATTACGCGAACCTAAATACGGCGCGCAGATGGACCACGTTCCGGCGGATGAGCTGCGTAAAGGTGACGTGGTGCTGGTGGAAGCTGGCGACATCATCCCCTGCGACGGGGAGGTGATCGAGGGCGGCGCGTCGGTAGACGAAAGCGCCATTACCGGGGAATCCGCACCGGTGATCCGTGAGTCGGGCGGAGATTTCGCCTCAGTTACCGGCGGAACGCGCATTCTTTCCGACTGGCTGGTGATCCAGTGCAGCGTTAACCCGGGCGAAACCTTTCTCGACCGGATGATCGCCATGGTGGAAGGCGCACAGCGTCGTAAAACGCCGAACGAGATCGCCCTGACCATTCTGCTGGTGGCGCTCACCATTGTCTTCCTGCTGGCAACGGCGACACTGTGGCCCTTCTCTGCCTACGGCGGTACAGCGGTCAGCATCACCGTACTGATCGCCCTGCTGGTCTGTCTGATCCCCACCACTATCGGCGGCCTGCTTTCCGCGATTGGCGTGGCGGGGATGAGCCGGATGCTGGGCGCGAACGTCATCGCCACCAGCGGACGCGCCGTTGAAGCGGCGGGTGACGTAGACGTACTGCTGCTGGATAAAACCGGGACCATTACCCTGGGCAATCGTCAGGCCTCTGACTTTCTACCTGCTCCCGGCGTGGATGAAAAAACGCTGGCTGACGCGGCGCAGCTTTCCTCGCTGGCCGATGAAACGCCGGAAGGCCGCAGTATCGTGATCCTCGCCAAGCAGCGCTTTAACCTGCGCCAGCGCGACGTTCAGAGCCTGCACGCCACGTTCGTTCCCTTTAAGGCGCAAACCCGCATGAGCGGAATTAACATTCAGGACCGGATGATCCGTAAAGGGTCCGTTGATGCCATTCGCCGTCATATTGAAGCCAATAATGGACACTTCCCCCCGGAAGTCGACCATCTGGTGGAAAGCGTGGCGCGTCAGGGGGCAACCCCGCTGGTGGTGGCGGAAGGTGCAAGCGTTCTGGGGGTTATCGCCCTGAAGGATATCGTTAAAGGCGGTATTAAAGAGCGTTTCGCCCAGATGCGTAAGATGGGGATCAAAACGGTGATGATCACCGGGGATAACCGTCTGACTGCGGCGGCCATTGCCGCCGAAGCGGGCGTGGATGATTTCCTTTCTGAAGCGACGCCGGAAGCGAAGCTGGCGCTCATTCGCCAGTATCAGGCGGAAGGCCGTCTGGTGGCGATGACCGGCGACGGCACCAACGACGCCCCGGCGCTGGCGCAGGCCGACGTGGCGGTGGCGATGAACTCCGGTACCCAGGCGGCAAAAGAGGCGGGCAACATGGTGGATCTCGACTCGAACCCGACCAAACTGATCGAGGTGGTGCATATCGGGAAGCAGATGCTGATGACGCGCGGCTCGCTGACCACGTTCAGTATCGCCAACGACGTGGCGAAGTATTTCGCCATCATCCCGGCGGCGTTTGCGGCAACCTACCCGCAGCTGAATGCCCTGAACGTGATGCACCTGCACTCTCCGGCCTCGGCCATTCTGAGCGCGGTGATCTTCAACGCGCTGATTATTGTCTTTCTTATTCCGCTGGCGCTGAAAGGGGTGAGCTATAAGCCGCTGACGGCCGCCGCCATGCTGCGCCGTAACCTGTGGATTTACGGTCTGGGTGGGCTGGTGGTGCCCTTTATTGGGATCAAAGTTATCGACATGTTGTTAACGCTGTTCGGGCTGGTTTAAAAGGTGGATCCAATGACGATGTTACGTCCCGCTATACTGTTGTTTATTCTGCTGTCTCTGATTACCGGCGGGCTTTACCCGCTGATGACTACCGCGCTGGGCCGGTGGTGGTTTGAGGACCAGGCCAACGGCTCGCTGATTATCCAGAACGGTGAAAACCGCGGCTCGCGGCTGATTGGGCAGAACTTTACGGACCCGCGCTACTTCCAGGGACGCCCTTCCGCCACTGCGGAAAGCCCGTATAATCCAATGGCCTCCGGCGGCAGCAATCTGGCTGGCAGTAATCCTGACCTGGACAAAGCCGTTGCTGAACGCGTTGCCGCCCTGCGCGCCGCGAATCCGCAGGCCAGCCGTGAGGTGCCGGTTGAGCTGGTCACCGCTTCCGCGAGCGGGCTGGATTACAGCCTGACGCCGGACGCGGTGGTCTGGCAGATCCCACGCGTGGCCGCCGCCCGTCAGCTGACCGTCGATCAGGTGAGCCAGCTGGTCGCAGAACATACGCAAAAGCCGCTGGTCAGCTTCATCGGCATGCCGGTAGTGAACATTGTTGAGCTGAATCTGGCGCTGGATGCGCTAAGGAAGAACTAAATGACCGACGAGCCCATGCGCCCGGATCCGGACAGGCTGCTTGAACAGACGGCTGAAGCCCATCGCGGCAAGCTGAAAATTTTCTTCGGCGCCTGCGCGGGCGTCGGGAAAACCTTCGCCATGCTGACGGAAGCCCAGCGGCTTCGGGCGCAGGGGCTTGATATTCTCATCGGCGTGGTGGAAACCCACGGTCGCAAAGAGACGGCTGCGCTACTGACGGGGCTGGCGACGCAGCCGCCCCAGCGTATCAGCCATCGCGGGCGGCTGGTCACTGAGTTTGATCTTGATGCCGCCCTCGCCCGCCGCCCTGCCCTGATCCTGATGGACGAACTGGCGCACAGCAATGCGCCAGGCTCCCGCCATCCGAAGCGCTGGCAGGATGTTGAGGAGCTGCTTGAGGCAGGCATTGACGTCTTCACCACGGTGAATGTTCAGCATCTGGAAAGCCTGAACGACGTAGTGAGCGGCGTAACCGGTATCCAGGTGCGGGAAACCGTCCCCGATCCGTTTTTTGATTCTGCCGATGAAGTCGTACTGGTTGACCTGCCGCCGGACGATCTGCGTCAGCGCCTGCACGAAGGCAAAGTGTATATTGCCGGCCAGGCTGAACGCGCCATCGAACATTTTTTCCGCAAAGGAAACCTGATTGCCCTGCGCGAGCTGGCCCTGCGCCGCACCGCCGATCGCGTTGATGACCAGATGCGCGCCTGGCGGGACCTTCAGGGACAAGAGCGCGTCTGGCACACGCGGGACGCCATTCTGTTATGCATTGGTCACGGCAGTGGCAACGAAAAACTGGTTCGCACCGCCGCCCGGCTTGCAGCGAAGTTTGGCAGCGTCTGGCATGCGGTCTACGTCGAAACGCCGCAGCTGCATGGCCTGCCGGAAAATCAGCGTCGCGCCATTTTGAGCGCACTGCGGCTGGCGCAGGAGCTGGGCGCCGAAACCGCAACTCTGTCCGATCCGCAGGAAGATAAAGCCATTCTGCGCTACGCGCGCGAGCATAACCTGGGCAAGATTGTGATTGGACGTCGCCAGCATCGCCGCTGGTTTAGCCGCGAATCTTTTGCCGACAGGCTGGCCCGCCGCGCGCCGGATCTTGATTTAGTCATCGTCGCGCTGGATGACAAGCCCGCCCCCCTGCCCAACCGTACGCCGGACGCTCGCACCTTTGGCGATAAATGGCGCATTCAGATCCGGGGCTGCCTGGTGGCCGTGGTCCTCTGCGCCCTGATTACGGTGATTGCCAGCCAGTGGCTCATCGCCTTCGACGCCGCCAATCTGGTCATGATTTATCTGCTGGGCGTCGTTGTGGTCGCGCTCTTTTATGGCCGCTGGCCGTCGGTGCTGGCGACGGTGATCAACGTCATCAGCTTCGATCTCTTCTTTATCGCTCCGCGCGGGACGCTTGCTGTCTCGGACGTGCAGTACATTCTGACCTTTGCCGTAATGCTTACCGTCGGGCTGGTGATCGGGAATCTGACGGCAGGCGTGCGCTACCAGGCACGCATTGCCCGCTATCGCGAACAGCGCACGCGCCATCTGTATGAAATGTCAAAATCGCTGGCGGTTGGCCGCACGCAGCGGGATATCGTGCAGACCAGCGAGCAGTTTATCCGTTCGACCTTTCATGCCAGCAACCTGATTTTGCTCCCCGACGAACAGGGGCGCCTTCGCCCGCTGACCTCCCCTTCGGGGATGACGCCCTGGGATGAAGCGATTGCCCGCTGGAGTTTCGATAAGGGGTTACCTGCCGGCGCCGGCACCGACACGCTGCCCGGCGTGCCTTACCAGATCCTGCCGCTACGCAGCGCGGATAAAAATCACGGGCTGGTCATCGTCGAGCCGTCTAACCTGCGTCAGTTGATGATCCCCGAGCAGCAGCGCCTGCTGGAAACCTTCACCCTGCTGGTCGCCAGCGCCCTTGAACGGCTGGCGCTCACCGCCAGCGAAGAGCAGGCGCGGCTGGCAAGCGAGCGCGAAAGTATTCGCAATTCGCTGCTGGCAGCGCTGTCTCACGATTTGCGCACCCCGCTTACCGTGCTGTTCGGCCAGTCTGAAATTCTGACGCTGGATCTGGCGGCGGAAGGATCAAAGCACGCGATGCAGGCCAGCGAAATTCGCCAGCACGTGCTGAATACCACGCGTCTGGTGAACAACCTGCTGGACATGGCGCGCATTCAGTCCGGCGGGTTTAACCTGAAAAAAGAGTGGCTCACCCTTGAGGAGGTTGTCGGCAGCGCGCTGAAGATGCTGGAGCCGGGTCTCGGCGGGCGCCATATCGAGCTGGACATGCCGGAACCCCTGACGTTAATCCATGTGGATGGCCCGCTGTTTGAGCGCGTGCTGATTAATCTGCTGGAAAATGCCGCCAAATACGCCGGGGCAAAGGCCCGGCTGGGGATTGCTGCCAGGGTGGATAAACGTGTGCTGCGGCTCGACGTCTGGGATACCGGGCCGGGTATTCCGGCCGGTCAGGAGCGCGCCATATTCGAAAAATTTGCGCGCGGTAATAAGGAATCCGCCATTCCGGGCGTTGGGCTGGGTCTGGCGATCTGCCAGGCGATTGTCGACGTGCATGGTGGCACCATTTCCGCAGAGAACCGCCCGGAAGGTGGGGCACGCTTTTGTGTTACACTTCCTCTTGAAACCCCACCAGAACTTGATGAATTACCAGAGGATGTGTGATTAACGTTCTGATTGTTGAAGATGAGCTCGCTATCAGCCGATTTCTGCGTACCGCGCTGGAAGGCGACGGCTTGCGCGTGCATGAAGCCGGTACGCTTCAACGGGGATTAATTGAAGCCGCCACCCGCAAGCCAGATCTGGTGATCCTGGATCTGGGACTTCCGGATGGCGACGGCATCGATTTTATTCGTGAAGTGCGTCAGTGGAGCCAGATGCCCATTCTGGTGCTCTCTGCCCGCACCGAAGAGACGGATAAAATCGCCGCGCTGGATGCCGGAGCGGATGATTATCTGATCAAACCGTTTGGCATTGGCGAGTTACAGGCCCGGCTTCGTGTGGCGCTGCGTCGACACAGTGCCACGTCCCCTTCTGATCCGGTGTACGCCTTTGGCGATATCCGCGTCGATCTTGCTGCCCGCCGCATCGTGCGAGGGGAAGAAGAGATCCACCTTACGCCTATCGAATTTCGTCTGCTGGCCGTGCTGCTCAATAACCATGGCAAAGTGTTAACGCAGCGACAGCTGTTAAGCCAGGTCTGGGGACCGAATGCTGTCGAGCATAGTCACTATTTACGCATTTATATGGGACACCTTCGCCAGAAACTTGAAGCCGATCCTGCGCGTCCTCGTCATTTATTAACAGAAACCGGTATCGGATATCGGTTTATGATCTGAATAAGTATTCACTTTAATTTTAAATAAAAAACATACCAGCCTGAATATAGTCATGAAAATAACGATGAGAGTATTTTCGTGGCTATATTCGCCCGCCTTAAACACAAATAAAACATCAATTTAACACCGAACCAACAAAACAGCATTTTGATCTGCGTTATTCACTCAAAACGACTAATTATTTCTGAAATGATCGGTTATTGGTGATCTGTTTCACAGTTAATCCCTTTTTCCTGGATAAAATGACCATGCTTTCAATTACTGAAAGGAAACTGAACATGGAAAACAATAATCGTTTAATGCCCCATATAAGGCGGACAACACATATCATGATGTTTGCCCACCGTAACTGTTTTGACTTTCATCTCTTTAACGCCCGGTAGTCCTTCGACTTCTGGCGCATCTGCTTACAGGTTATCCTGAAACACTTTATTTTACAGTCACTTGCCTGTGAACACATGCGCTCACCCCTTGTAATTCAGATTCTCCGCAACCGGGCGGACTGAATTCTACTCAGCAAAAAAGCAATTAACTGATTTCGTATCAGCGGACACGCTTTGCTTTTTTTTCCGGAAAAAATCGATTTCTTTACCGCAAGAAGTCGAGGGCCCCATATTGCCTGAAATAAAGAGATAAAGATGAAAACGTTAAAAATTGCCGTCAGCCGTACCTGCCCTGAATGCTTTACCACTTCGCGCGACATCGTGGATATCACCGCATCGGATTATATTGATGTGGCAGCCGTGGTTCTGGCCGTCAGCGATATTTTCAATGGCGCCATAGAAGAAATAGAAGCTACGGGATTCGGTATTCCGGTGTTTATTGCCACGCATAAAGAAGAAAGGGTTCCGGCTGAATTTCTGTCGCGTATACACGGCGTTTTTGAGTACTCCGACACCAGCAATGCGTACTACGGACGCCAGCTTGAAGCGGCTGCGCAGAAGTACGAAACCCAGCTCCGCCCGCCGTTCTTCCGCGCGCTGGTCGATTACGTCCAGCAGGGGAACAGCGCGTTTGACTGCCCCGGGCATCAGGGAGGCCAGTTCTTCCGCCGCCATCCGGCCGGAAACCAGTTTGTCGATTTCTTTGGCGAAACGCTTTTCCGCGCCGATCTGTGCAATGCCGACGTGGCAATGGGCGATCTGCTGATCCACGAAGGCGCGCCATGCATCGCCCAACAGCATGCGGCAAAAGTCTTTAATGCGGATAAAACCTACTTCGTGCTGAACGGCACCTCCTCTTCTAATAAGGTGGTGCTCAATGCCCTGCTCACGCCAGGCGATCTGGTGCTGTTCGATCGCAATAACCATAAATCTAATCACCACGGGGCGCTGTTACAGGCGGGCGCGACGCCGGTGTATCTGGAAACGGCGCGCAACCCGTACGGGTTTATCGGCGGTATCGACGCACACTGTTTCGACGAGAGCTACCTGCGGGAGCTGGTGTCAGAGGTCGCGCCTGGGCGTGCGCGGGATGAACGTCCGTTCCGTCTGGCGGTGATCCAGCTGGGCACCTACGACGGTACCATTTATAACGCCCGTCAGGTGGTGGATAAGATTGGTCACCTGTGCGATTACATTCTGTTTGACTCCGCCTGGGTGGGTTACGAGCAGTTTATCCCGATGATGGCCGACTGCTCGCCGCTGCTGCTGGAGCTGAACGAAAACGATCCGGGCATTCTGGTGACCCAGTCGGTGCATAAGCAGCAGGCGGGCTTCTCGCAAACCTCGCAAATCCATAAGAAGGACAGCCACATAAAAGGCCAGCCGCGCTATGTCCCGCATAAACGCCTCAACAACGCCTTTATGATGCACGCCTCCACCAGCCCGTTCTATCCACTGTTTGCCGCCCTGGATATCAACGCCCGCATGCACGAGGGGCAAAGTGGGCGCAACATGTGGATGGACTGCGTGGTGACGGGTATTGAAGCGCGGAAACTGATCCTTCAGAACTGTCAGTTTATTCGTCCGTTCGTGCCGGAGACGGTGGATGGCCGTCCATGGGAAAGCTGGGATACGGCAGAGATTGCTACCGATCTGCGCTTCTTCCATTTCGTTCCGGGCGAACGCTGGCACGCCTTTGAGGGGTACGCCGAGCATCAGTATTTTATCGATCCCTGCAAGCTGCTGCTGACTACGCCGGGCATCAACGCCCGCACCGGTGAGTACGATGATTTCGGCGTTCCCGCCACCATCCTCGCCAACTTCCTGCGTGAAAACGGCATCGTGCCGGAAAAATGCGACCTCAATTCCATTCTGTTCCTGCTCACCCCGGCGGAGGACATGGGCAAATTGCAGCAGCTTGTCGCCCAGCTGGTGCGCTTCGAAAAACTGCTCCAGAGCGATGTGCCGCTGAAAGAGATTCTGCCCTCTCTTTATAAGCAACATCCGGAACGTTATGCGGATTATACCCTGCGTCAGATTTGTCAGGAGATGCATAACCTCTACGCCCGCCATAACGTGAAGCAGTTGCAGAAAGAGATGTTCCGCAAGTCTCACTTCCCGCGCGTCATGATGAACCCGCAGGAGGCGAACTATGCCTATCTGCGCGGTGAGGTCGAGCTGGTGTCCCTGCGCGACGCGGAAGGCCGTATCGCCGCGGAAGGCGCGCTGCCTTACCCACCGGGGGTGTTGTGCGTGGTTCCGGGGGAAGTCTGGGGCGGTTCCGTGCTGCGCTATTTCGCCGCGCTGGAAGACGGGATCAATCTGCTGCCGGGCTTTGCGCCGGAGCTACAGGGGGTTTACGTCGAGGAGTGTGACGGTCGCAAACAGGTGCGCTGCTACGTCATCAAACAACCTGCCGCTCAGCCATCGCTGCTGAAAGGAGAAAAATTATGAGTAAGGCCAACAAGATGGGCGTGGTGCAACTCACTATCCTCACCATGGTGAATATGATGGGGTCGGGGATCATTATGCTGCCCACTAAGCTCGCTGAAGTGGGGACGATTTCGATTATCTCCTGGCTTGTTACCGCCGTGGGTTCGATGGCGCTGGCGTGGGCGTTTGCCAAGTGCGGCATGTTCAGCCGCAAGTCAGGCGGGATGGGTGGCTATGCCGAATATGCGTTTGGTAAGTCCGGCAACTTTATGGCGAACTACACCTATGGCGTGTCGCTGCTGATCGCCAACGTGGCGATTGCCATTTCCGCTGTCGGTTACGGCACAGAGCTGTTTGGCGCGACGCTGACCCCGGTGCAGATTGGGCTGGCGACCATCGGCGTGCTGTGGATCTGCACCGTCGCTAACTTTGGCGGCGCGCGCATCACCGGACAGCTCAGCAGCATCACCGTCTGGGGCGTCATCATCCCGGTTGTCGGCCTGTGCATCATCGGCTGGTTCTGGTTCAGCCCGACGCTGTACGCCAACTCCTGGAATCCGCATCATGTGCCGTTCTTCACCGCCGTGGGATCGTCCATCGCCATGACGCTGTGGGCCTTCCTCGGGCTGGAGTCAGCCTGTGCGAATGCGGAAGTGGTGGAAAACCCGGAGAAAAATGTGCCGATCGCGGTACTCGGCGGGACGCTGGGGGCGGCGGTGATCTATATCGTCTCGACCAACGTGATTGCGGGAATTGTGCCCAACATGGATCTGGCTAACTCCACGGCGCCGTTCGGACTGGCGTTTGCGCAAATGTTTACGCCGGAGGTAGGGAAAGTGATCATGGGACTTATGGTGATGTCCTGCTGCGGCTCGCTGCTGGGCTGGCAGTTCACCATTGCCCAGGTATTCAAATCTTCCGCTGACGAAGGTTATTTCCCGAAAATCTTCTCCCGCGTCACCAAAGCGGATGCGCCGGTGCAGGGTATGCTGGCGATTGTGATTTTCCAGAGCGGTTTGTCGCTGATGACCATCAGCCCGTCACTGAACAGCCAGTTTAACGTGCTGGTCAACCTGGCGGTGGTGACGAACATCATTCCGTACATTCTGTCGATGGCGGCGCTGGTGATTATTCAGAAGGTGGCGAAGGTGGATCCGCGCAAAGCCCGGGCGGCCAATATCGTGGCGCTGGTTGGGGCGATTTACAGCTTCTATGCGCTCTACTCGTCCGGTCAGGAGGCGATGCTGTA
This sequence comes from Enterobacter cloacae complex sp. IR5403, assembly GCF_049238705.1. Lineage (NCBI taxonomy): Bacteria > Pseudomonadati > Pseudomonadota > Gammaproteobacteria > Enterobacterales > Enterobacteriaceae > Enterobacter > Enterobacter cloacae complex sp. IR5403. Next base: position 363,500 of record NZ_JBMKHP010000002.1, on the reverse strand, counting down.
TGGGGCGATGGTGACATTCATGGGCTGGACGCTGTACGGCCTGGTGTCGCCGAGATTTGAATTGAAGAACAAACATAGCTAAAAAAAGCCCGGTGGCGCTAACGCTTACCGGGCCTACGAGGTCAATGCAAAACGGCAACCCTGAGGTTGCCGTTTTTAATGTTTTCTCCCTCTCCCGGTGGGAGAGGGCCGGGGTGAGGGCATCAGCCCGCACCAGATCACGACTTATGCGTTTTTCAGCACTTCGCTGACAATCTCTACCGCTTCTTTCTCAATCTGCTGGCGGTGCTCAGCGCCGAGGAAGCTTTCGCAATAGATTTTGTACGCATCTTCCGTACCGGATGGACGCGCGGCGAACCAGCCGTTTTCGGTCATCACTTTCAGGCCGCCGATCGATGCGCCGTTACCCGGCGCCGCCGTCAGACGCGCGGTGATCGGGTCACCTGCCAGGGTGCTGGCGCTGACCATCTCCGGAGAGAGTTTTGACAGAGCTGCTTTTTGCGCAGACGTGGCGCCAGCCTGAATACGGTTATAGCTTGGCGCGCCAAAACGTTCCGCCAGCTCGTTGTAATGTTCCTGCGGGTTCTTACCGGTGACCGCAGTGATTTCCGCCGCCAGCAGGCACATGATGATGCCGTCTTTATCGGTTGACCATGGGGTGCCGTCGAAGCGCAGGAAAGATGCCCCCGCGCTCTCCTCACCGCCAAAGCCGAAGCTGCCGTCGTGCAGACCGTCAACAAACCACTTGAAGCCCACCGGCACTTCCACCAGCTTGCGACCCAGCGCGTCGACCACACGGTCAATCATAGCGGAAGAGACCAGCGTTTTACCCACCGCAACCTCTTTGCCCCACTGCGGACGGTGCTGGAAGAGATAATTGATTGCAACAGCCAGGTAGTGGTTCGGGTTCATCAGCCCTGCCGGGGTGACGATACCGTGACGGTCGTAGTCCGGGTCGTTGGCAAACGCCAGATCGAACTTGTCGCGCAGTGCCAGCAGGCCAGCCATTGCGCATTCGGAGGAGCAGTCCATACGGATCGCGCCATCTTTGTCCAGATGCATAAAGCGGAAGGTCTGATCGACGTGATCGTTGACGATGGTCAGATCCAGCTTGTAGTGCTCGGCAATGCGTTTCCAGTATTCAATACCGGAGCCGCCCAGCGGATCCACGCCCAGCTTCAGACCGGCTTTCTGGATAGCGGCCATATCGACGATATCCGCCAGCCCTTCCACGAACGGCTGCACCAGATCCTGCTCTTTCACGTGGCCGGAGGCCATGGCTTCATCCAGCGAGATACGCTTCACGCCGTTCAGACCATTAGCCAGTAACGCGTTGGCGCGATCTTCCACCACTTTCGTGACGTTGGTATCCGCCGGGCCACCGTTAGGTGGGTTGTACTTGATGCCGCCATCTTCCGGTGGGTTGTGGGACGGGGTGATCACAATGCCGTCAGCCTGCGCGCCACCTTTTTTGTTGTGTACCAGAATAGCGTTAGACACCGCTGGCGTTGGCGTGAAACCGTTGTTCTCCTGAACAATCACGTCTACGCCGTTCGCCGCCAGCACTTCCAACACGGAGATAAAAGCAGGTTCAGACAGGGCGTGGGTATCTTTCCCTACATAGCACGGACCGGTGACGCCATTTTTGGCGCGCTCTTCCGCGATGGCCTGAGCAATGGCCAGAATGTGCGGTTCGTTAAAGCTGTGGCGCGCCGCGCTGCCGCGGTGGCCAGATGTACCAAACTTCACTGCGTGTTCTGCGTTGCCCACCACCGGTTTCAGCACGTAGTACTGCGCGGTCAGTTGAGCGACGTTAATCAAATCGCGTTGTTGTGCAGGTTGTCCTGCACGGCTGTGATTTGCCATTGCCTGGTCCTTCTGATGCAAGGGTTAAATTGTACCGCAAACCTTTTCGATCAATTCCGCCGGGAACTGCATGGACTGCATGATATGTTCGATCATGCTGCACTTACGGCCCGTATTGGTGTTGGTGATCACCCAGTATGGTGTACCGGGAACGTGTTTGGGCTTGGTTTGGTTGCCATTTTGCAGGAGGGTCTGCTCGTCGCCTGCGAAGTAAACGCGCGTGCGACCGTGCAGCGACTCTGTCGCTTCTGCAAATGCGTTGTTATCCAGTGAGTAAAGTGTAGACAGCACCAGCATAAAGCGGTTAACCGCCTTTTTCTGCTCGGCATATTCATCGGACAGCAGCAACTCGCGCATCGCGCGCACTTTGTCTTTTGCCGGCATAACGGCAGGTTTTACTTGTGCAACAACGCTCGGCTGAGACACGACATCTTTAGTGACAGGAGTGGGCTGTGAGGCGGCGGAAATTTTAAGCATGCGCCGTAAAATGTCGGACGCGCTCTCCCCAATATGCCGCGTCTGGCTGGCAATATACTGATAGAGTTCGTCATCAACTTCGATTGTTTTCATCTTAATCCAGTGCGATATCTTATCTGAATACAAGTCATTGAGATTATAAGGTCAAATCCCAACAGCGGATAGCGTCAAACCAGGTTGGCGGCAAAAGTCAGATTAAACTGGATCCTTGCCCCCGGGCGGCAGAATGGTCAACATGATACCCTAACCTGACAAACCTAAAAAAAGAACTTTGCCATGAAATTGAATACCCGAGCGCAAACTGCACAATCGCCGAACAATAATTCTCCCATCGTACTGGTTCACGGCCTGTTTGGTAGCCTGGATAATCTGGGCGTGCTGGCGCGCGATTTAGTGACCGATCACGCGATCCTCCAGGTTGATATGCGCAATCACGGTCTTTCTGGACGCTCGGAGGAGATGACCTACGCAGCCATGGCGCAGGATCTGCGGGACACCCTCGATGCGAATAATATCCAGAAAGCGACGCTTATCGGGCATTCAATGGGCGGCAAAGCGGTGATGGCGCTCACTGCGCTGGCACCTGAGCGAATTTCCGGGCTGGTGGTCATCGACGTTGCGCCCGTCAATTACGACGTTCGCCGTCATGATGAGATTTTTACCGCCATCAATGCGGTCACCGAAGCGGGTGTCGCAACCCGCCAACAGGCGGCTGCCGTTATGCGTGAGCATCTTGATGAAGAAGGCGTGGTCCAGTTCCTGCTGAAATCGTTTGTTGACGGACAATGGCGCTTTAACGTCCCGGTACTGTGGGATCAGTATTCGCATATTGTGGGCTGGGAAACCGTCCCCGCCTGGCCGCACCCTACCCTTTTTATTCGCGGCGGCAACTCCCCTTACGTCACTGACGCGTACCGTGACACGCTGCTGGCGCAATTCCCTCAGGCTCGCGCTCACGTCATTGCCGGTGCCGGGCACTGGGTACACGCGGAAAAACCGGATGCCGTCCTGCGCGCCATTCGCCGCTATCTTACTGATACAGCGAATTGATTAAAAAGCCAGCGACCGGAAGACGACGGGCTTCCAGTCGTTGGCGTGTGGATTTGGGTGATGTATGATGGCGCGCTTATCGCCCGGGCATTAGCAGGGCGGCGTGTTTCCCCCGAAGTCTCAGAATCATGGCCAAAGAACAAACGGACCGTACGACACTAGATCTGTTCGCGAATGAGCGTCGACCGGGACGACCGAAAACGAATCCGCTTTCGCGCGATGAACAGCTGCGTATCAATAAACGCAACCAGCTTAAACGCGATAAAAATCGTGGGCTTAAGCGTGTCGAACTGAAGCTGAATGCCGATGCCGTCGATGCGCTTAACGAGTTAGCTGATGCGCGCAACATCAGCCGCAGCGAACTGATCGAAGAGATGCTGATCGCCCAGCTTGAGACGTTACGCGGCAAGGCGTGAGTCAGAAAATCCCCAATATTACCTTTTTCATGTAGCACAGAGTGCAGTCCTGCGTGATAGCTGTTTCCGCAGGGTTGCCTGTTCTGCTATTATTGCCCTTATCCGTGGACAATTTGCGCCACCATACCATTAAGTTTCAAGAGGTTATTTTACTCATGGCAATCATCGGCATTTTCTTTGGCAGTGATACCGGCAATACTGAAAATATCGCAAAAAACATTCAAAAACAGCTCGGTAAAGACGTTGCTGATGTGCATGACATCGCCAAGAGCAGCAAAGAAGATCTCGAGGGCTATGACATCCTGCTGCTGGGCATCCCGACCTGGTACTACGGTGAAGCACAGTGTGACTGGGACGATTTCTTCCCGACGCTGGAAGAAGTAGACTTCAACGGCAAGCTGGTTGCCCTGTTTGGCTGTGGCGATCAGGAAGACTATGCTGAGTATTTCTGTGATGCGCTGGGCACTATTCGCGACATCATTGAGCCACGCGGTGCGGCGATTGTCGGTCACTGGCCAACGGCGGGTTACCATTTCGAAGCGTCCAAAGGTCTGGCAGATGACGATCACTTCGTTGGCCTGGCCATTGATGAAGACCGTCAGCCAGAGCTGACCGCTGAGCGTGTAGAAAAATGGGTTAAGCAGGTTCGTGAAGAGCTGAACCTGGACGATATCCTTAACGCCTGATATCCCTGCGGCGCAACTCCGGTTGCGCCCGTTTTCCAGGTAAAACCGATTAAATTAATTGCTACAAACTTTTAACTTTTTCGCCCAGACCTGTACAATATCCCCCTGGTAAAAAGTGGGTGCCATCGAACAAGTTTGTTGGTGATACCACGTTTTTATAAGCATACTTTGCTTGAGACTTGCAGTTTTCATTTAGCCATGGCAGTTCTATAATGAGACGCATTATCCCAAGTGCATTTTCTGTCACTTCTTCTTTTGAAGTGAATCGTTTAGCAACAGGACAGATTCCGCATGACTGACAACAATACCGCATTAAAGAAAGCTGGCCTGAAAGTAACGCTTCCTCGGTTAAAAATCCTTGAAGTGCTTCAGGGGCCAGACAATCACCATGTCAGTGCGGAAGACCTTTATAAGCGTCTTATCGATATGGGTGAAGAGATTGGGCTGGCAACCGTCTATCGTGTGCTGAACCAGTTTGATGACGCGGGTATTGTTACTCGTCATAATTTCGAAGGCGGTAAATCCGTGTTCGAGCTGACTCAGCAGCACCACCACGATCACCTGATCTGCCTCGACTGTGGCAAGGTCATTGAATTTAGCGATGATTCCATTGAATCACGCCAGCGTGAAATCGCCGCCCGTCATGGCATCCGCCTGACCAACCACAGCCTGTACCTGTACGGTCACTGCGCTGAAGGGGATTGCCGCGAAAATGAACATGCGCACGACGCAAAATAAGTGAGTGTTCATACTCTGAGCCAGCCGTAAGGTTGGCTTTTTTTTGCCTGAAAAAAGCCCGGTGGCGCTGCGCTTACCGGGCGTAAAGCAACTTATTTATTGTTATTGCGAATCTCGTCCCAGATCTTATCGCAACGCTTCGCCACTTCCTGATCGTTACCGGTTTTCCGCGCCTGGATACAGGCCTGGTAATCCATCACGCGAACATTTTCCTGCGTCGCAAACTGCTCGTGCGCTTTCTCTTTTTTCAGCACATTCAGCACGCTTTGACAGGCTTCAATTTTCTCCGGCGATCCTTCGGCAGTATTAATACAGGCGCTATACGCCTCCTTCAGACGCGTGTCTTCTTTCTGCGCCTGATCCTGCGCACACGCCACCAGCCCCGATGCCAGCAGCGCAACGATTACCATTTTTTTCATCATGTGCAGTCTCCATGCTGGCGGGATCTCCCCCGCCAGCGTGTTCATCAGAAGATTGTGAATGGCGCAATGACCATGAATTTCACGTCACGTTCATCCTGGAAGATGTTGCCGTAACCGCCCGCGTAGCTCGGGATATCGGAGTGGTTGTCATACTGGGTGAAGTGCAGTTTGAACATCGTGCCTTTCGCACGGCCCTCCTGAAGGGTGTAAATCGCATCCAGGCTGTATGAAGATTCTTTCAGACGGTAGTTCGGATCGTAGTAGGCGTCTGGCGTAGCCATATCCGCTGGCTTCGCATCCCAGGCGTACGCGTAAGACGCCCCCACTGCCCAGCCAGGCAGGTTCCAGTTCTTCAGGTCATACATTGCGCCGAAGAAGACTGCCTTTTCGCCGTCGGCGTTGAAGTCAGAGCGGTTATCCCACCAGATATCCAGACGACCATTGGAAGAGGCGTAGGTTGGCGTCATACGTTGCAGGAAGTAGCCCTGCTGCCCTTCTGCCTTGACCCATGTTCCCTCCAGACGTAAATCAACCTGACCTACCTTGTAGCCGAAGGTCAGCGCCTGTAACCACGCGGTGCCGTCATAGATATCATTTACGCTGCCATCACTGACCTTGTCGCGCGTACCGTAGAACTGATAGCTGGTGCTCAGCGGGCTACCCGCGATATCAAATTTGTAGCTGGCTTTAGCAAAGTACTGATCGATATAGCCTTCAGCCTGACCAAAAGCAGCTTCCAGCACCAGATCGTTTTTGAAGTCGTACTTCGCCCCCAGCGAGTGGAGATAATCAACTTTGGTTTTTTTATCGTTCTGATAGAACTTGTCCATCTCAATGTGCCACGGCGCTTTGTACTCGTTGGTCCACATATAGGAGAAACTCAACGCCCCCGCATCGCCGTAGTCAAAATTAGCACCGGCTTCCGCCCCCTGATAGGTGCCTGGCATAAAGCTCCAGTGCGGCGCTAACAGCGTCTGGCCGGTTGGCTGGATATAACCCCCACGCGCCCAGACCGGGCCATATTTGAATTTTGCAGCCGCTTTATACAGGCTGATACCGCTTTTATCGCCGGACCAGTCTTCATCGTAGGCTTTATTGCTGGAGGAGAACGCAATTTCGTTCGGATGGCCGCTGTCGCCATTTTCGGCCATTTCAATTGCGGTGAACGCTGCAATATCGATCCCGAACATATCGGCAGCATATCCCGACTGGAAATCCAGGTTGGCGTTCCAGGTCGAGTGAGAAAGGTTGGTTTTGTATTTATCTTCAGTGACGTCTTTACGGTCACGCTCACGCTGCCAGTAATAAATACCGCCCGTAAGGGTAGAATCTTCAATGAAACCTGCTGCTTTTGCCTCTGGCGCAACCACCAGGCCCGACATTGCTGTTACACCGGCGATAGCCAGCGCCAGCGCACTACGTTTGCCACTGAACGTACGCATAGATTATTCCTCTTTGACGAATTAAAACGCCTTAAACGGCGAAAAACAGAAAAGACCAAGTGGTCAGGGGTAGTCAGAAATACCCTCGAATTAACTACCGTCTTTAGGTTATTTTTCGCGACGCGAATTATCAATGCTTTTAATCAGGCAAAAGTCAGGATTATGACGAAGAGCACATATTTCGTAGTGCTTTGTAACATTTACCGGGAAGCGAGTACTGGCGGGGGAATGCGCTAATTTTCAGTAAGTAACATTGATATTGTGAATATATTTTTCAGCGTTTCTCTTTTTGGAAAACAACAAACTTTTTTAAATAAAATAAGTAGCACCACATTGACCTGGAATGTTGGCTTTAAATGATTATCCCGATGCCTAACGACATGATCGTTAAATAAAAAAACGCCGCATTACGCGGCGTTTGTTTCTCATTGACCAGGGCAGCGTTATTATTCGCCGATCTTAGTCCAGGTATCACGCAGACCGACGGTACGGTTAAATACCGGTTTTTCTGCCGTGCTGTAACGGCTGTCCAGGCAGAAGTAACCCTCACGTTCGAACTGGAACGCTTTACCGGCTTCAGCGGCTTTCAGAGACGGCTCGGCATAACCCTGCTTGATAATTAGTGACTCAGGGTTGATAACCGCCAGGAAGTCCTCCGCAGCGCCTGGGTTAGGTACGCTGAACAGACGATCGTAGAGACGGATCTCAACCGGCAGCGCATGCTGCGCGCTCACCCAGTGGATTACACCTTTCACTTTACGGCCATCCGCCGGATCTTTACTCAGCGTCTCTGCGTCGTACGTACAGAAGATTGTCGTGATGTTACCTTCCGCATCTTTCTCTACGCGCTCGGCTTTGATCACATAGGCGTTACGCAGACGCACTTCTTTGCCCAGCACCAGACGCTTGTACTGCTTGTTCGCTTCTTCGCGGAAGTCGGCACGATCGATCCAGATTTCACCGCTGAACGGCACGTCGCGGGTGCCCATTTCCGGTTTGTTAGGATGGTTAGGCATCGAGACCCGTTCGCTTCCGCCCTGCGGATAGTTTTCGATAACCAGTTTCACGGGATCGATCACTGCCATCGCGCGCGGCGCGTTTTCGTTCAGGTCTTCGCGAATGCAGGATTCCAGAGACGCCATTTCGATGGTGTTGTCCTGCTTGGTAACGCCGATGCGTTTGCAGAACTCACGAATGGACGCCGAGGTGTAGCCACGACGACGCAGGCCAGAGATGGTCGGCATACGCGGGTCGTCCCAGCCTTCAACGTGCTTGTCGGTGACCAGCAGGTTCAGCTTACGCTTGGACATCACGGTGTATTCCAGGTTCAGACGAGAGAATTCGTACTGACGCGGATGCACAGGAATGGTGATGTTATCCAGCACCCAGTCGTACAGGCGACGGTTGTCCTGGAATTCCAGCGTGCACAGAGAGTGCGTAATGCCTTCCAGCGCATCGCTGATGCAGTGGGTGAAGTCGTACATCGGGTAGATGCACCACTTGTTACCGGTCTGGTGGTGTTCAGCGAACTTAATGCGGTACAGCACCGGATCGCGCATCACGATGAACGGAGACGCCATATCGATTTTGGCACGCAGACACGCTTTACCTTCTTCGAAGCCCCCGGCACGCATTTTTTCAAACAGCGCCAGGTTCTCTTCCACGCTACGATCGCGGAACGGGCTGTTTTTGCCAGGCTGAGTCAGCGTACCGCGGTATTCACGGATTTCGTCAGCAGACAGCTCGTCGACGTATGCCAGGCCTTTGTTGATCAGTTCAACCGCATAGGCATACAGCTGATCGAAATAGTCTGAGGAGTAGCAGATATCGCCAGACCAGTTGAAGCCCAGCCATTGCACGTCGTTTTTAATCGACTCAACGTATTCGATGTCTTCTTTTACTGGGTTGGTGTCATCGAAACGCAGGTTGCACTGCCCCTGGTAATCTTGCGCAATACCAAAGTTCAGGCAGATCGATTTGGCGTGACCAATGTGCAGGTAGCCATTTGGCTCCGGCGGGAAACGCGTGTGGACTGTGGTGTGCTTACCACTGGCCAGATCTTCATCGATGATCTGACGAATAAAGTTACTCGGGCGGGCTTCTGCCTCACTCATCGTGGATTCCTCAAAGCGTAAACAACGTATAACGGCATATGATCTTATAAGCCGGACGTAGTGACAACCCTTAAAACGTCCCGGAAGAAAATAATGGGGGCAATTGCTGCAAAAAAAAGCGGCGGAGGATATCCCCCGCCGCTAAAGGCATAACTCTACTCAGGAGCGATTACTTGCCTTTAATCTCATACAGTGGCGTCTGGCCTGCAACTACCTGCCCCTGCGCCTGGATCACCAGACCGCTGAAGTCGTCGATGTTGCTGCACACTACCGGGCTTATCATGGAGCGCGCGTTGGCATTCAGGAAGTCCAGATCCATTTCCAGAATCGGCTGGCCTGCCGCCACTTCTGCGCCCTCTTCCACCAGGCGAGTAAAGCCCTGACCGTTCAGCGCAACGGTATCGATACCCATATGGACTACGATCTCCGCGCCTTTTTCCGTTTCCAGGCAGAACGCGTGGTTGGTGTTGAAGATTTTCACGATAGTACCGGCTGCCGGAGAGACCACGGTTTTGTCCGTAGGTTTCACCGCCACGCCGTCACCGACCGCTTTGCTGGCGAACGCTTCGTCAGGCACCTGCTCAAGCGCAACAACGTCACCTGTCACCGGAGAAACCAGCGCAGCGATGGTCACCGCGTTTGGCACAGCCTGCGGTTTTGCAACCGGCGCGTCAGCCACTGGCGCGTTATCCGTTGAGGCGGCAGCGACCGGCCCACGGGCAACCACTTTTTTCATTTCATCGCCGATAGATTCGGCTTTCGCACCCACGATTACCTGGATGGTTTGTTTGTTCAGTTTCACCACACCAGACGCACCCAGGCGTTTGCACATTGCATCGCTCACGCGCGCGGAGTCACCTACGGTCAGACGCAGACGGGTAATACAGGCATCGATCGCTTTCAGGTTGTCGGTGCCACCCACAGCGGCAATATAGCTGGTTGCCAGCTGGGTTAAACCTTCTTCGGTATTGCTGTTGGCTTCACTGGTCACAACATCATCTTTCGTATCTTCGCGGCCCGGCGTCTTCAGGTTAAACATACGAATAACCGCGCTGAACAGAACGAAGTAGATAACGAAGAAGATCAGACCCATCACCATCAGCATCCAGACGTTGCTGCTTGCCGCCGGCAGGTTGTACATCAACACATAGTCGATGGCGCCTGCGGAGAAGGAGAAGCCAGCATGGATACCCAGAAGGGTTGCGACGAACAGGCTGATACCGGTCAGGATCGCGTGCATCAGATACAGCAGCGGAGCCAGGAACATGAACAGGAATTCCAGTGGCTCGGTCACGCCGGTCAGGAAGGCGGTGATCGCAACGGACAGCAGCATCCCGCCAACCATTGGGCGACGCGCTTTCGGCGCAGCCAGGTACATTGCCAGCGCCGCGCCAGGCAGACCAAACATCATGATTGGGAAGAAGCCAGACATGAACATGCCCGCGGTGCCGTCGCCTGCGTAGAAGCGGTTGATATCACCGTGGAATACCGCGCCAGCCGCGTTGGTGAACTCACCAATCTGGAACCAGGCGATGGTGTTCAGTACCTGATGCAGACCGGTTGGGATCAGCAGACGGTTAATGAAACCGAAGATGCCCGCGCCCATTGCGCCCGCAGACACGATCCACTCGCCACCCGCATGGATAGCATGCTGCACCGGTGGCCAAACGTAGCCAAAGATGGCGGCGAGGATCAGACAGAAAAAGCCCGTCGCAATCGGCACAAAACGTTTACCGCCGAAGAAGCTCAGGAAGTCAGGAAGTTTGATACCTGCCCAACGGTTGTACACGGCGCCACCGACCAGGCCGGTAATGATACCTGCCAGCACACCCATGTTGATTTCAGGGTTGATGGTTACCATCGCTTTCGTGAGGATGAAGTAACCGACAGCCCCTGCCAGTGCCGCGGCACCAGCGCTGTCTTTTGACCAGCTTGACGCCACACCGATGGCGAAAATCAGCGCCAGGTTGTCAAAAATTGCGCCGCCTGCCTGGGCAATAAACGGCACGTTAAGAAGATCGGGTTGCCCGAATCGCAGCAGCAACGCTGCAACCGGTAGCACGGCGATAGGGAGCTGCAAAGCCCTACCGAGGCGCTGGAAAAAACCTAAAATATTCATCCTATTCCCCCTACGAGACCCTTTGTTAAGACTCGCGCATAAACTATGTTTTTATTGTGTCACGAACGATAGATACAGTTGATGATTCACTGGCAGTGTGAGTGTGTGAAAAATTAATTCGTATCGCAAATTAAACACCTATTTTTTGTGATTATTGTCACCAAATATCGTATTAAACCCTCCCTTTCACTGGCTAACGACGAAAACTTATTTTATCATTCAAAAAATCAAGACGGATTGATCCGGCCTGAAAGGTTCCAGGTTACGCTTAGTTCAGGTTGCACTAATCATCCGCCCACTTTTACTTAAACTTTAGAGGTGAATAATGAGACTGATTCCCCTGGCAACAGCTGAACAAGTCGGAAAATGGGCTGCTCGTCATATCGTTAACCGCATCAACGCGTTCAAACCCACAGCCGATCGTCCTTTCGTTCTCGGTCTTCCAACCGGCGGCACGCCCCTGACCGCGTATAAAGCTCTGGTTGAAATGCACAAAGCGGGCCAGGTTAGCTTTAAACACGTTGTGACCTTCAACATGGACGAATATGTCGGCCTGCCGAAGGAACATCCGGAAAGTTACCACAGCTTTATGCACCGTAATTTCTTCGATCACGTTGATATTCCGGCTGAAAACATTAACCTGCTGAATGGAAACGCGCCTGATATTGACGCAGAATGCCGTCAGTATGAAGAAAAAATCCGTTCCTACGGTAAAATCCACCTGTTTATGGGCGGCGTAGGCAACGATGGTCATATCGCGTTCAACGAACCGGCATCTTCACTGGCTTCCCGTACCCGTATTAAAACGCTGACCCATGATACGCGCGTGGCTAACTCCCGCTTCTTTGACGGCGACGTCAATCAGGTGCCTAAATACGCGCTGACCGTGGGCGTGGGCACGCTGCTGGATGCCGAAGAGGTGATGATTCTGGTGCTGGGCGCGGTGAAAGCGCAAGCGCTTCAGGCTGCCGTTGAAGGCAACGTGAACCATATGTGGACGATCAGCTGCTTACAGCTGCATCCAAAAGCGGTTGTCGTGTGTGACGAACCGTCCACTATGGAGCTGAAAGTGAAAACGCTGAAATACTTCAACGAGCTGGAAGCTGAGAACATCAAAGGTCTGTAATTGAATAACCGCCTCTTTTATCCGGGGCGGTCGCTTTTTTTAACCGGGGGTCGATATGTACGCTTTAACCCACGGTCGGATTTATACCGGCCATGAAATTCTGGATGACCATGCGATTGTAATCGCTAATGGCCTGATTGAACGTGTTTGCCCGCTGGCGGAACTGCCGCCGGAGATCGAACAGCGTTCCCTCAATGGAGCAGTAATCTCCCCCGGTTTCATCGACGTACAGCTCAACGGCTGCGGCGGTGTCCAGTTTAACGATACCGCAGAGGCGGTATCGGTTGAAACGCTGGAAATCATGCAAAAAGCCAACGAGAAATCGGGCTGCACCAGCTATCTGCCAACGCTGATCACCAGCAGCGATGACCTGATGAAACAGGGTATCCGCGTCATGCGCGAATACCTGGCAAAACATCCGAATCAGGCGCTGGGCCTGCACCTGGAAGGACCCTGGCTGAACATGGTCAAGAAAGGCACCCATAACCCAAACTACGTGCGTAAACCGGATGCCGAGCTGGTGGATTACATGTGCGCCAATGCCGATGTGATCACCAAAGTCACGCTGGCACCGGAAATGACCGGCACGGACGTTATCAGCAAACTGGCCGCCGCCGGGATTGTGGTGTCTGCGGGCCATTCGAACGCGACGCTGAAAGAGGCGAAGGCCGGTTTCCGCGCAGGGATTACGTTTGCCACACACCTTTATAACGCGATGCCCTATATTACTGGCCGCGAACCGGGACTGGTTGGCGCAATTCTGGATGAACCAGACGTCTACTGCGGCATTATCGCCGACGGTTTGCATGTCGATTACACCAACATCCGCAACGCCAAACGCCTGAAAGGCGAAAAGCTCTGCCTGGTCACGGATGCTACCGCTCCGGCAGGGGCGAATATTGACCAGTTCATTTTTGCTGGTAAAACAATATACTACCGGAATGGACTGTGTGTGGATGAGAACGGCACGCTGAGCGGTTCTTCTCTGACGATGATCGAAGGGGTACGTAACCTCGTTGAACATTGCGGCATCGCGCTTGAGGAAGTGCTGCGCATGGCCACGCTTTATCCGGCGCGCGCCATTGGCGTTGATAAACAGCTCGGCGGTATTGCGCCAGGTATGGTTGCAAACCTGACGGCGTTCACACACGATTATAAAATTATTAAGACCATCGTTAATGGTAACGAGGTCGTCACTGAGTAAGTAAAAGTATGACACCAGGCGGACAAGCTCAAATCGGTAATGTCGATCTCGTTAAACAACTTAACAGCGCGGCAGTTTATCGCCTGATTGACCAGCACGGGCCAATCTCACGCATTCAGATAGCCGAACAAAGCCAGCTTGCTCCCGCCAGCGTGACAAAAATTACACGTCAGCTTATTGAGCGCGGCCTGATCAAAGAAGTTGATCAGCAGGCCTCCACCGGTGGCCGCCGCGCGATTTCCATCGTCACGGAAACCCGCAATTTTCAAGCCATTGGCGTTCGCTTAGGACGTCATGACACCACGCTTACGCTCTACGATCTGAGCAGCAAGGCCATTGCCGAAGAACACTACCCCCTTCCTGAGCGCACGCAGGAGACGCTTGAACACGCGTTGCTGAATACCATTGCGCATTTTATCGAAAGCTGTCAGCGCAAGATCCGTGAACTCATCGCCATCTCGGTGATTTTGCCCGGCCTGGTTGACCCGGAAAGCGGCGTTATTCGCTACATGCCACATATTAAGGTAGAGAACTGGGGGCTGGTTGAGGCGCTGGAAAAGCGCTTCAAGCTGACCTGCTTTGTTGGTCACGATATTCGCTCGCTGGCGCTGGCGGAGCACTACTTTGGTGCGAGCCAGGACTGCGAAGACTCTATTCTGGTGCGCGTTCACCGTGGTACAGGTGCGGGCATCATCTCGAATGGCCGCATTTTTATTGGTCGTAACGGTAACGTAGGCGAGATTGGTCATATCCAGGTGGAACCGCTTGGCGAGCGTTGCCACTGCGGTAACTTTGGCTGTCTTGAAACCGTTGCCGCCAATGCCGCCATTGAACATCGCGTTCGCCATCTGCTGGAGCAGGGTTACCAGAGCCGCGTCACGCTGGACGAGTGTAAGATCGGCGCCATCTGCAAAGCGGCAAACAAAGGCGATGCGCTGGCCTGCGAAGTGATCGAACAGGTAGGACGCCACCTGGGTAAGACCATCGCCATTGCCATCAACCTGTTTAATCCGCAAAAAGTGGTGATTGCCGGCGAGATCGTTGAAGCCGAAAAAGTGTTACTGCCCGCCATTGAAGGCTGCATCAATACCCAGGCGCTGAAGGCATTTCGCCAGAATTTGCCGGTGGTGCGATCTACGCTCGATCACCGCTCGGCAATTGGCGCATTCGCCCTGGTAAAACGCGCCATGCTGAACGGGATCCTGCTGCAACATTTGCTGGAATCCTGATCGGACCTTATAGTAACGCCTTCTTTTTTAGATGTCGGATTGTCCATGACCATTAAGAATGTAATTTGTGATATCGACGGCGTGTTGATGCACGACAACGTTGCCGTGCCGGGTGCTGCGGAGTTTCTTCACCGCATCATCGACAAAGGAATGCCACTGGTTCTTCTCACGAACTACCCTTCACAGACTGGTCAGGATCTGGCAAACCGCTTTGCTACCGCAGGCGTCAACGTCCCGGACAGCGTGTTTTATACCTCTGCGATGGCGACCGCGGATTTCCTGAAGCGTCAGGAAGGCAAAAAAGCCTATGTGGTTGGCGAAGGTGCGCTGATCCACGAGCTGTATAAAGCGGGCTTCACCATCACCGACGTGAACCCGGACTTTGTCATCGTGGGCGAAACGCGCTCCTTTAACTGGGAGATGATGCATAAGGCAGCCTACTTTGTCGCCAACGGTGCGCGTTTTATCGCCACCAACCCGGACACGCACGGTCGTGGTTTTTATCCCGCCTGCGGTGCGCTTTGCGCCGGTATCGAAAAAATCTCGGGTCGTAAGCCGTTTGTTGTCGGTAAACCGAGCCCGTGGATCATCCGCGCCGCACTGAATACGATGCAGGCACACTCAGAAGAAACCGTCATTGTGGGCGACAACCTGCGTACCGATATTCTGGCTGGCTTCCAGGCGGGGCTTGAAACCATCCTGGTGCTTTCTGGCGTTTCACAGCTTGATGACATTGATACGATGCCGTTCCGGCCAAGCTGGATTTACCCCTCTGTCGACGAAATCGACGTTATTTGATTCAGAACCACGCCCCAGGGCGTGGTTTTTCATTTCTGCCGACTGAAAACATCACTTCATCTAACGAAACCAGCCATTCATTGAGAAATCATCAACAGAATCGCTTAAGACATACTCTTTTTTTAAGATTCGGCAATTGCCATTGCACTTTTTACGTTTTCATCGGTAAAACGCTTGCGCCCCCTCCCCCTTTTGCGGCATTTTCATAAGCAAGCAACATCACAACGCAACAGGGTTAACGGAGAAGGTTATGTGTTCTATTTTTGGCGTACTGGATATTAAAACTGACGCGGGCGAACTGCGTAAAAAAGCACTCGAATTGTCCCGCCTGATGCGCCATCGCGGTCCGGACTGGTCAGGCGTTTACGCCAGCGATAAAGCGATTCTGGCTCACGAACGTCTCTCCATTGTTGATGTCAACGCTGGCGCACAGCCGCTGTATAACGAGAAAAAAACGCACGCGCTGGCTGTTAACGGTGAAATTTACAACCATCAGGCGCTGCGCGCCGAGTACGGCGATCGCTACGCGTTTCAGACCGGCTCAGACTGCGAAGTGATCCTGGCGCTGTATCAGGAGAAAGGCCCGGAGTTCCTCGACGACCTGCAAGGGATGTTCGCCTTCGCCCTGTACGACAGCGAAAAAGACGCTTACCTGATTGGCCGCGACCATATCGGTATTATCCCGCTGTACATGGGACACGATGAGCACGGCAACTTCTACGTTGCCTCAGAAATGAAAGCCCTGGTACCGGTGTGCCGCACCATCAAAGAGTTCCCGGCAGGTAGCTACCTGTGGAGTAAAGACGGCGAGATCCGCCCGTACTACCAGCGCGACTGGTTTGATTATGAGGCGGTGAAAGACAACGTGACGGACAAAGCCGAACTGCGTCAGGCCCTGGAAGAGTCAGTGAAAAGCCACCTGATGTCAGATGTCCCCTACGGCGTACTGCTCTCCGGCGGTCTGGACTCCTCCGTGATCTCCGCGATCACCAAGAAATTCGCCGCACGTCGCGTGGAAGATCAGGAGCGCTCTGAAGCCTGGTGGCCGCAGCTGCACTCCTTTGCCGTGGGTCTGGAAGGGGCACCTGACCTGAAAGCCGCCCAGGAAGTGGCGAATCATCTCGGCACGGTGCACCATGAAATTCACTTCACCGTACAGGAAGGTCTGGATGCGATCCGCGACGTGATCTATCACATTGAAACCTATGATGTGACCACCATTCGCGCCTCCACGCCGATGTATTTGATGTCGCGGAAGATCAAAGCAATGGGCATCAAGATGGTGCTCTCCGGCGAGGGTTCTGACGAAGTGTTTGGCGGTTACCTCTATTTCCACAAAGCGCCAAACGCCAAAGAGCTGCATGAAGAAACGGTGCGTAAGCTACAGGCGCTGCACATGTTTGACTGCGCGCGCGCCAACAAAGCGATGTCCGCCTGGGGTGTGGAAGCCCGCGTGCCGTTCCTCGATAAGAAATTCCTTGATGTGGCGATGCGCATCAACCCGCAGGACAAAATGTGCGGCAACGGCAAAATGGAGAAACATATCCTGCGTGAATGTTTTGAATCCTACCTGCCGGCGAGCGTGGCGTGGCGTCAGAAAGAGCAGTTCTCGGATGGCGTGGGTTACAGCTGGATCGACACCCTGAAAGAGGTGGCGGCGAAACAGGTTTCTGATCAACAACTGGAAACTGCGAGCTTCCGTTTCCCGTACAACACGCCAGCCTCGAAAGAAGCGTATTTGTATCGTGAGATCTTTGAGGAGCTGTTCCCGGTTCCAAGCGCAGCCGAGTGCGTACCGGGTGGTCCTTCGGTCGCCTGCTCTTCTGCTAAAGCCATTGAATGGGATGAATCCTTCAAAGCGATGAACGATCCGTCAGGACGTGCGGTGGGCGTTCACCAGTCTGCTTATAAATAATGTTCAGAGTATCATCAGGCCCTCCGGGGCCTGATTTTTTTGCCTCTCTTTTCTCCGCATAAAATCGATTAATAACCAATAATTGTCGAATATTCGGCCTCGCTGTTCGCAACCTAACCAAACAGTCACATTCCGGCTATTTTCATTGAAAAAGGTGTTGACGCTGCAAGGGTCTATACGCATAATGCGCCCCGCAACGCCGATAAGGTAACGCGAAAAAAAGATGGCTACGTAGCTCAGTTGGTTAGAGCACATCACTCATAATGATGGGGTCACAGGTTCGAATCCCGTCGTAGCCACCATCTTTTTTGCGGGAGTGGCGAAATTGGTAGACGCACCAGATTTAGGTTCTGGCGCCGCAAGGTGTGCGAGTTCAAGTCTCGCCTCCCGCACCATTCCCAGGTAAGCGTTGCACGGATGGGGTATCGCCAAGCGGTAAGGCACCGGTTTTTGATACCGGCATTCCCTGGTTCGAATCCAGGTACCCCAGCCATATTTCTTCGATCATGCGGTTCTCCGCGGTATTGGGGTATCGCCAAGCGGTAAGGCACCGGTTTTTGATACCGGCATTCCCTGGTTCGAATCCAGGTACCCCAGCCATCGAAGATTGCAGTACTGGCTACGTAGCTCAGTTGGTTAGAGCACATCACTCATAATGATGGGGTCACAGGTTCGAATCCCGTCGTAGCCACCATATTTATGTTATCGAATACGATTCGGTAAACTGAACATTGTTGGGGTATCGCCAAGCGGTAAGGCACCGGATTCTGATTCCGGCATTCCGAGGTTCGAATCCTCGTACCCCAGCCACTTTAAAGTCGTTAAGCAGTTTGTTTAACGCAATTGGGGTGTCGCCAAGCGGTAAGGCTCTGGTTTCTGATACCAGCATTCCGGGGTTCGAATCCCTGCACCCCAGCCACTTAAAACAAACAAGCCCGCTCTGCGGGCTTTTTTGTTTTTGTTGCTCAGAATAGTGCGGCCTGATGCCCTCACCCTAACCCTCTCCCACGGGGAGAGGGAATAAAGATTAGAGTCCGAGGGCATATTTCAGTGCCTGACGCTTCAGACCACCGGCACGTTCCGCTGCCATCAACCCAATATTGCGCACTATACGCACCGGACCAACATCATTGCTAAACCCGGCATAGAACAGATCCATCCCCGACTGCATAATGAAGTTATCCGCCATGCGGCGCGTCTGGTAGCGCTTCAGTACCTGAAGGCTGGCCCAGGCTTCCGCATGGGCGCGAGCGTTCCCCAGCACATCCAGTAACGCATCGACGTCACGGTATCCCAGATTCACCCCCTGCCCCGCCAGCGGATGAATGGTGTGCGCCGCGTCCCCCACCAGCACCAGTCCTTCACGGGCATACTGCAACGCATGGCGTCGCATCAGCGGGAATGCGCCGGCGGCAACCGGGGTCACGTTGCCCAGACGGCTCGGGAAGTGCTGGCGAATTTCGCGCTGCAACTGATCCATGGACAGACCCTGCAACTGTCGAATGCGCGCCGGTTTGTCGTACCACACCAGCGAAGCCCAGTTATCAAACAGCGGTAAGAATGCATGCGGGCCGTTCGGCGTAAAATGCTGCCAGGTGCTTTCGCCCGGCGCGTTTTCTGACTGCACGGTGATCAGCATGCAGGACTGCTGGTACTGCCAGGCATGGATCCCAATGCCTGCCATCTGCCTGACCTGCGAGTTCGCGCCATCCGCCCCCACCACCAGCTTCACGGCCAGCTCATCGTCGTTATCCAGCGTCAGGAGATACCCGCCCTCATGACGATGCAGGCCTTTCAGCGAGTCCGGAACGCGCAGCGTCACCTTCGGGTGCGCCTCCAGCGCCTGCCAGAGTGCCTGCTGGAGCACGTTGTTTTCCACCATATAGCCCAGGCGCGGCAGTTTCAGCTCGGCGGCATCAAACGACACGTGAGCATTTTCCCACTCCCAGGTTTCAAGACGGCTGTAAGGGTGCGCGCGCATCGCCAGCACCGCCTCCCAGACGCCCAGCCCGCGAAGCAGATCAACAGAGGCCGCGCTGATGGCGGAAATACGCACGTCCGGTTGGCTGGCAGGATCGAATGCCGGCGGAGCCGCCTGTTCAATAACGGTTACGTCAAATCCCTGCTGCGCCAGCCCCAGCGCCAGTGCGCCGCCGACCATACCGCCGCCAACAACGGCAACTTCGGTGTTCAGGAGTGTCATGGTCACTATTCCTTATTGAAGAATACCTTAAGTTTACCGGATTTTTGCGGCCCTGAGGTTGACAACCTTCATACTGGTCACAACCGCACCAAAGCATTACAATACGCGGCTTGCAATCCTGAGCTGAGCAAGTCGATGACTAAAAAACTCCATATAAAAACCTGGGGCTGTCAGATGAACGAATACGATTCATCGAAGATGGCCGATCTGCTGGATACCACCCACGGATACCAGCTGACTGAAAATGCGAAAGAAGCCGATGTGCTGCTGCTGAACACCTGTTCAATTCGTGAAAAAGCACAGGAAAAAGTCTTTCATGTGTTAGGCCGCTGGAAGCTTCTCAAACGGAAAAATCCGGACCTGATCATTGGCGTGGGTGGCTGCGTCGCATCGCAGGAAGGTAAGCTGATCCGCCAGAGAGCCCCCTATGTGGATATCGTTTTTGGCCCTCAGACCCTGCACCGCCTGCCAGAGATGATTAATCAGGTTCGCGGCAGCCGTAGCCCGGTGGTTGACGTGAGCTTCCCGGAGATCGAGAAATTTGACCGACTGCCAGAGCCGCGCGCTAATGGCCCGACCGCCTTCGTCTCCATCATGGAAGGCTGCAACAAATACTGTACTTACTGCGTGGTGCCTTATACCCGCGGTGAAGAAGTGAGCCGCCCGGCAGACGATATTCTGTTTGAAATCGCGCAGCTTGCCGCGCAGGGCGTTCGCGAAGTGAACCTGCTGGGTCAGAACGTGAACGCCTGGCGCGGGGAAAATTACGACGGCACCACCGGCAGCTTTGCTGAACTGCTGCGTCTGGTGGCGGCGATAGACGGCATCGACCGTATTCGCTTTACCACCAGCCATCCGATGGAATTTACCGACGACATTATTGACGTCTATCGCGATACGCCAGAGCTGGTGAGCTTCCTGCACCTGCCGATCCAGTGCGGCTCTGACCGCGTGCTGAACCTGATGGGCCGTCCACATACGGTGCTCGAGTATAAGTCCACCATCCGCAAGCTACGTGAAGCGCGCCCGGATATCCAGATTAGCTCCGACTTTATCGTCGGCTTCCCTGGCGAAACCGCTGATGACTTCGAGCGCACCATGAAGCTCATCGGCGAGGTGAATTTCGACGTCAGCTACAGCTTCATCTTCTCTGCGCGCCCGGGCACCCCTGCGGCCGATATGGTTGACGATGTGCCGGAAGAAGAGAAAAAGCAGCGTCTGTATATTCTACAGGAACGTATCAACCAGCAGGCCAACGCCTGGAGTCGTCGTATGCTCGGCACTGTCCAGCGTATTCTGGTGGAAGGCACTTCCCGTAAGAGCATCATGGAACTGTCTGGTCGAACCGAAAATAACCGCGTGGTGAATTTTGAAGGCACCCCGGACATGATCGGTAAGTTTGTGGACGTCGAGATTGTCGAAGTGCTCACGAACTCGCTGCGCGGGAAGGTGGTACGCACTGAGGACGAAATGGGTCTGCGAATTGCCGAGACGCCTGAGTCTGTTATCTCTCGCACCCGCAAAGTCAACGACTCTGGCGTGGGCATTTACCAGCCGTGATCCTCCTGGCCTGCCTGTCCGGCAGGCCTTGTATTTCCTCTCATCACCCCCAATATCTACCGCAACGCTTGCGCCTTTATTCTGTGGCGTGAATAATTTCGGTAATGACCGTTTTATTACGCCGTGTGGCGGCGAGTCAGTTAACTACTCAAAGAGGAACAGTTTGAACATAGATACGCGTGAAATTAGCCTTGAGCCCGCAGACAACGCTCGCCTGCTGAGCCTGTGCGGGCCGTTTGATGACAACATCAAACAACTGGAGCGACGTCTGGGTATCGAAATCAATCGTCGCGATAACCATTTCAAACTCACCGGACGCCCAATCTGCGTCAACGCCGCGGCAGATATTCTCCGCAGCCTGTATGTTGATACCGCCCCGATGCGCGGTGAGATCCAGGATATTGAACCTGAACAGATCCACCTGGCCATCAAAGAGGCGCGCGTGCTTGAGCAGAGCGCGGAAAGCGTGCCGGACTATGGCAAAGCCATCAACATCAAAACTAAACGCGGCGTGATTAAGCCTCGTACCCCGAACCAGGCGCAGTACATCGCCAATATTCTCGACCATGACATCACCTTCGGCGTGGGCCCGGCGGGTACGGGTAAAACCTATCTGGCCGTTGCTGCTGCGGTCGATGCGCTTGAGCGTCAGGAGATCCGCCGTATCCTGCTGACCCGCCCTGCTGTTGAAGCCGGTGAGAAACTCGGCTTCCTGCCAGGCGATTTAAGTCAGAAAGTGGACCCCTACCTGCGCCCGCTGTATGACGCGCTGTTCGAAATGCTCGGCTTCGAGAAAGTTGAAAAGCTCATCGAGCGTAACGTGATTGAAGTGGCCCCGCTCGCCTACATGCGTGGCCGTACGCTTAACGACGCGTTCATCATTCTGGATGAGAGCCAGAACACCACTATCGAACAGATGAAGATGTTCCTGACGCGTATTGGCTTTAACTCGAAAGCGGTTATCACCGGTGACGTCACCCAGATTGACCTGCCGCGTAACACCAAATCGGGTCTGCGTCACGCCATCGAAGTCCTGGCCGAGGTAGAGGAAATCAGCTTTAACTTCTTCCACAGTGAAGACGTGGTACGCCACCCGGTGGTCGCGCGTATCGTTAACGCTTATGAGGCCTGGGAAGAGGCAGATCAGAAGCGCAGGGCCGAACTGGCCGCAGAACGTAAGCGCGAAGCGCAGGAGCAAGAACAGAAATGAGTCAGGTGATCCTCGATTTACAGCTGGCCTGTGAAGATAATTCCGGCATGCCAGAAGAGGCACAGTTTCAGAAATGGCTGGATGCCGTTATCCCCCAGTTTCAGGAAGAATCAGAGGTCACGATTCGCCTGGTGGATGAAGCAGAAAGCCATGAGCTCAACCTGACCTACCGCGGGAAAGATAAGCCGACCAACGTGCTCTCTTTCCCGTTCGAAGCCCCTCCGGGCATTGAGATGCCGCTGCTGGGCGATCTGATCATCTGCCGTCAGGTGGTTGAGCAGGAAGCCAAAGAGCAGCAAAAGCCGCTGGAAGCGCACTGGGCACACATGGTGGTGCACGGTAGCCTGCATCTTCTGGGTTACGACCATATTGAAGATGACGAAGCAGAAGAGATGGAATCCCTCGAGACAGAGATAATGC
Organism: Enterobacter cloacae complex sp. IR5403; assembly: GCF_049238705.1. Lineage (NCBI taxonomy): Bacteria > Pseudomonadati > Pseudomonadota > Gammaproteobacteria > Enterobacterales > Enterobacteriaceae > Enterobacter > Enterobacter cloacae complex sp. IR5403. The sequence goes on along the minus strand of NZ_JBMKHP010000002.1, from coordinate 340,505 downwards.
TTGCTCTGGGCTATGAGGATCCGTACATTGCCGAGAAAGAATAGTCAGTCACTGACTACCATGCCGCCGCGCAGGGACATAGCGCGGCGGTTAACGTTGAACTAACAAGAGAACCCTTAACAAACGCCATGAGCGACGACAATTCACACAGTAGCGACACGACAACCACTAAAAAGGGATTTTTCTCTCTCATTCTGAACCAGCTTTTCCACGGCGAACCGAAAAACCGTGATGAACTGCTGGAGCTGATTCGTGATTCCGGGCAGAACGACCTTATCGACGAAGATACGCGCGAAATGCTCGAAGGGGTGATGGACATCGCCGACCAGCGCGTCCGCGACATCATGATCCCCCGCTCGCAGATGATTACCCTGAAACGCAACCAGACGCTGGACGAGTGCCTCGATGTGATTATCGAATCGGCTCACTCACGTTTCCCGGTCATCAGCGAAGACAAAGATCACATTGAAGGGATTTTGATGGCGAAAGATCTGCTGCCGTTTATGCGCAGCGATGCCGAAGCCTTCAGTATGGAAAAGGTGTTACGCCCGGCCGTGGTTGTGCCGGAAAGTAAACGTGTGGATCGGATGCTGAAGGAGTTTCGCTCCCAGCGCTATCACATGGCGATTGTTATTGATGAATTTGGTGGCGTTTCCGGTCTGGTCACAATCGAAGACATCCTTGAGCTGATCGTGGGCGAAATCGAAGATGAGTATGACGAAGAAGAGGATATCGACTTCCGTCAGCTGAGCCGCCACACCTGGACCGTGCGCGCGCTGGCCTCCATTGAAGACTTCAACGATACCTTTGGCACCAGCTTCAGCGATGAAGAAGTGGACACCATTGGTGGTCTGGTGATGCAGGCCTTCGGCCATCTTCCGGCCCGCGGTGAAACCGTTGACATCGATGGTTACCAGTTCAAGGTCGCAATGGCTGACAGCCGACGTATTATTCAGGTTCATGTCAGAATGCCGGACGACTCACCGGTGCCAAAACTGGAAGATTAATGTAAATGGCATTTGCCCCACTCTTTGAACGCCAGCGCGTCCGTTTGCTGCTGGCGCTGTTACTCGGAGCCAGCGGTACGCTGGCTTTTTCTCCTTACGATATCTGGCCGGCCGCTATTCTCTCCCTGATGGGGCTACAGGGTCTTACCCTGAACCGCCGTCCGGTACAGGCCGCGGCCATTGGCTACTTCTGGGGGCTGGGGCTGTTTGGCTCTGGTATCAACTGGGTCTACGTCAGTATCGCGCAATTTGGCGGAATGCCGGGGCCGGTTAACGTCTTCCTGGTTGTGCTGCTCGCCGCCTATCTCTCGCTCTACACCGGCCTGTTCGCGGGCATCCTCTCTCGCCTGTGGCCAAAAACGACCTGGCTGCGCGTGGCGATAGCGGCACCCGTTGTCTGGCAAATCACCGAATTTCTGCGCGGCTGGGTACTGACCGGTTTCCCGTGGTTGCAGTTCGGCTATAGCCAGGTAGACGGCCCGCTGAAAGGCCTGGCCCCGGTCATGGGCGTGGAGGCGATCAACTTCCTGCTCATGGCGGTCAGCGGCCTTCTGGTGCTGGCTCTGGTGACACGTAACTGGAAGCCGCTGGTTGCCGCGTTAATCCTGTTTGCCCTGCCCTTCCCGCTGCGTTATATCCAGTGGTTTACGCTGGAGCCCGCGCGCGCCACGCAGGTTTCTCTGGTCCAGGGCGATATCCCGCAGTCCCTGAAATGGGATGAGAATCAGCTGCTGAACACGCTGAAAATCTACGCCAACGCCACTGAAAAGGTGATGGGCAAATCGCAGCTCATCATCTGGCCTGAGTCTGCGATCCCGGACCTGGAGATCAATCAGCAGCCCTTCCTGAAGATGATGGACGATCTGCTGCGCGCGCGCGGCAGTACGCTGATCACCGGAATTGTGGATGCGCGTCTCAATCAGCAGAACCGCTATGACACGTACAACACGATCATTACGCTCGGTAAGGACAGCGAATACAGCTATACCTCCACCAATCGCTACAACAAAAACCACCTTGTACCGTTTGGCGAATTTGTTCCGCTGGAATCAATTCTGCGCCCACTGGCACCGTTCTTTGATTTGCCGATGTCCTCATTCAGCCGGGGCCCTTACGTTCAGCCGCAGCTGCATGCGCACGGTTTTGCCCTGACGGCCGCCATTTGCTACGAGATTATCCTCGGCGAGCAGGTGCGCGATAATTTCCGCCCGGACACCGACTATCTGCTGACCATCTCAAACGATGCGTGGTTCGGTAAATCGATTGGCCCGTGGCAGCACTTCCAGATGGCGCGAATGCGTTCTCTGGAGCTGGCGCGTCCGTTGCTGCGCAGCACCAATAACGGCATTACCGCTGTGATTGGTCCGCAGGGTGAAATCCAGGCCATGATCCCGCAGTTTACCCGTGAGGTGTTGACCACTAACGTCACGCCAACTACCGGGCTTACCCCTTACGCGCGCACCGGGAACTGGCCGCTGTGGATCCTGACTACGCTGTTCGGTTTTGCCGCCGTACTGATGAGCCTGCGTCAGCGTCGTAAATAACCTTACCTTCTGTTGCCGGGTGGCGGCTACGCCTTACCCGGCCAACTTTCCGGCACCGCCGCCACCCAACAATTTCCTCCCAAACTGCAATTCTGGCACGCCTGTTGCTTTATTTATTCACGCAAACGCTGTCTGGCTTAACGTGCAACCTTGTCGCACCAGCGTAGATCATCGGTAGCACCGAAAAGGTGCAACGAGGGATTATTGCCTCTGAATGGTGCGGCGCGCTTCGCAAAAATAAACAATAACGCAGCAAAATCTTTACATTAAGCCAGACTAAATGTTAACAAGCTTGCATAACACTGCACTCGCATTGCGCGAGATATAACAACATCACAATGGGTATCTATGCGTCACTGGCGCTGATAAGAAAGGAGTTGGGTATGCAATTACGTAAACTGGCCACAGCAATGCTGGTTATGGGAATGTCTGCGGGGGTTGTCCACGCTGAAGACGCTCCGGCAGCAGGAAGCACTCTCGACAAGATTGCCAAAAACGGCGTGATCGTGGTCGGCCACCGTGAATCTTCTGTCCCGTTCTCTTACTACGACAACACGCAAAAAGTCGTGGGCTATTCACAGGATTACTCCAACGCCATCGTTGAAGCCGTGAAGAAAAAGCTGAACAAACCTGACCTGCAAGTGAAGCTGATCCCCATCACTTCACAAAACCGTATTCCTCTGCTGCAAAACGGCACATTTGATTTTGAATGTGGCTCAACCACCAACAACCTTGAGCGTCAGAAACAGGCCGCTTTCTCGAACACCATCTTCGTTGTGGGCACCCGCCTGCTGACGAAGAAAGGCGGCGATATCAAAGATTTTGCTGACCTGAAAGGCAAAGCGGTTGTCGTGACCTCCGGTACCACGTCCGAAGTGCTGCTGCACAAGCTGAACGACGAGAAGAAAATGGACATGCGCATCATCAGCGCGAAAGACCATGGCGACTCCTTCCGTACCCTGGAAAGCGGCCGTGCTGTTGCGTTTATGATGGATGACGCCCTGCTGGCAGGCGAGCGCGCGAAAGCGAAGAAACCAGACAACTGGGAAATCGTCGGTACCGCCCAGTCGAAAGAAGCCTACGGCTGTATGCTGCGTAAAGGTGACGAGGACTTCAAGAAACTGATCGATGACACCATCGCTCAGGCGCAAACCTCTGGCGAAGCGGCAAAATGGTTCGACAAATGGTTCAAAAACCCAATTCCACCAAAAAACCTGAACATGAACTTTGAACTGTCTGACGACATGAAAGCGCTGTTCAAATCACCAAACGACAAAGCTCTTAACTAATTAGAACGACAGGGGCGGGCTCTCCTGCCCTCTCGATTGTCGGGAAGCATGGACAGACTATACGTTGAGTGGTCGTTCCCCACTCAGCGCAAAAATTGAGCTTCTCACCAATCTTCGAGGGTAGCGCTGCTACCCTTTTTTTTCTGGAGTTTACTATGTCAATTGACTGGAACTGGGGCATCTTTCTGCAACAAGCCCCGTTCGGCAACACCACCTATCTCGGCTGGCTGTGGAGCGGCTTTCAGGTTACCGTTGCGTTATCGATAACGGCGTGGATTATCGCGTTTCTTGTCGGTTCGCTGTTCGGTATTCTGCGTACCGTCCCTAACCGTTTTCTCTCTTCGATTGGCACGCTCTATGTGGAACTGTTCCGTAACGTTCCGCTGATCGTGCAGTTCTTTACCTGGTATCTGGTGATCCCGGAACTGCTGCCGGAAGATCTCGGCATGTGGTTTAAGGCCGAGCTGGATCCTAACGTACAATTTTTTGTCTCCTCCATGCTGTGTCTGGGGCTGTTCACCGCTGCGCGCGTCTGCGAGCAGGTACGTGCCGCCATACAGTCACTGCCGCGCGGGCAAAAGAATGCGGCACTGGCGATGGGCCTGACTCTGCCTCAGGCCTACCGTTACGTACTGCTGCCGAACGCTTACCGCGTCATCGTTCCGCCGATGACGTCCGAGATGATGAACCTGGTAAAAAACTCGGCTATCGCCTCAACCATTGGTCTGGTAGATATGGCGGCGCAGGCGGGCAAACTGCTGGATTATTCCGCTCACGCATGGGAATCCTTCACGGCGATCACGCTCGCCTATGTTCTGATTAACGCATTCATCATGCTGGTGATGAACCTGGTTGAACGCAAAGTACGCCTGCCGGGCAATCTGGGGGGCAAATAAATGTACGATTTTGACTGGAGTTCTATTGTTCCCTCCATGCCCTATCTGCTGGATGGACTGGCAATCACCTTAAAGATCACCGTTATCGCCATTATCGTCGGTATTGTCTGGGGCACCCTGCTGGCAGTGATGCGCCTGTCGAGCTTTAAGCCGCTCGCCTGGTTTGCCACGGCTTACGTTAACGTGTTCCGCTCCATTCCACTGGTCATGGTGCTGCTGTGGTTTTACCTGATTGTTCCCGGCTTTTTACAGAACGTACTGGGACTGTCGCCAAAGACCGATATCCGCCTGATCTCTGCCATGGTGGCGTTTTCCATGTTTGAAGCCGCCTACTACTCAGAGATCATCCGCGCAGGTATTCAGAGTATCTCTCGCGGGCAGTCCAGCGCTGCGCTGGCGCTCGGTATGACGCACTGGCAGTCCATGAAGCTCATAATTCTGCCGCAGGCGTTTCGCGCCATGGTTCCGCTGCTGCTGACGCAGGGCATCGTCCTGTTCCAGGATACCTCCCTGGTCTACGTGCTGAGTCTGGCAGACTTCTTCCGTACCGCCTCCACCATTGGCGAACGTGACGGAACGCAGGTTGAGATGATCCTCTTCGCGGGCGGGGTCTATTTTGTGATTAGTTTAAGCGCATCGCTGTTGGTCAGCTGGCTGAAGAAAAGGACGGTATAATGATTTCCCTGAAAAATGTTTCTAAATGGTATGGGCACTTTCAGGTGCTGACCGACTGCTCAACAGAAGTGAAAAAAGGCGATGTGGTGGTAGTTTGCGGCCCGTCCGGTTCCGGTAAGTCGACGCTTATCAAAACCGTTAATGGGCTGGAACCTGTCCAGCAGGGCGAGATTGTCGTTAACGGCACCAAAGTGAATGACCGCAAAACCAACCTTGCCCAGCTTCGCTCCCACGTAGGGATGGTGTTCCAGCATTTTGAGCTGTTCCCTCACCTGTCCATCATTGAGAACCTGACGCTGGCGCAGGTCAAAGTGCTGAAGCGCGACAAAAAAGCGGCGCGCGAAAAGGGGCTGAAGCTGCTGGAACGCGTCGGGCTGTCTGCGCATGCGGATAAGTTCCCGGCGCAGCTTTCGGGCGGGCAACAGCAGCGTGTGGCAATCGCGCGTGCGCTGTGCATGGATCCGGTGGCGATGCTGTTTGATGAGCCGACGTCGGCGCTCGACCCTGAGATGATCAACGAAGTGCTGGACGTCATGGTGGAGCTGGCGCACGAAGGGATGACCATGATGGTGGTGACGCACGAAATGGGCTTCGCCCGTAAAGTGGCCAACCGCGTGATCTTCATGGATGAAGGGAAAATTGTTGAAGACTCACCGAAAGAAGAGTTCTTCGCCAATCCTAAATCTGAACGAGCAAAAGACTTCCTCGCCAAAATCCTGCATTAATCTTTTTAGTGCGCAATCTGCGGATTGCGCACTGCTTCACGCTTTAGATCTCTTTTTCTATTCGGCGTCACATCGCAGCGTTAACCTTGTCACAAATAATGCTGAGAATGGAGAACGCTATGGCACAGCCAATTATTCTCGACTGCGATCCGGGTCATGATGACGCGATCGCACTCGTCCTTGCTCTTGCTTCCCCTGAACTGGACGTAAAAGCTGTCACCTCCTCCGCCGGAAACCAGACGCCGGATAAAACCTTGCGAAACGTGTTGCGCATGTTGACGCTGCTGAAACGCACCGATATTCCGGTCTCTGGTGGCGCCGTTAAGCCGCTGATGCGCGAGCTGATCATTGCGGATAACGTTCACGGTGAAAGTGGGCTGGATGGTCCGGCGCTGCCGGAGCCGGATTTCGCACCGCAAAACTGCACTGCCGTCGAGCTCATGGCGAAGGTGCTACGTGAAAGCGCCGAGCCCGTGACGCTGGTGGCGACCGGCCCGCAGACCAACGTTGCGCTGCTGCTGAACAGCCATCCTGAACTGCACAGCAACATCGCCCGTATCGTCATCATGGGCGGGGCAATGGGGCTGGGAAACTGGACGCCAGCCGCGGAATTCAACATCTTCGTTGACCCGGAAGCCGCGGAAATCGTCTTCCAGTCTGGCCTGCCGATTGTGATGGCGGGGCTGGACGTTACCCACCGCGCACAAATTATGGCGCAGGACATCGAACGATTCCGTTCTGTGGGCAACCCGGTTGCAACGACCGTGGCAGAGCTGCTCGACTTCTTTATGGAGTATCACAAAGCCGAGAAGTGGGGCTTCCACGGCGCCCCGCTGCATGACCCATGCACCATCGCCTGGCTGCTGAAGCCGGAGATGTTTACCACGGTCGAGCGTTGGGTTGGTGTGGAAACACAGGGGAAATATACCCAGGGAATGACGGTGGTGGACTATTACTCGCTGACGGGAAACAAGCCGAATACCACGGTGATGGTGGATATCGATCGGGAAGCGTTTGTGGATTTGCTGGCGGAGCGGCTGGCTTATTATTCTGCGGCCTGATGCCCTCACCCCGACCCTCTCCCTGTGGGAGAGGGAATAAACCTGCGCTTTTACTTATGGCTCAAATGGCCGACGCTGGAACTGGTCGTGCCCGCACTTCGGACACAGCGACAACACCTCTGGCGTATAAACGGCTATATGGTGGTGGCACTTCTCACACACCAGATTCCCCAACCCCACTACTTCGCCGCTGTGATAGACACCGTGGTGGTTTAAATCCTGAAACACCTCACGCCATTCCAGCTGAGTTTTATCGGTAATATCCGCCAGCTCCTGCCACAGGCTCTCTTTAATGACCCGCATAAAAACGCTGTCGGCGATCTCGTCCTGGCTCTCTTCATAGCTTCGCGCAAACTCCTCCAGATCGCGACGCACGGCGCGCGTTACCTCTTCCACTTCGGTTCGCGTTAACTCACCCGTTTGCGTCACGCGTGCGCGTGCCTGTTCGACCAGCGCGTCGATATCACGCTCGCCGTTACGCAGCCGTTCCGTCAGAGTCGCTACCAGTTCACGGTAAAATTGAGCAACCTTGTTCATCATTTTGCCTCCCGGGTAAGTAACTGTCTCTAATAATAGACCTTATTTCGCCGCCGCTTTGTCAGGTGAAGCACAGACCCGGTAAATTCCTGCAAAGTGCATTTGCGTGAAAGGCTGTTTTGACGCGGGCGTTTGGGCTATGCTATGCGGATCTGAATTACCACATCCATTGGCTACATTTGTAGCTGTATTGAACACAGGACCACTGGCTGCCATGCAAGAGCAATACCGCCCGGAAGAGATAGAATCAAAAGTCCAGCAACACTGGGACGAGAAGCGCACCTTTGAAGTAACCGAAGACGAGAGCAAAGAGAAGTATTACTGCCTGTCGATGCTTCCCTATCCTTCTGGTCGACTACACATGGGCCACGTGCGTAACTACACCATCGGTGACGTGATTGCGCGCTACCAGCGTATGCTGGGCAAAAACGTGCTTCAGCCTATCGGCTGGGATGCGTTCGGCCTGCCTGCTGAAGGCGCGGCGGTGAAAAACAACACGGCACCGGCGCCGTGGACGTACGACAACATCGCGTACATGAAAAACCAGCTGAAAATGCTGGGCTTCGGCTATGACTGGAGCCGCGAGCTGGCAACCTGTACCCCGGAATACTACCGCTGGGAGCAGAAATTCTTCACCGAGCTGTATAAAAAAGGCCTGGTGTACAAGAAGACCTCTGCCGTTAACTGGTGCCCGAATGACCAGACCGTTCTCGCGAACGAACAGGTTATCGATGGCTGCTGCTGGCGCTGCGACACCAAAGTAGAGCGTAAAGAGATCCCGCAGTGGTTTATCAAAATCACTGCCTACGCTGACGAACTGCTGAACGATCTGGATAATCTGGACCACTGGCCAGATACCGTTAAGACCATGCAGCGCAACTGGATCGGCCGTTCCGAAGGTGTGGAAATTACCTTCAACGTTGAGAACTACGACCAGACCCTGACCGTCTACACCACCCGTCCGGACACCTTTATGGGCGCGACCTACCTGGCCGTGGCCGCAGGTCACCCGCTGGCGCAGAAAGCGGCAGAAAACAATCCGGAACTGGCGACCTTCATCGACGAATGCCGCAATACTAAAGTGGCCGAAGCCGACATGGCGATGATGGAGAAAAAAGGCGTTGATACCGGCTTTAAAGCCATTCACCCACTGACGGGCGAAGCGATCCCTGTCTGGGCCGCCAACTTCGTACTGATGGAATACGGCAGAGGCGCCGTGATGGCCGTGCCGGGTCACGACCAGCGCGACTACGAATTTGCCACCAAATACGGCCTGACCATCAAGCCTGTTATTCTTGCTGCTGACGGCTCTGAACCGGATCTCTCTGAGCAAGCGCTGACTGAAAAAGGCACCCTGTTTAACTCCGGTGAGTTCAGCGGCCTGAGCTTCGAAGAGGGCTTCAACGCCATCGCCGACAAGCTGGCCTCCCTGGGCGTGGGCGAGCGTAAAGTGAACTACCGTCTGCGCGACTGGGGCGTTTCCCGTCAGCGTTACTGGGGTGCGCCAATCCCAATGGTGACTCTGGAAGATGGCACCGTGATGCCAACGCCGGAAGATCAGCTGCCGGTGATCCTGCCGGAAGACGTGGTCATGGACGGCATCACCAGCCCGATCAAAGCCGATCCTGAGTGGGCGAAAACCACCGTCAACGGTCAGCCTGCGCTGCGTGAAACCGACACCTTTGACACCTTTATGGAATCCTCCTGGTACTATGCGCGCTACACCTGCCCGCAGTACAAAGAAGGCATGCTGGATTCCGATGCAGCAAACTACTGGCTGCCGGTAGACATCTACATCGGTGGCATTGAACACGCCATCATGCACCTGCTCTACTTCCGCTTCTTCCACAAACTGATGCGTGACGCAGGCCTCGTCAACTCCGACGAGCCGGCAAAACAGCTGCTGTGTCAGGGTATGGTGCTGGCAGATGCGTTCTACTACGTTGGCGCGAACGGCGAGCGTAACTGGGTTTCTCCGGTTGATGCGATTGTGGAGCGCGACGAGAAAGGCCGTATCGTGAAGGCGAAAGACGCCGAAGGTCATGAACTGGTGTATACCGGCATGAGCAAGATGTCCAAGTCGAAAAATAACGGTATCGACCCGCAGGTAATGGTTGAGCGTTACGGCGCTGACACCGTGCGTCTGTTCATGATGTTCGCTTCCCCGGCAGATATGACGCTGGAATGGCAGGAATCCGGCGTTGAAGGGGCAAACCGCTTCCTGAAGCGCGTCTGGAAACTGGTGTACGAGCACACCTCTCAGGGTGATGCGCCAGCGCTGAACGTGGCTGCACTGAGCGAAGATCAGCAGGCGCTGCGTCGTGATGTTCATAAAACCATTGCGAAAGTCACCGATGATATTGGTCGTCGTCAGACCTTCAATACCGCAATTGCGGCTATTATGGAACTGATGAACAAGCTGGCGAAAGCTCCGCAGGATGGCGAGCAGGATCGCGCGTTAATGCGTGAAGCGCTGCTGGCGGTCGTTCGCATGCTGAACCCGTTCACGCCGCACGTTAGCTTCACCCTGTGGCAGGAACTGAAAGGCGAAGGCGATATCGACAACGCGCCGTGGCCAGTGGCGGATGAATCCGCTATGGTGGAAAATACCACGCTGGTGGTGGTGCAGGTTAACGGTAAAGTGCGCGGTAAAATTACCGTCGCGGTCGACGCAACCGAAGAACAGGTTCGCGAGCGCGCAGGCCAGGAGCATCTGGTCGCGAAATACCTTGAGGGCGTTACCGTACGTAAAGTGATCTACGTACCGGGTAAACTGCTGAATCTGGTCGTTGGCTAAGCGCGGGAGGAAACGTGCGACAACTGGCAACAATACTCTTATCTCTGGCGGTGCTGGTCACCGCTGGCTGTGGCTGGCACCTGCGCAACACCACGGCAGTGCCTGCTCAGATGAAAACAATGATCTTCGACTCATCCGATCCGAACGGACCGCTGAGCCGGGCCATTCGTAACCAGCTGCGTTTGAACGATGTTGAGCTGATCGAGAAGGAAACCCTGCGTCAGGATGTTCCTTCGCTTCGCGTCCTGAAATCAACGCTGTCACAAGATACGGCCTCGATCTTCCAGGATGGGCGGACGGCGGAATATCAGATGGTGCTTACCGTTGATGCGGCCGTCTTGATGCCAGGTAAAGATATTTACCCTATCAGTACCAAAGTCTACCGCTCGTTCTTTGATAACCCGCAGACGGCGCTGGCAAAAGACGCCGAACAGCAGATTATCATCAAGGAAATGTACGATAAGGCCGCGGAACAGCTGATCCGCAGACTGCCTGCCATTGCCGCGTCGACGAAAAAAGGCGCTGACGTCATCGAAACACCGGATGCCAGCACGCCGGATATGCCAACGTCGCTGGGTAACTGATGATCAGGTTGTATCCTGAACAACTCCGCGCGCAGCTCAACGAAGGGCTGCGCGCGGCCTATCTGCTACTCGGCAATGACCCCCTGTTACTTCAGGAAAGCCTTGATGCGGTTCGCCATGCGGCAGCCGCGCAGGGTTTCGATGAGCATCATACGTTCCAGATCGATAACAGTACCGACTGGAACGCTATCTTCTCGCTTTGTCAGGCCATGAGCCTGTTTGCCTCTCGTCAGACAATCCAGATCCTGCTGCCGGAGAATGGACCTAACGCTGCCATCAATGAACAGCTGGCTATGCTCGTGAGTTTGTTACACGGCGATCTGCTGCTTATCGTACGCGGCAACAAACTCACAAAAGCGCAGGAAAACGCGGCCTGGTTTACCCGGCTTGCCCCCAGTGCGGTGCTGATCACCTGCCAGACGCCAGAGCAGGCACATCTGCCAAAATGGGTTGCCGCGCGAGCCAGGCAGCACAATTTGCAGCTGGATGAGGCCGCCAGTCAGCTCCTGTGCTACTGCTACGAAGGCAACCTTCTGGCACTGGCGCAGGCGCTGGACAGGCTAGCCCTGCTGTGGCCCGATGGCAAGCTGACGCTGCCGCGCGTGGAACAGGCGGTGAATGATGCCGCGCACTTTACCCCCTTCCACTGGGTTGATGCGCTGCTGTCGGCGAAAAGTAAGCGTGCTCTGCACATCCTGCAACAGCTGCGCCTGGAAGGGAGTGAGCCGGTCATCCTGCTCCGTACGCTCCAGCGCGAATTACTGCTGCTGAACAACCTTAAACGCCAGTCGGCACATACACCCCTGCGCGCCTTATTCGACAAACATCGCGTCTGGCAAAACCGTCGGGCGATGACCACGGAGGCGATAAACCGCCTGAGCCAGGAGCAGTTGCGTCAGGCAGTGCAACTTCTGATGCGCGCCGAACTGACGTTAAAACAGGATTACGGCCAGTCTGTCTGGGCGGAGCTGGAGAGCCTCTCTTTGCTGCTCTGCCATAAGGCGCTGGCAGACGTATTTATCGATGGGTGATATGCATTCTTTACAGGCCATGTATGGCGGGACCTTCGACCCGGTACACTATGGACATCTTAAGCCGGTAGAAATCCTCGCGAATTTGATTGGGTTGCAGCGGGTAATCATCATGCCCAACAATGTTCCGCCGCACCGTCCTCAGCCAGAAGCAACCAGCGAGCAGCGTAAAGCGATGCTCGCACTGGCTATAGCCGATAAGCCTCTCTTCACGCTGGATGAGCGTGAACTGCGCAGGGATACCCCTTCCTGGACATCGCAAACGCTGCGGGAGTGGCGCGCTGAGCAAGGGCCCATGAAACCGCTGGCGTTTATCATCGGCCAGGATTCCTTGCTCAACTTTCCCAGCTGGTACCAGTACGAAACCATCCTGGAAAACAGTCATCTGCTGGTCTGCCGCCGTCCGGGCTACCCGCTGACCATGCGCGAGGCGCAGCATCAGCAGTGGCTTGACGCGCATCTGACGGACAATATAGAAGACCTGCACAGTCTCCCCGCCGGGAAAATTTACCTCGCTGAAACGCCGTGGTTTGATATTTCCGCAACCCTCATCCGCGAGCGTCTCCAGCAGGGTTTAGACTGTGACGATCTCCTCCCCTCGTCCGTGCTGGCCTATATCCATGCGCACGGTCTGTATCAGAAAAGTACAGATGTCTGATCATCGCCGGCGAAATTGTCCGTTAATGATTATCCTGCCTTGACAGGCTAAGCCATACTGATATCCTCCGCTGCCAGACTTTCCCGCCGATCGCTGCTTTACAGAAATTGTTTTACAAAAATGGCGATGCAATCTCAGGCGGAGGGTGGGATGATACCCGCCTTCAAAAGCCGGGCGGTGACATTTGTCCCGCGACTGGCGTCAGTTCAGGTATACTGACTGGCCACGAAATCATAGTTGTATAATCTCATTCACCCAGGGGGAAAACTTGCAGGGTAAAGCACTCCAGGATTTTGTTATCGACAAAATTGATGACCTGAAAGGTCAGGACATCATCGCTATCGACGTTAAGGGTAAATCCAGCATCACCGACTGCATGATCATCTGCACCGGGACCTCAACTCGTCACGTTGTTTCGATTGCTGACCATGTTGTTCAGGAATCGCGCGCGGCAGGGCTGCTTCCGCTGGGCGTTGAAGGTGAAGCGACCGCTGACTGGGTGGTTGTCGATCTCGGCGATGTGATTGTCCACGTCATGCAGGAAGAGAGCCGTCGCCTGTATGAGCTGGAAAAACTCTGGGGTTAATGCGTGAAGTTGCAACTGGTCGCCGTCGGCACCAAAATGCCGGACTGGGTACAAACCGGTTTTACTGAGTATCTGCGTCGTTTCCCAAAAGATATGCCGTTCGAACTGGTGGAGATCCCAGCAGGAAAGCGCGGCAAGAACGCAGATATCAAACGTATTCTCGATAAAGAGGGAGAGCTGATGCTGGCTGCCGCAGGCAAAAACCGCATCGTGACCCTCGATATCCCGGGCAAACCCTGGGATACGCCGCAGCTGGCGCACGAACTGGAGCGCTGGAAGCAGGATGGTCGGGACGTCAGTCTGTTGATTGGCGGACCAGAGGGGTTATCTCCCGCCTGCAAAGCGGCAGCAGAACAAAGTTGGTCACTCTCGGCGCTGACGCTGCCCCACCCGCTTGTACGGGTTCTCGTGGCAGAAAGTTTGTATCGCGCATGGAGCATCACTACCAACCACCCTTATCACCGCGAGTAATGACTGACCAGGGTAATTTAAGCAGCGGATGAAACTACAGAATTCTTTTCGCGACTATACGGCTGAGTCCGCGCTGTTTGTGCGCCGGGCGCTGGTCGCCTTTACGGGGATTTTGCTGCTTACCGGCGTGCTGATCGCCAACCTCTATAATCTGCAAATTGTCCGCTATACCGATTACCAGACCCGCTCAAACGAAAACCGTATCAAGCTGGTGCCCATCGCGCCCAGCCGCGGCATTATCTACGATCGTAACGGCACGCCGCTGGCGCTTAATCGCACCATCTACCAGATAGAGATGATGCCCGAGAAAGTGGATAACGTGCAGGATACGCTGAACGCGCTGAGAAGCGTTGTCGACCTGACTGATGACGATATCGCTGCGTTCAAAAAAGAGCGCGCACGTTCTCACCGATTCACCTCCATTCCGGTAAAAACCAACCTGACAGAAGTGCAGGTCGCCCGTTTTGCCGTTAACCAGTACCGTTTCCCCGGTGTGGAAGTCAAAGGCTATAAACGCCGCTACTATCCTTACGGCTCCGCGCTGACGCACGTCATCGGTTACGTCTCCAAAATCAACGATAAAGACGTCGAACGCCTTGATAAAGACGGCAAGCTGGCTAACTACGCCGCAACCCATGATATTGGCAAGCTGGGGATCGAACGTTATTACGAAGATGTGCTGCACGGTCAGACCGGTTATGAAGAGGTTGAAGTTAACAACCGTGGCCGCGTGATCCGTCAGCTGAAAGAGGTTCCCCCGCAGGCGGGACATGACGTCTATCTGACGCTCGACCTGAAGCTACAGCAGTATATCGAGACGCTGCTGGCGGGTAGCCGTGCGGCGGTTATCGTGACCGACCCGCGTACCGGCGGCATTCTGGCGATGGTTTCCATGCCAAGCTACGATCCGAACCTCTTCGTGGATGGCATCTCCAGCAAGGATTACTCCGGCCTGCTCAACGATCCAAACACGCCGCTGGTAAACCGCGCAACGCAGGGGGTTTATCCTCCAGCTTCAACGGTTAAACCGTATGTCGCCGTGTCTGCGCTGAGTGCGGGCGTCATCACCCGTAATACCAGTCTGTTTGACCCCGGCTGGTGGCAGTTGCCTGGCTCTGAGAAACGCTACCGCGACTGGAAAAAATGGGGCCACGGCCATCTGAACGTGACCAAATCACTGGAGGAGTCGGCGGATACCTTCTTCTATCAGGTCGCCTACGACATGGGTATTGACCGTCTGTCTGAATGGATGAGCAAATTCGGCTACGGGCATTACACCGGTATAGATTTGGCGGAAGAGCGTTCCGGCAACATGCCAACCCGCGAATGGAAGCTGAAGCGCTTTAAAAAACCCTGGTATCAGGGTGACACCATTCCGGTGGGGATCGGCCAGGGCTACTGGACGGCAACGCCGCTGCAAATGAACAAGGCGATGATGATCCTCATTAACGATGGCGTCGTGAAAGTGCCGCACCTGCTGCAAAGCACCGTTGAAGACGGCAAAAAAGTGCCGTGGATACAGCCGCACGAGCCGCCGGTGGGTGACATTCATTCCGGGTACTGGGAAATCGCGAAAGACGGCATGTACGGTGTAGCCAACCGCCCTAACGGGACGGCGCACAAATATTTCGCTGGCGCACCGTATAAGGTAGCCGCGAAATCAGGTACGGCTCAGGTCTTCGGTCTGAAAGCGAATGAAACCTATAACGCACATAAAATTGCCGAACGTCTGCGTGACCACAAGCTCATGACGGCGTTTGCCCCTTATGATAACCCGCAGGTTGCGGTGGCGATGATTCTGGAGAACGGCGGCGCAGGCCCGGCGGTGGGTACCATCATGCGTCAAATCCTCGACCACATCATGCTGGGTGACAACAACACCGAACTGCCAGCTGAAAACCCGGCAGCCGCTGCGGCGGAGGACCAATAATCATGACGGATAATCCGAATAAAAAATCGCTGTGGGACAAGATCCACATCGATCCAGCCATGCTGCTGATCCTGCTGGCTCTGCTGGTCTATAGCGCCCTCGTTATCTGGAGCGCCAGCGGCCAGGATATCGGCATGATGGAGCGTAAAATCGGCCAGATCGCCATGGGTCTGGTCATTATGGTGGTGATGGCGCAAATACCGCCGCGCGTGTACGAGGGCTGGGCGCCCTATCTCTATATTTTCTGTATCATTTTGTTGGTGGCAGTAGATGCTTTCGGCGCCATCTCGAAAGGGGCGCAACGCTGGCTGGATCTGGGGATTGTTCGCTTCCAGCCGTCGGAAATCGCCAAAATCGCCGTCCCGCTGATGGTGGCGCGCTTTATTAACCGCGACGTCTGCCCGCCGTCGTTGAAAAATACCGCCATTGCGCTGGTGCTGATTTTCCTGCCGACGCTGCTCGTGGCCGCACAGCCGGACCTCGGTACTTCAATTCTTATCGCCCTCTCCGGCCTGTTCGTCCTGTTCCTGTCCGGCCTGAGCTGGCGTTTGATCGGTATCGCCGTGGTGCTGGTTGCCGCGTTTATCCCTATCCTCTGGTTCTTCCTGATGCATGATTACCAGCGTCAGCGCGTTATGATGCTGCTCGATCCCGAGACCGATCCGCTGGGCGCAGGCTATCATATTATTCAGTCGAAGATTGCGATTGGCTCCGGCGGCCTGCGTGGTAAAGGCTGGCTGCACGGTACGCAGTCGCAGCTCGAATTTTTACCGGAACGCCACACCGACTTTATCTTTGCCGTTCTGGCTGAGGAGTTGGGGCTGGTAGGCATCCTGGTGCTGCTTGCACTCTACGTGCTGCTGATCATGCGAGGTTTGTGGATTGCCGCGCGCGCGCAAACCACCTTTGGTCGCGTGATGGCAGGCGGATTAATGTTGATTTTGTTCGTTTATGTCTTCGTAAATATTGGTATGGTGAGTGGGATCCTGCCGGTTGTTGGCGTACCGCTGCCGCTGGTGAGTTACGGGGGCTCGGCACTGATCGTGTTGATGGCCGGGTTTGGTATCGTCATGTCGATCCATACCCACAGGAAAATGTTGTCCAAAAGCGTATAAAAATAAGGGGATCGCAATGCGTAAGCAGTGGCTGGGGATCTGCATCGCAGCAAGTTTACTTGCCGCCTGTACAAGTGATGATGGTCAGCAACAGGCAACCGTCGCGCCGCCGCAGCCTGCGGTCTGTAATGGCCCGATTGTTGAGATTAGCGGTGCCGATCCCGTTTATGAACCGCTGAACGCCAGCGTGAATCAGGATTATCAGCGCGACGGTAAAAGCTATAAAATCGTTCAGGACCCTTCCCGTTTCAGCCAGGCTGGCTTTGCTGCCATCTATGACGCTGAGCCCGGCAGCAATCTGACCGCGTCGGGTGAAACCTTCGATCCGATGCAGATCACGGCGGCACACCCGACGTTGCCTGTCCCGAGCTATGCACGCATCACTAACCTGGCGAATGGCCGAATGATCGTGGTGCGTATCAACGATCGCGGTCCTTACGGCAGCGATCGCGTGATCTCCCTGTCCCGCGCGGCGGCCGACCGTCTGAACACCTCAAACAATACTAAAGTGCGTATCGACCCGATTATCGTGGCGCAGGATGGTTCGCTGTCTGGCCCGGGCACGGCCTGTACCACGGTCGCGAAACAGACCTATGCCCTGCCTGCGCGTCCGGATCTGAGCGGTGGTATGGGGGGCGCTTCAACGCCGGCAGAGCCCACACAGCCGCAGGGTGAAGTGCGTGCTATCAGCAACGATACGCTGCAAAGTGAAGACGCGACAGGCGCCCCGGTGAAAAGCAGTGGTTTCCTTGGCGCACCCACCACGTTAGCGCCGGGCGTGATTGAATCAAATGAACCTGCCCCAGCGCCTGCGCCCGTCGTTGCTGCACCCGCTACACAACCCGCCCCGGTAACCGCGCCTGCTGCTACGCAGACTGCGGCGCCTGCGACGGCGAGCGGCAGCTACGTGGTTCAGGTTGGCGCCGTCAGCGATCGGACCCGTGCAGAACAATATCAGCAGCGTTTAAGCAAGCAGTTTGGCGTGCCAGGCCGCGTTGAGCAAAACGGTGCGGTATGGCGTATCCAGATGGGTCCGTTTGCCAGCAAATCGCAGGCAGCATCCCTGCAACAGCGTTTGCAGAGCGAGGCGCAGCTCCAGTCGTTTATCGCTGTTGCAAAATAATTAATCGGTGGTATCCGAAATGTCAGTTTGTGTAAAGCACGTTAACACTCTCATGATGAAAGTCGGATGCCTGCCCGTATAGCATTTGCTATAGTAAGGCACTTTTTTTAATTCCATCACGGATGTCGTAGTTCTGACCATGAAGACCACTTTTTCTGCTCGTTTTGTGCAGCGCATGGCGCTGACCACGGCCCTTTGCGCTGCTGCGTTCTCCGCAGCTCACGCGGACGACCTGAACATCAAGACCATGATCCCTGGCGTTCCGCAGATCGACGCGGAATCCTACATCCTGATTGATTACAACTCCGGCAAAGTTCTGGCAGAACAGAACGCCGATGCCCGCCGCGATCCGGCCAGCCTGACCAAAATGATGACCAGCTATGTTATCGGTCAGGCCATGAAAGCAGGCAAATTCAAAGAAACCGACCTGGTGACCATCGGTAACGATGCGTGGGCAACCGGCAACCCGGTGTTCAAAGGTTCATCGCTGATGTTCCTGAAGCCTGGCATGCAGGTTCCGGTCTCTCAGCTTATCCGTGGCATCAACTTGCAGTCCGGTAACGACGCCTGCGTGGCCATGGCCGATTTTGCCGCAGGCAGCCAGGACGCGTTTGTGGGCCTGATGAACAGCTACGTCTCCGCCCTGGGCCTGAAAAACAGCCACTTCCAGACCGTTCACGGCCTGGACGCCGAGGGTCAGTACAGCTCCGCGCGTGATATGGCGCTGATCGGCCAGGCGCTGATCCGCGATGTGCCAAACGAGTACTCTATCTACAAAGAGAAAGAGTTCACCTTCAACGGCATTCGTCAGACCAACCGTAACGGCCTGCTGTGGGACAACAGCCTGAACGTCGACGGTATCAAAACCGGCCACACCGACAAAGCCGGCTATAACCTGGTGGCCTCCGCCACTGAAGGCCAGATGCGTCTGATCTCTGCCGTGATGGGGGGACGTACGTTTAAAGGTCGCGAAACGGAAAGCAAAAAACTGCTGACCTGGGGCTTCCGCTTCTTCGAAACCGTGAACCCGCTGAAAGCCGGTAAAGAATTTGCCTCTGAACCTGTCTGGTTTGGCGATAACGACCGCGCTTCCCTGGGCGTGGACAAAGATCTCTATCTGACGATCCCACGTGGTCGTATGAAAGATCTGAAAGCCAGCTACGTGCTGAATACCACCGAGCTGCACGCCCCGCTGCAAAAGAATCAGGTCGTGGGTACTATCAACTTCCAGCTGGATGGCAAAACCATCGATCAGCGCCCGCTGGTGGTGCTGGAGGAAATTCCTGAAGGCAATTTCTTCGGCAAAATCATTGATTACATTAAGCTGATGTTCCATCACTGGTTTGGTTAAAAATTGAACACTTGAAAGTGTGATTTTGATCCCCATATACTACGTATCAGTAAAACTCCCGCCCCGTGGCGGGAGTTATTATTTTTTACACACACGCCGGAGCTGACATGAAAACCAAACTTAACGAACTGCTTGAATTCCCTACCCCTTTTACTTACAAAGTAATGGGTCTGGCGAAACCTGAGCTGGTTGATCAGGTGGTTGAAGTGGTACAGCGCCATGCGCCGGGCGACTACTCTCCATCAGTCAAACCGAGCAGCAAAGGTAACTACCACTCGGTCTCAATCACCATCACTGCGACACACATTGAGCAGGTTGAGACGCTGTACGAAGAGCTCGGCAATATCGAAATTGTTCGTATGGTGCTGTAGTCCCTCAGCGGTTACCCGGTTTGCCGGGTAACCCACTTCCCCGCTGTGATATACTCCCCGTTACCTATTCTCCCTTGTCTTCGGAGACGTCCTTTTGTACCAGGATAAAATTCTTGTCCGCCATCTTGGGCTACAGCCTTACGAGCCAGTCTCTCAGGCTATGCATGACTTTACCGATATGCGCGATGACACCACCCCTGATGAAATCTGGCTGGTTGAACACCTGCCGGTCTTTACTCAAGGCCAGGCAGGAAAAGCCGAACATTTATTGATGACGGGTGATATCCCGGTGATCCAGAGCGATCGCGGTGGACAGGTAACCTACCACGGCCCGGGCCAGCAGGTCATGTATGTCCTGCTTAACCTGAAACGCAGAAAGCTGGGCGTGCGTGAGCTCGTGACCTTACTGGAACAGACCGTGGTGAACACGCTCGCTGAGTACGGTATTGACGCTCACCCTCGCGCCGATGCCCCGGGTGTCTACGTGGGAGAGATGAAAATCTGTTCGCTGGGGCTGCGTATCCGTAAAGGCTGCTCGTTCCACGGGCTGGCGCTGAATATCAATATGGATCTGACCCCTTTCCAGCGCATCAACCCATGCGGGTATGCCGGTATGGAAATGACGCAAATGCGCCAGTGGGTCGATACCGCCACCCCTGAGAATATCCGCCCCGTGCTTCTGAAGAAGTTTTTAGCGCTGCTTAACAATCCTGACTACGAATATATTGCTGCTTAACACACTTCCGGCAGTGGCTCGGTTATTTGACCAGCCACTGCTTAATTGCCGCATTTACGCTTTACAATAAACCGCATATTCTATATTTTCGAGTCGCCCATATATTAGCGTCCCATATTAATTATAACCTTAATAGTACCATCACCGGGTATCGTGTAACGTGCGTGATAATCACCCAACTGCTTGTTTTCGATAAACAAGGGAAACTTACGAAACACTTTACGAATCTCTGCAAGCATAATAAATAAATTCAACTATCATTCATATTGTGAATGGATACGGAGTAAGAGCGTGGAGCCTACTAATTTACCAGCCAAACGCCTGAATGAAACCAGCGGCGAAGATAAGCCGCAAATTTTCCGGACTTTACGTAATATTGATCTCAATTTATTGACTATTTTTGAGGCGGTATATGTCCACAAAGGGATCGTTAATGCTGCGAAAATTCTTAATCTCACGCCCTCTGCAATTAGCCAGTCAATTCAAAAATTGCGCGCGATATTTCCCGATCCCTTATTTATTCGTAAAGGCCAGGGCGTAACCCCCACCGCGTACGCCACCCATCTGCATGAGTACATCAGCCAGGGTCTGGAATCGATTCTGGGCGCGCTGGATCTCACCGGCAGTTACGATAAGCAACGAACCATCACCATAGGCACCTCTCCCTCTGTGGGCGTTCTGGTCATGCCCGCTATTTACCAGGCTGTTAAACAGCATGCGCCACAGCTGCTGATCCGCAACGTGCCCGTTAACGATCCGGAAACTCAGCTGGCACAATTCCAGACGGACCTGATCATCGACAGCAATAGCTTCGCAGCCAGGGCATTAGGGCATAACGTTCTCTATACCGACTCTCTGGCGCTCGTGTGTCGTCAGAATCATCCTGCATTGGGCGCACCTTTGACGCCTGAAAATTTGCGTCATTACGAACATGCAACCTTTATGTCCGAGGGGCAGGGTCCGGATCCGCTGCGCCAGCGTATTGACGAACTGTTCCCGGACCGCCTGATCAGCTTCAGCAGTTACAATATGTTTACCCTCGCGGCCCTGATTGGCAGCAGCGATTTGCTCTGTATTATGCCTGTGCGTCTCTTCACTCTGCTTCAAAAGTGCTGGCCGCTGGAGAGTATTCCATTGAGTCAACTTACGACGGAATCTGTTGAAATCTCACTGCATTACAACAAGCTAAGCCTGCGCGATCCGGTGCTGGAAAACGTCATTAACGTGATCCGCCAGGCGTTCTGATCCCGCCTTTCAGCACAAGCCCCTGCCGCATGCGGGGCAAAAGGCACAAAACAACAACTATTTTACAAATTGGCGACCTGGCAGGCTGCTTTATCGCCCCTTTAAATGATATACTGCCTGTCGTTCGTTCAAAAATAGTTGATAATTACAACATTCCCTTGAATTGAAACGCTTTCCTTCGATATTCGCAACTGGAACACGCACGCTATGAGTAAACCCATTGTGATGGAACGCGGTGTTAAATACCGCGATGCCGATAAAATGGCCCTTATCCCGGTTAAAAACGTGGCTACAGAGCGCGAGGCGCTGTTAAGAAAACCGGAATGGATGAAAATCAAACTTCCGGCCGACTCTTCGCGTATCCAGGGGATCAAAGCGGCGATGCGCAAAAATGGCCTTCACTCTGTCTGTGAAGAGGCCTCCTGCCCTAACCTTGCTGAATGTTTCAATCACGGTACCGCGACATTTATGATTCTGGGTGCCATCTGCACCCGCCGCTGTCCGTTCTGTGACGTTGCCCATGGTCGTCCTGTTGCGCCTGACGCTAACGAACCGCAAAAACTGGCGCAGACGATTGCTGATATGGCGCTGCGTTATGTTGTTATCACCTCCGTTGACCGTGACGATCTGCGCGATGGCGGTGCTCAGCATTTCGCTGACTGTATTACCGCCATCCGCGAAAAAAGCCCGCACATTAAGATTGAGACGCTGGTGCCGGACTTCCGTGGCCGTATGGATCGCGCGCTCGATATCCTGACCGCGACGCCACCAGACGTGTTCAACCACAACCTGGAGAACGTACCGCGTATCTACCGTCAGGTACGTCCCGGTGCAGACTACAACTGGTCGCTGAAGCTGCTGGAGCGCTTTAAAGAAGCCCATCCGCATATTCCAACCAAGTCCGGCCTGATGGTCGGCCTGGGTGAAACCAACGCTGAGATCATTGAAGTGATGCGCGATCTGCGCCGCCACGGCGTCACCATGCTGACGCTGGGCCAGTACCTCCAGCCTAGCCGTCACCACCTGCCTGTACAGCGTTACGTGAGCCCGGATGAGTTCGATGAAATGAAAGCCGAAGCGATGGCAATGGGCTTTACCCATGCCGCGTGCGGTCCGTTTGTTCGCTCCTCTTATCACGCCGATATGCAGGCGAAGGGCGAAGAAGTGAAATAAAGCTGTAAAATTTATTTACAGTAAAACAAAAAACCGGCCTCGTGAGCCGGTTTTTTATGCAAGCCTTGCAGCATTGCCATTACTCTTTGTGTGAAAGCTTCTGTGCAGTGATGTCATCTTCGGCACTTTTCTTCGCTGCCGCGTCGTCATCGTTCATTGCTTTCTTAAAGCCCTTAATGGCAGCACCCAGGTCTCCACCCAGCGTGCGTAACTTCTTGGTACCGAACAGCAGGACGACCAGTGCGGCAACCACCAGCAGTTTGGTAATACTAATCTCACCCATAAATACCTTCTTTACATGAAACAGGCTGCATTCCGCCAAAAAACCTGAACGTATTAACGGTCATTTGGCGCGTGCACACAATAGCAATCTGTAACAAGGTGAATCAAGCATTGTTGAAAAAAACATCACATTAATTGCGGTGGCGCAAACCTGCGATTGCGCAGAACAGGTAATTGCTGCCGCGCAAGCGCTATTCGGGCTGAAATTATCTCCGTCAGCAATAACGCAGGCGTCTCCGCTGCCGCAACAACCGTCACCCCCAGCGGATCGACAACCCTGCTCTGCCCGATATTTTTGTTACCACATTCACCGGCGGCTACCACGTAACAGGTGGTATCCAGCGCGCGTGCTGCCAGCAGCGTCGCCCAGTGATGCTCCTTAAGCGGTCCTTTGACCCAGGCGGCAGGCAGCACCAGCACCTCGGCCCCCTGCAATGCAAGGTTTAGCGCCAGCTCGGGAAAACGAATGTCGTAGCAGGTCATCAGACCAACCTTAAAGCCCTCCACCTCAATCAGCGGCGGAATTACACTCCCCGGATCGACCAGGCGCGACTCCTGAACGCTGAACGCATCATACAGATGAAGTTTGGCGTAGCTCGCGATAATGGCACCTTCACGTATCGCCACCAGCGTGTTTACCGCGCGCCCCGGCGAGGACGGAACATGGATCGTCAAGATGGTGGTGAGCGCGCTGCCGACGCTTTCGGCCAGCAGTCGTTTCAGAAACGCCCCTTCCAGCGTTTGTGCAGACTTTACCGACAGGTCCGGATCGGTATCATCACGGGCCAGTAACGCCTCGGGAAGTACCAGCAACGACGCCCCCTTTTGCTTCGCCTGATGCATCAGGGAGACGCATTTTTCCGCGTTTTCATTCCAGTCCGGCGTCACCGCGAACTGCCCTACTGCAACATACATAATTGTCTCCCGGTCAAAAACAGCGTTACACTCGACGCACTTACACAGCAAATAGCAGGTATTGACAGTGTTACAACTACTTATAGCCGTTTTTATTGGTGGAGGCACGGGTAGCGTTGCGCGGTGGCTCTTAAGCATGCGGTTTAACCCCCTGCATCAGGCCATTCCGATGGGAACACTGGCGGCAAACCTGATTGGGGCGTTTATTATTGGGATGGGGCTGGCCTGGTTTAATCGTATGACCAACATCGACCCTATGTGGAAGGTTCTGATTACAACCGGTTTCTGCGGCGGCTTAACAACGTTTTCTACCTTCTCTGCGGAGGTGGTGTTTCTGTTTCAGGAAGGCCGGATGGGCTGGGCGCTGACGAACATTGCCGTTAACATGCTTGGCTCGTTTGCGATGACTGCGATCGCATTCTGGTTATTTTCCTCCGCCAGCGGACATTAAGCGCGGCAACCTTAATGTTGGCTTAATTTTTCTCTGTCACTCTTGGCTCAATATTGAACGAGGGTGATAGCATGAAAGAAAATCTCTTAGGCGCAGGTATGGTATTGCTAAGCGTCGCGATCGTCGCCAGCTTCCTGAAGATCTATCTTATTGGTTGATTCAGAACGAAAAAAACCCGCTCATTGAGCGGGTTTTGAAATTCTTGCTGACGCGTCTGAATTACAGAGCGATTACGTTAGCAGCAGAAGGGCCTTTGGCACCGTTAGTGATTTCGAACTCTACGCGCTGACCTTCAGCCAGAGTTTTGAAACCATTAGACTGGATTGCAGAGAAGTGTACGAACACGTCTTTGCTGCCATCTTCAGGAGTAATGAAACCGAATCCTTTGGACTCATTAAACCACTTAACGTTACCTTTAATCTTAGACATCAAAATTACCTTTACATTAAAAAACGACACAAATGCTGTGTCGGGTATCAGTACAACAATTGTGAGGCGTTTTGTCCAGCGGATCTTTGATAAAAAGTGACAAAAGTCGCGTTAATTTTCGCTGTCCGATTTTTATCCTTTACATTTCAATGTCTGTGCGTTTTTTGGCCGATTTACCAGAAAAATTCAGTTAAAACTGAAACCGCATCCAGGCAAAGTAAACGTTACCGTTGTTATACGTACCCGGTATGTAGGTCATCTGAAACGTCGCCGGACCGTAGCCGATGGAGGCAAGCGGCAGCAGTACCGGAACAGGAATGTATTTCCAGTTATCACGCGCCGTAAACCCTGCCGTATAGCCCAGCCCCAGACGGAAGTTGTCGTCCGATAACGGACGCCAGGTTTTTTCCCAGCCATAGCCGCCAATAGGCTCCCATTTATTGTAGGAGTCTTTAAACGCCATCAGGTACAGGCCATGCCAGTTACCTTTTTCATCCCAGCGAGACTGACCGAAGCCGGCCCCCCACGGACGCTCGTTATAACGGTCAGTTTTTTCTTTATCGTAGGCAAAACGTGCATGCCACGTAATGGCCGGAATGTAGAGATCGTAATGCTCAGGTTCATTCCATGTTTGCGCGACGTTATCCGTGAAGGTGGTGAACCAGCCTTTATCCGCTGTATTGCTCTCTGCATTAACAGCAGACGCAAATGATAACTGCCCAATAATAAACAATAAAATCAGGGGAAATTTAATTCGTACAATCACAGTGCCATTACCATATTTAGTATTCGGTGCAGACTTTAACACAGAATACTTGAATGAACGCTTAACAGCATGGGTGTTATTCCTAATTACCCTCCCGTTTCTGGGAATAATCTGAGGAAACATAAACTGCATGCCTGAATAAGCACATGCAGTTGACATATTTAACGTTGGTGTAACAACTTGTAGAGTGCGGGAATAACTAGCATCGACAATAACGGTGCCGTTACCATACCACCAATCATCGGCGCGGCAATACGTTGCATCACCTCTGAGCCACTCCCACTGCCCCACATGATGGGCAGCAGTCCCGCCATAATAGTGGCGACCGTCATCACCTTCGGACGCACGCGCAGCACGGCTCCTTCGTGGATTGCCCGCATCAGCACCGTATTTCCCCCTTCTGGCTCCAGCCTGTGATATTTATCAAGCGCATGATTCAAATAAAGAACCATAATTACGCCGAATTCTGCCGCCACCCCGGAAAGGGCGATAAAACCAACGGCCCCCGCCACTGACAAATTATATTCAAGCAGCCACAGTAACCACACGCCCCCAATAAGCGCGAAAGGCAATGTCCCCATTATTATCAGGACATTTGATATCCGCCTGAAGGGTAACCATAAAAGGACGAATATAATCATCAGCGTGACAGGTAAAACTATTTTGAGCGTCGCGGTCGCCCGTTCCAGATATTCAAACTGCCCGGACCAGGAGAGAGACACACCCTGCGGCAATACCACCTTCTCCTCCACCCGTTTTTGCATTTCATCCACGGCGGACTTCAGATCGCGCCCGCGCAAGTCCACGTAAATCCAGCTGGAAAGGCGCGCGTTTTCACTTTTGAGCATCGGTGGGCCTTCCGTCACGACGATATCGGCCAATTCCCCCAGCGCCACCTGGCTACCGCTGGCGGTCACTACCGGCAACACCCGCAACGTGTCGACGTTATCACGCAAATCGCGGGGATAACGCAGGTTAATGGGATACCGCTCGCGTCCCTGGATCACCTCGCCAATGTTATCGCCCCCGACCAGCGTGGAGACCAGGCTTTGCAGTTCATCGACGGAAACGCCGTAGCGCGCGGCTTTTTGCCGGTCGATACGAATATCCACGTAGCGCCCGCCTTCCAGACGCTCCGCCAGCGCAGAGGAAACGCCAGGAACGTCCTTCACCACCTGCTCAATCTGCCGGGCCACGCGCTCAATGTCGGCAATATTATTGCCGTGCACCTTAATGCCGACCGGGCTTTTGATCCCGGTTGCCAGCATGTCCAGGCGGTTACGGACAGGCGGCACCCACACATTGGCAATGCCCGGCAGCGACACGGTTTTATCGAGCTCCTCCACCAGCTTTTGCGGCGTCATTCCTGGCCGCCACTGCTCGCGGGGCTTAAAGTGGATGGTTGTTTCCAGCATGGTTAATGGCGCGGGATCGGTTGCCGACTCCGCCCGACCGGCTTTGCCAAACACGCTCGCCACCTCCGGGACGCTTTTGATCAAGCGGTCCGTCTGCTGAAGCAGCCGCGATGCCTCGCGAGCAGAGATCCCCGGCAGCGTGGAGGGCATATAGAGCAAATCCCCTTCATCCAGCGGCGGCATAAATTCGCTGCCCAGGCGGCTCAGCGGCCACAGTGTGGCGATCAGCAGCAGACATGCCAGCGCCAGGGTCGTTTTCGGGAAGGTCAGCACCTTGTCCAGCAGTGGCTCATACAGGCGGATCAGGAGGCGGTTGATCGGGTTTGCCTTCTCATCCGGGATTTTCCCGCGAATGAAAAAGCCCATTAGCACCGGCACCAGGGTGATCCCAAGCCCGGCGGCCACGGCCATCGACCAGGTTTTGGTGAACGCCAGCGGCGAGAACATTCGTCCCTCCTGCGCTTCCAGCGAAAAAACCGGTATAAATGACAGCGTGATGATTAACAGGCTGCAAAACAGCGCTGGTCCCACTTCAACCGCCGCCTTTTCCGCCAGACGCCAGTACTCTCCCGGCGCGGGCTCCTTGCCCGGATTATCATGCCGCCACTGCTCCAGCACCTTGTGCATATTTTCAATCATCACAATTGCCGCATCCACCATCGCCCCGATGGCAATGGCGATCCCGCCGAGCGACATCATATTCGCGTTAATGCCCTGATAGTGCATCACCACAAATGCCCCGAGGATCCCCAGCGGCAGCGAGACCATCGCCACCAGCGCGGAGCGCAGGTGGAACAGGAACAGCGCGCACACCAGTACCACCACGGCAAACTCTTCGAGCAGCTTGTGCGTCAGCGTTTTGACCGAGTCCTCAATCAGCGTGGAGCGATCGTAGACCGGAATAATCTCGACGCCCTGCGGCAGCGTTTTTTGCAGCTCGCTCAGTTTCGCTTTTACCGCACGAAGCGTTTCCAGCGCATTCTGCCCGTAGCGCATCACGATCACGCCGCCAGCGACCTCCCCTTCACCGTTAAGCTCCGCCACGCCCCGGCGGATCTCCGGGCCAATGCCAAGGGTGGCGACATCTTTCAGCAGGACAGGCACGCCATTGCGGGTGGCGATCACCACATTGCGAAAATCCTCCAGCGAGCGCAAATAGCCCGTTGTCCGCACCATATACTCCGCTTCGCCCATCTCCAGCAGGGCGCCGCCGCTCTCTTTATTGGCGGCCTGCACCGCGCCGGATAGCTGGCTGTGGGTAATATTCAGCGCGCGCATCTTCGCCGGGTCCGCCACGATCTGATACTGACGCACCATTCCGCCAATACTTGCCACTTCAGATACATTCGGTACTGTCTTGAGCTCGAACTTAAGCGTCCAGTCCTGAAGGGCCCGCAGATCTGCCAGACTGTGTTTTCCACTACGGTCGATCAGCGCATATTCGTAGATCCAGCCCACGCCCGTCGCATCCGGCCCCAGCGACACCTTCACGCCCGGCGGAAACTGCGCCTGTACCTGGCTTAAATATTCCAGTACCCGGGATCGCGCCCAGTAGAGATCGGTGCCATCCTCAAACAGCACATACACATAAGCGTCACCAAACATTGAAAAACCACGCACGGTTTTGGCGCCCGGCACAGACAACATGGAGGTTGTCAGCGGCCAGGTCACCTGATCTTCAATCACCTGCGGCGCTTTTCCGGGGTAACTCGCTTTGATAATGACCTGCACATCAGACAGATCGGGCAACGCGTCCAGCGGCGCGCGCTGCACCGCCCACCAGCCCCAGCCTGCCATCATCAGCGCGGCCAGGATCACCAGCAGGCGGTTACTCAACGAGGCGCGAATCACAGCGGCAATCATGGCGTCACCTCCGGCATCACGCTACGCAGGCTGGCTTCGGAATCAATGAGGAATTGCCCGGACGTCACCACCTTATCGCCCTCTTTGACCCCGGACAGGATCGCCGTCCAGCCCTGCGCCGTCAGGCCGGTTTTTACCGTCACAGGCCGGAAATAACCGTTCCCGGTGGCCAGCAGCAGACGCGCAGACTCTCCGCTGTTAATTACCGCCTCTTCCGGCACCGCCAGCACCGGCGGGCCTTTCAGCTCTTCCGCACGCCTGACGGAGAGGTACATGCCTGGCTTCAGCTTATGTGCGGTATTTTCCAGCACGATACGGGCTTTCAGGGTTCGCGTGGTCGCCTCCATCTGCGGCAGCAACTCGCTGACCGTGCCGTGGAATTGCTCCCCCGGCCAGCTTTCTGACGTTGCGACCACGTTGCTGCCCACTGCCAGAGACTGCGCCTGCGTTTGCGGGTAATCGACCACCAGCCAGACCGGATCGAGGCTGGCGATCTCAAACAGCGGCGCCGTTGCGGTGATTTGCGCCCCTTCCCGCACATCCAGCTTCACCACATAGCCCGCCCGGTCAGCGCGCAGGGTGAGCGTGGTCTGCGGCTTACCGCTACGCTCCAGCAAACGAATGACCTCTTCCGGCATAAACTGCAACGCCAGCCGCTCGCGTGCGGCGCGGGTCAATGCGGCATCGCCAAGCTGACGAACCGCGAGATACTCCTGCTGGGCGGTGGTCCATTGCGGGATCCACAGTTGCGCCAGCGCCTCCCCGGCTTTCACCTGCTGCTGCGGCGCATTAACAAACAATTTTGACACCACGCCATTGGCCGGGGCTGACACCACCGAGACGTTACGTTCATCCGTTGCAACCGTGGCAAAGGCCGAGAACGGCGAAACCAGCTGGCGCATCTCAACGTTGGCGGTTTTCATCCCCAGGTTTTGCTGCTGTTGAGTGCTGATGGCCACGCCTGACGCCGCCTGTGCTTCATCGGCGTAGCGCGGGACCAGATCCATATCCATAAAGGGGGATTTACCCGGCTTATCGAAGCGCTGACCGGGCACCATAGGGTCGTACCAGTAAAGCACCTTACGTTCAGAGGGTTGTGCAGCCGCAGCCGGCTGATGCGTCTGCTTCTTTCCGACAAAATAGCCGCCAGCGGCAGCTATCGCGATGGCAATCGCCATTAACATTGTTTTTTTCATTGCGCCAGCTCCTGCGGGATCAGCCAGTTCACGGCAGCCCAGGTTCGCGCCATTTCGCGCTCCGCCTGGTTCACCGCCAGTTCCGTATCCAGTACGCCACGACGCGCCTCCAGCAGGGCCGGAAGCGCCGACTGTCCAGAGCGATATTGCGCCGTCAGCACCGCCAGCCGTTGACGTTGCAACGGCAGTACCTCGTCCCGCTGACGCTGCCACACCGTTTGCGCAGCCTGATACTGCGCCACCAGCGTTTGCACCTGGGCAATGTGTTCGCGTTTGAGCAGCGTCAGTTGATCCACCGCCTGCATTGAGCGGGAAACATCGGCGGCGTAATCCTTGTCCTGGCGTTTTGACTGGAACAGAGGCAGATCCACGCTGAACATCACGCCAGCCATATCGTCATAACCTTCGGCGCGGTGGGCGTAATAGACCTCTACATCCACATCGGGTATCGCCGCCACGGCAGATTGCGCCGAACGCGCTTTCGCGGTCTCGGCTTCACGTCGTGCGGCTTCCACTTCCGGGTGCCTGACGATCCC
Organism: Enterobacter cloacae complex sp. IR5403; assembly: GCF_049238705.1. Taxonomy (NCBI): domain Bacteria; kingdom Pseudomonadati; phylum Pseudomonadota; class Gammaproteobacteria; order Enterobacterales; family Enterobacteriaceae; genus Enterobacter; species Enterobacter cloacae complex sp. IR5403. Next base: position 309,747 of record NZ_JBMKHP010000002.1, on the reverse strand, counting down.
CTCCTGCAACGTTTTTTCATCGGCAGGAAGACGCTGATAGCGCGGCAGCGGACCGCTAACCTCCGTAATCGCGTGCCCCGTAAGCTCCAGCAGACGGCTTTGCGCCAGCTGCACATCCCGCTGCGCCAGCGTCTCTTTGTCACGCATGGCGCTGAGGATCATTTGCAGGGCCAGTACGCTGTCCGGCGTTGCGCTTCCCGCCCCGACGCTCGCCTTCTGCACGCCGCGCTGGCGTTCCGTTTCGCGTACCAGCGTTCTGGCCGTATTCAGCGCCTGCTGGGCCAGCGCCAGATCCAGCCAGGCCTGGGCGGTATCACGCTGAAGCGCGGCGCGGACGGCTTCGGATTTAGCCAGCACGCTTCGCGCCTGCGCCTGAAAGGTCTGCGCTTTACGTTCCCGCTTCTCTGAGCTGACGTAGCTTTGCATGATGCCAACCTTCTGCATGGTCATCCCTTCGCGCGTCAGCCGCCGATCGTTGCTGCCCTGTACCGGCACGTTTTCGATGCCGAATTTCAGTTTTGGGTCAGGTAATTGCGTGGCGGAATCCGCCATCGCATCCAGCGCCTGCGCTTCGTTACGGCTGGCGGAGAGTTCTGCCGAGTAGCGCTGGGCTTCGGTCAGGGTGTGTTCGAGCGTCCACGGCTCCGCCTGCGCGACGGAGGTTAACAGGCCGAACAACACCCCACCGAGCCACAGGCTCAGTGTGTGTTGTTTCATGGTGACCTCGCTTAGCGTGCTGGCGTCAGCGAGATAATCTGGAAACCGTCACCCGCACGCTCAAGCGTGAAGGTCACTTCATCCCCCGGTTTGGCGCCGTTCAGCGTGGCGCCCGAAGATAAAGTAAACGGCATGGTCATTGCTGGCCATTTTAGTTCCGGTATGGCCTCGTGCCGGAGCATGACGGCGCTGTCAGAGATCGACTGAACCACGCCGTGGCCCTGCCAGGTCTGGTTTGCCTGAACGGTATAAGAAGCGAAAGAGACGGACGCGCCAACCAGCGCGGAAAGGAATACGGTACGCATGATAAAACTCCTGTTAAACGTTAAGTAAATAAAATCAACGAATTAACAGGTTTTTACTCCCGAAACCGGCAATAGCGGATCGTTGCCGGCGGCCCCACAGCAGGAGGGGTAACGGACCACGCAGAGTGGCTCGCAGAGGAGCACTCTGGCGTCGTTAAGGTCAGGGTCATGGCGGCAGGCAGCGCCACCAGATGCGGCTGGGCAGGATCTTTTTGTACCTGATCCGGCACACAATGTTTTTCACACAGCGGTGAAGCACCGGCAGCATAATGCGGCCCCGGTTGCGCCATCATCTCCATATGCTGGATGGTGGCCACCTCGCCGCGCAAATCCATTGAACATTGATGGGAGGCGACGGCCACCTGACTCTGGATCAACAGCCAGCCAAACGCCAGCAAAAACATCAGCAGATGTTTTTTGATAAAGCGCAGGCGATATGTCCAGCTGGCGTGCATATTCAGATCGTCGGACAGGAGAAAGTGAACCGAGTATAAGCAGGCAAAAGAATGAAAGAGAAGTGGTTTTAAAGAGATTTACGTTTTAAATCGATTGTCGGCAAGTAATACTCAAAACCTTAACACTTCACCATCAATTTAATGACATATAATATCTATTCATCAGGTCAATAACGTCTTAATATAAATGACGCAGGGTTAGCAAAAATATCGTCATCAGTGCCTTTAGTAGTCTCTTTCTTGATTTTAATCAGCAAGGACTGGACATTTATTCGGCACATTTCAGCTTCTTTTTTATTGATTATTTGTCTCTCGGGCAGCAAGGATACAGGGGAAATCATGCTTACTTTTCTCGAACTCCTCATTGGAGTCGTGGTCATTGTCGGTGTAGCACGCTACATCATTAAAGGTTACTCAGCCACCGGCGTGCTATTTGTCGGCGGCCTGACGCTGCTGATCATTAGCGCGCTAATGGGTCATCAGGTTTTACCCGCCAGCGAAGCCAGCACCGGATATACCGCTACCGATATTGTGGAATATATAAAAATTCTGCTGATGAGCCGCGGCGGCGATCTGGGCATGATGATCATGATGCTCTGCGGATTTGCTGCCTATATGACCCATATCGGCGCGAATGATATGGTGGTAAAGCTGGCTTCTAAGCCGCTGCAATATATTAATTCCCCCTATCTGCTGATGGTCGCGGCCTATTTCCTGGCCTGTCTGATGTCATTAGCCGTTTCCTCAGCAACGGGCCTTGGCGTGCTGTTAATGGCAACGTTGTTCCCGGTAATGGTTAACGTCGGGATCAGCCGTGGCGCAGCGGCGGCTATTTGCGCCTCTCCGGCGGCGATTATTCTCTCCCCTACTTCCGGTGACGTAGTGCTGGCCGCAAAAGCCGCGGAAATGTCGTTGATTGACTTCGCCTTCAAAACCACACTACCGATCTCCATCACCGCTATTCTCGGCATGGGCGTGGCGCATTTCTTCTGGCAGCGCTATCTCGATAAGAAAGAGAACGTCAGCCACGAAATGATGGACGTCAGCGAAATCACCACTACCGCCCCGGCGTTTTATTCCATCCTGCCCTTCACGCCGATTATTGGCGTGCTTATTTTCGACGGCAAATGGGGCCCGCAGCTGCACATCATCACTATCCTGGTGATCTGTATGCTGCTGGCGGCCATCCTGGAATTCGTTCGTGGTTTTAACACCCAGAAAGTGTTCACGGGTCTGGAAGTTGCCTTCCGCGGTATGGCGGATGCCTTCGCGGGCGTGGTGATGCTGCTGGTTGCCGCGGGGGTGTTTGCCCAGGGGCTGAGCACCATCGGCTTTATTCAGAGCCTGATCTCTATCGCCACCTCGTTCGGCTCGGCCAGTATTATCCTGATGCTGGTGCTGGTGGTGCTGACCATGCTGGCGGCGATGACCACCGGCTCCGGTAACGCGCCGTTCTACGCCTTTGTTGAGATGATCCCGAAGCTGGCGCACTCCTCCGGCATCAACCCGGCTTACCTGTCCATTCCGATGCTTCAGGCTTCCAACCTGGGTCGTACCATTTCTCCGGTATCGGGCGTGGTGGTTGCGGTTGCGGGGATGGCGAAAATCTCTCCGTTTGAAGTGGTAAAACGCACGTCAGTGCCGGTGCTGGTTGGCCTGATTATCGTTATTATCGCCACCGAAGTGCTGGTTCCCGGCGCTGCCTAAGCGAAATTCCTGATTTCCAAAAAGCGCCTGCGGGCGCTTTTTGTGCTTTAATAACCCCCAGAAATTAATCGCGCCCAACCAATCAGGAAAGCAAATGTTCAGGAAGGATATCGTTATCCCGTCTGGCGCAGTAGCGCTTGCACTCTGTGTCTTCTCAATTCAGGCAGATCCGCTTAAGCCAACCCAGTACGGCGATTTCGATCGCTACGTTCTGGCCCTTTCCTGGCAAACCGGATTTTGCCAGAGCATGGTCGAACGTAACCGTGACGAACCGGAAGAGTGCCGCCTGCAAAAAGAGAGCAGCAACAAAACCGATTTTCTGACCGTCCACGGCTTATGGCCCGCGCTGCCGAAATCTATTGCCGCTCGCGGAGTGGATGAACGCCGCTGGATGCGCTTCGGCTGTGCCACTCGTCCGGTTCCAAATATGCCGGAAGCAAAAGCCAGCCGCAAATGTGACGCCGCAGAGACCGGACTATCGCTAACCGGCGCGGCGAAGCTGAACAGCGTGATGCCCGGCGCGGGCGGCAACTCCTGCCTTGAACGTTATGAATACGCGAAACACGGCGTCTGCTTTGGTTTTGATCCCGACGCTTACTTCGGCACCATGGTGCGCATGAACCAGGAAGTGAAGCACAGCGCGGCAGGAAAATTTCTGGCGGAAAATTATGGCAAAACCGTCCGCCGCAGCGACTTCGATGCAGCCGTGGCCAAAAGCTGGGGGAAACAGAGCGTAAAAGCGTTCAAGCTTACCTGCCACGGCAATCCGGCTTATCTGACCGAGATGCAGATCTCGCTGAACGCCAGCACCATCAACAACCCGCTCTCTGCCGGCTCCTTTGCGCCACAGCCGCATCCGGGCAACTGCGGCAAACAGTTTGTCATTGATAAAGCCGGTTACTGATGCTGCGCCGGGCACCTTTTTGCCCGGTTTTTCATTGATTTCCGTGATATGACGATTAACCTCACACTTCCGCTCACACGCATCATTTTTCCAGCTAAAGCATTATTAATCCGGTAAACATCACTGAAACCTCCCCGCCATAATCATGGCGTTATCTACAGGAGGAATTTCACATGGCTAAAAAACTGATTGCACTGTGCGCCTGCCCGATGGGCCTGGCACATACCTTCATGGCAGCCCAGGCGCTGGAAGACGCGGCGACGGAAGCCGGTTATGAGGTAAAAATTGAAACCCAGGGCGCGGACGGGATCCAGAATCGCCTGACCCCGCAGGATATTGCCGACGCTGACATTATTATCCACGCCATCGCGATCACCCCGGAAGACAATGAGCGCTTCGAAACGCGCGACGTGTATGAGATTACGCTTCAGGACGCCATTAAAAACGCGGCAGGCACCCTGAAAGAGATCGAAGAGATGATTGCAGCAGAACAATAATAATCCTCACACCCAGGGGTTTTCGTCATGGCTATTAAAAAACGCAGCGCGGTTCGCCCGGACAGTCACGAGGGTGACACACTTGCCATCAAATCCGCACCGGTTGCCGCCGGTGCGTCTTTCTGGAAAGAGCTTCCACAGCACATTATGTCGGGGATATCCCGCATGGTGCCAACGCTTATCATGGGCGGGGTTATCCTCGCCATTTCACAGCTCATCGCCTACGTCTGGCTGGAGATCCCGCCTGACACCGGTATTCTCGACGCGCTTAACTCTGGCAAATTCACCGGTTTCAATCTCTCGGTATTGAAATTTGGCTATCTGACCGAATCGTTCGGCGGGCTGCTGTTCAGCTTCGCCATCCCGATGTTTGCCGCCTTTGTCGCCAACTCTATCGGCGGAAAGCTGGCCTTCCCGGCCGGGTTTATCGGTGGCCTTGTCGCCACGCAGCCGACGCTGGTGCTGAACTTTGATGCGGAAAAACTGACCTGGCTTGCCACCAAACCCGTGCCCTCCACGTTTATTGGCGCGCTGATTATCGCCATAGCCGCAGGCTATCTGGTCAAATGGCTGAATAGCCGTATTAACGTACCGCAGTATCTGCTGGCCTTTAAAAGCACCTTTCTGATCCCAATCCTCTCGGCGCTGTTTGTGATGCTGGCGATGTATTACATCATCACGCCGATTGGCGGCTGGCTGAATGCAGGTATGCGGACCGTACTGCTGGCGGCGGGTCAGGCGGGCTCCATGATGTATGCCATCGGGATGGCGGCGGCCACGGCGATTGATCTTGGCGGCCCCATTAACAAAGCGGCGGGATTTGTTGGCCTGGGGCTGACAACCGATCATGTCCTGCCCATCACCTCCCGCGCCGTGGCGATTGTTATTCCGCCCATTGGTCTGGGGCTGGCCACACTGATTGACCATCGTCTGACCGGCAAACGCCTGTTCAGTCCGCAGCTTTATCCGCAAGGCAAAACGGCCATGTTCCTCGCCTTTATGGGCATCAGTGAAGGGGCCATCCCGTTCCTGCTGGAAAATCCGCTTGCGACGCTGCCAGCGTATATGGCGGGTGCGATCGCGGGTGCGATGACCGCCACCGCGCTCGGTGCCGTGCAGTGGTTCCCTGAATCGGCGATCTGGGCGTGGCCGCTGGTCACCAATCTGGGGGCGTACATGCTCAGTATTGTGGTCGGGGCGGCGATCACCGCGCTGTTGGTTGTGATTATTCGTAACAGTCTGCACAAGCGCGGAAAACTTGCTATCGACACGCTGTAACGGGGTGAACCATGGAACTACTGAGAAGGCTTCGTGCCTGGCTGGCTGCGGAAAAACTGGACGGCGTGCTCATCGCTTCGCGCCAGAATAAACAGCCGCACCTGGGCATTTCAACCGGTTCGGGCTATGTGATGGTGACACGAACCGCGGCACATATCCTGGTGGATTTCCGTTACTACAGCGATATCGCTTCACGAGCGGCGGGCTATGAGATGCACCTGCTTAACACGGAGAACCCGTTTGCGCAGGCGGTGAATCAGATTATTGCGAAGGAAGATCTCACCCGTCTTGGCTTTGAGGGTGAATACGTGAGCTGGCAAACAGGCGTGCTGTGGCACGATACGCTGAATACCACGCTTTGCAGCACCTCGCTCGACGCGCTGCGGCAGATAAAAACCGCTGACGAAATCGACCGTATCCGTGCAGCATGCGGCATTGCAGACCGCGCCGCACAGCACATCCGGCGTTTCATTCAGCCCGGTATGCGCGAGCGTGAAGTCGCTGCCGAGCTGGAGTGGTTTATGAAGCAGGAGGGTGCGGACAAGCCCTCTTTCGACACCATTGTCGCCAGCGGGCCGCGCGGTGCGCTGCCCCACGGCAAAGCCTCTGACAAAGTGATAATGCCTGGCGAGATGATCACCCTTGATTTCGGCGCCCAACACCAGGGGTATTGCTCGGATATGACAAGGACCTTTCTTGTCGCCGGGCAAAACACGCCGCCGGAGGAGCACCCTCTCTATGCGGTGTACCAGATCGTTCTGGCGGCACAACAGGCGGCCATTGATGCCATCCGCCCCGGCGTTTCCTGTCATCAGATCGATAGCGCCGCACGTTCCGTGATTGAACGTGCAGGTTACGGCCCGCAGTTCGGGCATAACACCGGCCATGCCATAGGTATTGATGTCCATGAAAATCCACGTTTTTCCCCCACCGACCGCACCCTGTTACAGCCCGGCATGGTGCTGACCGTTGAGCCGGGGATCTATCTTGAACACCTGGGCGGGGTACGAATTGAAGATGTGGTGCTGGTGACGGAAACGGGCGCCGAGGTGCTTTATACCTTCCACAAACAGCTATTGCTGACGGGAGAACAAGAGTGGACAGAGATTTACTGCGCGCCCTGAGCGAAGCAGACGCCATTGCGGCCTCAGAGCAAGAGGTGCGCGACATCCTGCTTAGTGAGGCGCAAAAATACCATAAAGAGGTTCAGTTTGATGGGCTGGGTTCCGTGCTTATCCGCGTCAACCAGAGCCAGGGCCCGAAAGTAATGGTCTGCGCCCATATGGATGAAGTTGGTTTTATGGTGCGTAGCGTCTCGCGCGAAGGGGCCATTGATGTCCTGCCCATCGGCAACGTGCGCATGATGGCCCGTACCCTTCAGCCGGTACGCATCACCACGCGTAACGGGGAAAAAATACCGGGACTGCTGGATGGGGATTTGAAAGGAGAAAACGTTGACAATTTGCGTGTCGACATTGGCGCGACGTCGGCGGAGGAGGTGTTCGCCGCTGGTATCGACGCAGGCGACCGCGTGACGTTCGATACGCCCTTTCAGACCCTTCCCCATAATCGGGTGATGGGTAAAGCCTTCGACGATCGTCTCGGCTGTTACCTGCTGATCGCGCTGCTGCGCGAGCTGCACCAGACGCCGCTCGACTGCGAGCTTTGGCTGGTGGCCAGCTCAAGTGAAGAGGTCGGCCTGCGCGGCGGCCAGACCGCCACGCGCGCCATTCATCCTGATATCGCGCTGGTGCTGGATACCGCCTGCTGGTCAAAAAATTTCGATTATGGCAGCGCCAACCATCGCCAGATCGGTGCGGGCCCGATGCTGGTGCTGTACGACAAAACGCTCATCGCCCCAGCCAAACTGATCGCGCTGGCGGAGACGATCGCGCGCTCACAGCGGATCCCGCTGCAAAAAGACATGTTCAGCAATGGCGGAACGGACGGCGGGGCGATCCATCTCTCCGGCACTGGCGTGCCGACTCTTGTGCTTGGTCCCCCGACCCGACACGGGCACTGCGCGGCATCCATTGCCGACGAAAAAGACATTCATCACACCCAACAACTGCTTGTCGCGCTTGTGGCAGGCATGAACCGTGAGACCGTGGATCATCTGACGGACTTCAGATGCTGATCTCACGCGGCCAGGAGGAAGTATGCTTTCAATTGAATTTTTCTGCCCACTGCCCAACGGCCTGCATGCGCGTCCGGCCTGGGCGTTAAAAGAGCAGTGCAGCGCATGGCGCAGCGACATCCGTTTTATCAACAGACGGCTTAACACTCACGCGGATGCCAAAAGCTCGCTGGCGCTGATCAGTACCGGTACGCTGTTTAATGACAGCTGTGTACTGGAAATTAACGGCAGCGACGAGGAGCAGGCCCGACGCGTGCTGGAGGCGTATCTCACCGGCGCGTTTATCGACAGCGACAGTATTCCCTCCGGCGACGCGCCGCACATTGCGCATCCCCTGCCCCGCTCGCTTGTAAGGCTTGCTCCCCATCTTCAGCACGGCATTACGCTCGCCAGTGGCATCGGGGCTGGCACTCTGCGAGGCTGGCAGAGCGATAACCTCAAACGTTATTGTCAGATTCCCGCCTCACCGGAAGATATTACCCGCCTGGAACACAGCCTGGCGACGCTGGCTGAACAGCTCAACCACCGCCTGCGCGGGCTGGACGGCGAGAGTAAAACCATTCTCAGCGCGCATCTTTCGCTGATCCAGGATGAGGAGTTTGGCGGCACCATACGCCGACTGATCGCCGAGGAGCGGCTAAGCCTTGCGGAGGCGATCATTCGTAATATGGAGCTGATCTGCGACAAGCTGTCGCTCTCCGCCAGCGACTACCTGCGTGAACGCGTCAGCGATATTCGCGACATCAGCGAGCAGCTTCTTACCATTACCTGGCCGGAGTTGCAGCAAACCTCCGCATTCACCCTCAGCGCCCCCACTATTCTGGTGGCGGAAGATCTGACGCCCAGCCAGTTTCTCAGCCTCGACACGCAGTACCTGAAAGGCATGGTGCTTGAAAAAACAGGCCGGACGTCGCACACGCTGATCCTGGCACGCGCGGCCTCCGTGCCTGTGCTGAGTGGTTTAACGGTCGCCTCGCTGGCGCCGTTGATGGGAAAAGAGGTCATTCTGGACGGCATCTGTAGCGTGCTGGTCGTTGAACCCAACGACGCGGTGAATGATTACTACAGCGTGGCGCAGCGCCTTGCCGACCGACGCCACCAGCAGCAGATCAAAGATGCGGGTCTTCCTGCGCTCACCCGCGACAACGTACCGGTAGAGATTGCCGCCAACATCGGCAGCGCGCTGGAAGCGCCCGGGGCGTTTACCTGCGGCGCGCAGGGTATCGGGCTGTTTCGCACTGAAATGCTGTATATGGACAGAGACACTGCGCCGGACGAGCAGGAGCAATTCGAAGCCTATCAGCAGGTGCTGCTCTCCGCGCAGGGCAAGCCGGTCATCTTTCGCACAATGGACATCGGCGGCGATAAGCAGATCCCTTACCTGAACATTCCCCAGGAAGAAAACCCGTTCCTCGGCTATCGCGCCGTTCGCATTTATCCCGAATTTGCCGATCTCTTCCGCACCCAGCTGCGCGCGATCTTACGCGCAGGCGCCAGCGGCAATGCGCTGTTGATGATCCCGATGGTGCACAGCCTCGATCAGATTTTATGGATCAAACAGGAGCTGCAAAACGTTCGTGACGCCCTGGCCTCACAGGGGTTACGTCACACCGCGCACCTGCCGCTGGGGATCATGGTTGAAGTGCCTTCAGTCTGCTTTATCATCGATCACTTCTGCGAAGAGGTGGATTTCTTCAGTATCGGCTCGAACGATATGACTCAGTATCTCTACGCTGTCGATCGCAACAACCCGCGCGTTTCGGCGCTGTATAACCCCATCACACCGTCTTTTTTACGCATGGTTCGCCAGATTGTCACCGCAGCGCATCGTCACGGGAAATGGGTCGGCATTTGCGGGGAACTTGGCGGAGAGCAGCGCTACTTCCCTCTTCTGCTTGGGCTGGGTATAGATGAGTTCAGCATGAGTGGGCCGCGCATCCCTGCGGTAAAAACCCAGCTGCGTCAGCTGGACATGGCGGCCTGCCGGGCGCTGGCAGATAAGGCCTGCGACAGCCGCAGCGCAGAGGAAATTGAAGCCCTGCTGGCGGATTTCACACCGGAAGCGCCGCCGCGTCCCTTGCTGGCGCTGGAGACTATCGTGGTCAATGAGCCGCTGACCTCAAAAGAGCAGGTGCTTCAGTTCTTATGCGGAAATCTTGCGATTCATGGCAGGACCGAAAACCCGCTGGAGCTTGAAGAAGATCTCTGGCAACGCGAAGAGATTGTCACCACCGCCGTCGGGTTTGGCGTGGCGATCCCTCACACCAAATCGCAATGGATACGCCACTCCAGCATCAGCATTGCCCGGCTGGACAAGGCGATTGACTGGGAGTCGGATTTGGGCGACGCCGAGCTGGTGATCATGCTGACGCTCGGTGCTCAGGAAGGGATTAATCACGTGAAGGTCTTTTCCCAGCTGGCGCGGAAGCTGGTCAATAAAACGTTTCGCGAGTCGCTGTTTGCAGCAACGACGCCGCAAAGTATCCTGGATCTGTTGAACGCTGAAATCACGTTCTGACTGTCACTGAAAGCGTGCGCGATACTCCCCCGGCGTCAGGCCAAACTGACGCCGGAACAGACGGCTAAAATAGTCGCTATCGGCATAGCCGCAGCGCTTCGCCACTTCCCCCACCGGCAGATGGTATTTTTGCAGGATGGTTCTCGCCTTCGCCATACGCACCCAACGAACGTAATCCACAAAACTCATCGTCCCCTGTTGGGAAAACAGGCGTGACAGATGGTTAGCCGAAATATTAAACAGCGCGGCGACGCTCTCCCGCGACAGGGATTCAGCATAGTTTTCCTGCACCCAGTTACAAATGCTCTGATAGAGGAAATCCCCGCGCGACAGGCCCGGTTCAGGCAGCGACGACACCACTTTCCGGCACCAGTGCAGCAGGCTCAGCACCAGCGGTTGAATAATGGCCTGGTCCTGCGGGGAAGCGCTCAGGTGCGTCAGGGCCATCAGCATCGCGGCACATTCGCCTCGTTCAGGGTGAGGAAGCTCCACGTGTCGCTGTGCAGGCCCGGACTGGCCGTGACGGGCATCATGAAACACCAGCCCCAGCCACGACGGCGCAAAAAGGATGCTCAGCAGCATGACCGGTCGTTCAAACACCGGGACGCTGGCGGCCTGGGCGGGAAGAAACAGCATTTCCCCCTGGCGGAGGATCTGCTGCCCGGCAACCAGTCTGTTGCCATATTCCCCGCGAAGAACGACGTCAAGCCGTGGCCAGTCGCGGCTCACGCTTCCGACAGCGTCAGACGCGCCACGTTGAGCAAACCAGACTCGTCCCAGCTGCTGTGGGTTGAGCACCAGGCCGCTCAACAGATCGGCAAAAAACTGCTGATCGGCGGGCAACAGGGTTGCGCGCATATCACCCCCTGCGCGCATCCGGGCGTACCAGGTCGAAGCGATGGCTGTCACTGATGGCGTAGTAGGCCGTCGGTCCACCCGCACGCAGAATGGGCTGCGCTTTCGCGGTCTGGTAAATCCCCTCTTCCAGCAAACTCTCGGCAATATGGACGCCCACGACTTCGCCGAGCACCAGCCAGGTATCAATCGGCGTCCCATCCGCGCCGGTAAGCTGAATGCACTGTGACAATCGACACTCGAAATTCACCGGGCTTTCCGCCACGCGCGGCGAGCTCACAAGCTGGCTGGCAACGGGCGTCAGGCCGGCAAAGGTAAATTCATCCTCGCCATGAGGGAGCGTGGCGGAGGTTTCATTCATCGCCTCGGCGAGATCGCGCGTTGCGAGGTTCCAGACAAACTCCCCCGTTTCGGTAATATTCCGCACGCTATCCTTCCAGCCGTTGCTGGAAAAACCAATGATCGGTGGGCGATAGTTAAAGCAGTTAAAGAAGCTGTACGGGGCAAGGTTCAGTTGACCGGCCTTATCACAGGATGAGATCCAGCCAATCGGACGTGGACCGATAATGGCGTTCAGCGGGTCGTGCGGCAGGCCGTGCCCCTGAGACGGTTGGTAAAAGTACATATCGCTCTCTCTACGCTGGGGCTGCAACGCGCATTGCCCGGGTTCAGTCTTTCCAGCGTAACGAAATTTCCGTTCAGCGTGAATCGGGACGCCGGGTTTATTGCCAAAAATTCATATGGCGCATGATTGTGACCTTCATCACTTCAAACTTACGGTTTCAGACAGTATCATCAGATAAGTTAAACCCTCGCTGCCAGACGGCGAGGGTTTTCTTTTGGATTGGTTTCTGCGTTACACGCAGCATTAACGACATGGAGTAAAAATGTCCAGACCTACGATTATCATCAATGAACTCGACGCAGAACGTATTGACCGACTGTTGGAGAAACCAGAATTCGCCTCGCTGCCGGTAGCCGATGCGCTGAACGAAGAGCTCGACCGGGCGCAGATGTGTACGCCTGAAACCATGCCGCATGATGTGGTCACCATGAACAGCCAGGTGAAGTTCCGCAACCTGACCACCGGAGAGGAGCTCACCCGTACGCTGGTCTATCCGGCGCAGATGACCGACAGCAGCATGCAACTGTCGGTGCTGGCACCCGTGGGCGCAGCGCTGCTTGGACTGCGCACGGGCGATACCATCCACTGGGAACTCCCGGGCGGCGCCTCAGCTCACCTGGAAGTGCTTGAGCTGCTCTACCAGCCCGAAGCCGCTGGCGATTACCTGCGTTAATCCCTTCTGAACAAGCGACCCCGCTTTGCACAGAGGATGCACCCGCATCCTCTTTCCGCAAATTCACCCTATTGTGCTATACCGGACAAAAACCGCTTAATCCACGCTTAGTCTGTTGTAGTGCCGTGGGGACGGTCATGGGTGAGATACTTGTTATCACACTGGTTTTTCTCATCATCCTGGCGATCCTCGTCGTGGCGGTGCTGTATCTTGAGCGCCACTGGTGAGTGAGGAACCTCACACAACGCCGCCGGGGAAGGCATTCACCAGTCCCTTTACTTTCTGCTGCGCTGCCTCCGGGGTGTCTGCGCCAGGCACCAGGATCACCTTGCGGCACTCCTCCTCCCGTTTTTCGAAGATCTTATAGGCGCGTTCCGCATCAGCCAGCGGAAGATAGTGGGTCACAATATCTTCTGGGGTAAGCAGCCCTTTTTCGATGAGCGGCAGCAGCTCTCCCAGCCAGGCATGGACGTGGGTCTGCCCCATCTTAAAGCTCAGCCCTTTATCGAAGGCATCGCCAAACAGGAAGCCGTGAATAAAACCGGCGTACACGCCCGGCACGCTGACCACGCCGCCGCGTCGCACCGCAGCAATGCACTGGCGCAGGGCTTTGCCGCTGCTGCCTTCAATTTTCAGGTTACTGAGGATCGTTTCCGTGGTGCTGCCTTTGGCCTCAAACCCGACGGCATCAATCACCGCATCCACCCCTCGCTGTCCGGCCGTTTGCTCAATGATTTTCTCCGCCGCGTCGTTATCGTCATCAAAGTTAATCGGGATCGCGCCGTAGCGCTCCTGGGCAAACCGCAGTCGATAGGGATGATGGTCAACCACGAAAATCTGCTCTGCGCCGAGAAGCCGCGCGCAGGCAATGGTCAGTAACCCCACCGGCCCGGCCCCGAATACGGCGACGCTGGAGCCTTTCTGGATCTGCGCATTTTTTGCCGCCTGCCAGGCGGTAGGCAGAATATCTGACAGGAAAAGCGCTTTGTCGTCAGACAGCAGCTGGGGCACTTTAAACGGCCCCACGTTGCCTTTCGGGACGCGCACATACTCCGCCTGTCCGCCCGGCACGCCGCCGTAAAGATGGCTGTAGCCAAACAGCGCGGCAGGGGCGGGAATTTGCTTTTTGTTCAGCGCCGCGCCCTGTCCACGATTCGTGTTTTCACAGGCCGCGTACTGTTGCATCTGGCAAAAGAAGCAGTCACCGCAGGCAATCACAAACGGGATCACCACCCGGTCACCTTTCTGCACGTTTTTCACTTCGCTCCCGCACTCCACCACCTCGCCCATAAATTCATGACCAAAGATATCGCCGTGCTGGACCTTGGGAATTTTTCCGCGATAAAGATGCAAATCAGAACCACAGATCGCCGTGGCGGTTACGCGCAGGATGATATCGTCAGGCTGTTCGATACCCGGATCGGGGACATTATCGACCCGAACATGATGTGGACCGTGATAGGTGAGAGCTTTCATGCAACCTCCGAAAGGGTGTGGGTAAGCTTATAAAAGGGTAGCTACCTCTCGGGATCTGCCCCGGAATCCGGCTGTTTTGAGATTTATCCTGGCGAGATAAAAAAGTGCTGTCGGGATTACAGAAACCATTTATATTTTGTGGTTGAATGATTTCAGCGTTTATTAACAAGGAGAAACGGTTATGTATCAAACAATCATTATGCCGGTTGATGTTTTCGAAATGGAACTGAGTGATAAGGCTGTACGTCACGCGGAATTTCTCGCGCAGCAGGACGGAATTATTCACCTTCTGCATGTTTTACCGGGCTCTGCCAGCCTGAGCCTGCATCGTTTCGCTGCTGATGTGCGTCGTTTTGAAGAGCATTTACAGCATGAAGCCGAGACACGCCTGCAAACCATGGTCGGGCATTTCAGCATCGATCCTTCCCGCATCAAAACCCACGTCCGGTTCGGTAGCGTGCGCGACGCCGTTAATGAGCTTGCCGGGGAATTAAATGCCGACGTGGTAGTGATTGGTTCACGTAACCCTTCCATCACCACTCACCTGCTGGGGTCGAACGCCTCAAGCGTGATCCGCCACACCCACATTCCGGTGATGGTCGTGAGATAAAAAAAGAGGCCACCTTTTGGTGGCCTCTGGCATTGCAGGTGTCGTCTTGCTTTCTTTTATTATGCAGTTTTGGTGCGGATCAGATAATCAAACGAGCTCAGCGACGCTTTCGCACCTTCGCCGGTGGCGATGATGATCTGTTTGTATGGCACGGTGGTGCAGTCGCCCGCCGCAAATACGCCCTTCACGCTGGTTTCGCATTTCGCATCGATGATGATCTCGCCCATGCGGTTGCGTTCAATCGCACCTTCCAGCCAGGTGGTGTTTGGCAGCAGGCCGATCTGAACAAAGATCCCTGCCAGCGCTACGCTGTGGATATCGCCGCTCACGCGGTCACGGTATTCCAGACCGGTCACTTTGCTGCCGTCGCCTTTCACTTCTGTCGTCTGGGCATTGAGCACAATATCGACGTTATTCAGGCTACGTACTTTATCCTGCAACACCTGGTCCGCTTTCATCTCCGGGGCGAACTCCAGCAGGGTAACGTGTTCAACAATTCCCGCCAGATCGATAGCCGCTTCCACGCCGGAGTTACCGCCGCCGATCACCGCGACGCGTTTACCTTTGAACAGCGGGCCGTCACAGTGCGGGCAATAGGTCACGCCTTTGGTGCGATACTGATCTTCGCCCGGGACGTTCATGTTGCGCCATTTCGCGCCGGTGGCAATGATCACGCTGCGCGCCTTCAGCACCGCGCCGGAGGCCGTTTCAATCTGGTGCAAACCACCCTCGACCGCGGCCGGAACCAGTTTGCTGGCGCTCTGGCTGTCAATGACATCCACGTCGTAGTCGCTGACGTGCGCCTTCAGCGCCCCGGCCAGTTTCTGACCTTCGGTTTTCGGCACGGAAATGTAGTTTTCAATGTCTACGGTATCCAGAACCTGACCACCGAAACGCTCGCCCATCAGACCGGTACGGATCCCTTTACGTGCGGAGTAGACCGCCGCTGCCGCACCCGCCGGGCCGGAGCCAACAATCAGTACGTCGTACGCATCGCGTTGGTTCAACTCTTCCGCCGCGCGTTTTTCTGCGCCGGTATCTACTTTGGCGACGATTTCGGTCAGCGTCATACGCCCCTGGCCGAACTCCTGACCATTCAGGTAAACCGCCGGAACGCCCATCACGTTGCGCTCGGTGATTTCGTTCTGGAACGTACCGCCGTCAATCGCCGTGTGCTTAATGCGCGGGTTGAGGACTGACATCAGGTTCAGCGCCTGCACCACGTCCGGACAGTTGTGGCAGGAGAGTGAGTAATAGGTTTCAAACTCAAAATCACCGTCGATATCGCGGATCTGCTCCAGCAGCGCCTGCGCTTCTTTTGACGGATGACCACCGGTCCACAGCAGCGCCAGCACCAGGGACGTAAATTCGTGCCCCAGCGGAGAACCCGCGAAACGTGGCCCCTGGTCAGACCCTGGGTTGGCGATCAGGAAAGAAGGCTTACGGACTGCCAAGGTGTTGTCTTCTTTGAAGGTCACTTTCGGCGACAGCTCAGCAATCTCTGTCAGCAGTGCTTTGATTTCTGCCGATTTCGCGCTGTCGTCCAGCGTGGCAATCAGCTCAACAGGTTTGGTCAGTTTCTCAAGGTAGGCCTTGAGCTGGGTTTTCATGTTAGTGTCGAGCATTATTCTTCCCTCTCTTAAAACGTCATCATGCAAGCCGCCTTATACGGGCTGCCTGAATGCAACTTGCATCATGGTGCTGGAATGAAATGGGCGCGGGGAGCGCCCATGACTGAAACAATTTCCAAAGTATTTCGCGTCAGAGCAAGGCGGCTAGCCTGAGAATCCCCGGGAGCTTACTAAAGTAAGTGACCGGGGTGAGCAGGCGACGCCAACGCAGCTATGGCGTGAAAGACGACGGAAATTTAGATCTTGCCGACCAGGTCCAGAGATGGAGCCAGCGTCGCTTCGCCTTCTTTCCATTTCGCCGGGCACACTTCGCCTGGGTGAGAAGCAACGTACTGAGCCGCTTTCACTTTGCGCAGCAGGTCAGATGCATCACGGCCGATACCTTCAGCGGTAACTTCGATCGCCTGGATAATGCCCTGCGGGTCAACAATGAAGGTCGCACGGTCAGCCAGGCCTTCATCTTCACGCATGTTGTCGAAGTTACGGGTCAGGGCGCCAGTCGGGTCGCCGATCATCGCGTATTTGATTTTCGCGATAGTTTCAGAGCTGCTGTGCCACGCTTTGTGGGTGAAGTGGGTATCGGTAGAAACAGAGTAAACGTCTACGCCCAGCTTTTGCAGTTCTTCGTAGTGGTCTGCCACGTCGCCCAGTTCGGTCGGGCAAACGAAGGTGAAGTCAGCCGGATAGAAGAAGAACACGCTCCAGCGGCCTTCGGTATCTTTCTCAGTTACTTCGATGAACTCACCGTTTTTGAACGCCTGGTTTTTGAAAGGTTTAATTTTGGTGTTAATCAAGGACATCTGTACTTCCTCCGTGTTTTCGTTGAGATGTAAGGTAACCAACTTTGTTCATCGGGGCTAATGCGTATGCTTTATCAAATCAATCAGCCAAACCTTACAACAGCAACAAGACAGCAAGGTGAACCTTTTACAGGAAAGCCTGAAAGTAAAAAGGCCGCCTCAACGGGCGGCCCTGATACCTGAATCCCCCGCAGGTACATTCAGTGCCAGCCGAAGCTGGCGTTGCGTTGCGCTCTACATACCTTGTATCAAGGCCGTAACAGCGCTTTGATTACAACACCAGTGAAGAGGAAGGGCAATGCGCCCTGACGGCATTCCTGCCTATGGTTGTGATAGGTTTTATCGAACAATGAATGAATATTAATGCGAACAAATCCACTCGGTTTATATATCTCTATCGAAATATAGATGTCAATTGTATTTTCCGGTCTCTGTCACACTGCTAAAGATAAAATTATCTTAACTTCCTTTGAAGATCTATTTCATTAATCCGACACCGTGATATATTAAGGTGGTTTTAAAAACTAATTAAGTAAGTTAGCCACACGGATTGTAAACGGCTAATTTCAATCTATAGTTATCAGTGATGTGGTAACTTCAGCAGACACGGCAGCATCAGGACGAATCATGGCAAATCTCTACGACCTTAAAAAATTTGACCTTAACCTTTTGGTCATATTTGAATGCATTTATCAACACCTCAGCATAAGTAAAGCGGCAGAGACGCTGTATATTACGCCGTCTGCCGTAAGCCAGTCGCTGCAACGCCTGCGCGGGCAGCTTAACGACCCTCTGTTCATTCGTTCAGGCAAAGGCATTACGCCAACCACCGTGGGGGTTAATCTGCATCATCATCTGGAACAGAACCTCAACCAGCTGGAACAGACTATTAACATGATGCATACCAGCGGGCTGAAGAAAAGTTTCGTGATCTACTGTCCGCAATTTATGACGCCAAAAATCATGCTTGGCCCGATGTTGCTTTTAATGGAAAAGCATAATTATCATATTGAACTGCATGATGTTTTTCTCGCACCAGACTCAGCGGAAGACCTGCTGGCCTATCGAAAGGCAGATCTTGTCTTTTCATTCTCTCCTTTAAACAGTCGTTCTACGGCCTGTAGCCTGTTTTATGAGATGCCTTTTGTGCTCGTTTGCCATCAGGATCATCCGCGACTCGGCCTTAACGCGACGACTGAAGAAATCCTGCGTGAAAATTTCACGGCCTATTTAAGCGATGAAGCCAGCGTGAAAAGTTATCAGGAAAGTGCAGAAATGGTGCTTCCTGAAAGAAATATTGTGTTCCGCAGTGATTCTTTTATATCACTGCTGTCGATGATCAGCTTCAGCGATATTATTGGTCTAATCCCAATACCAGCGTTTGAACAATACGGCAAGGCTCTCAACCTGCGGATAATCGAGACCGATATAAATTTGCCAACTGTTAAACTCTACGCAATGTATAATCGCTCCGCATTGAATAGCCCGGTATTCTCCAGCTTTATTCAAGAATTATCACAGTTGCAACAGTAATGAATTCTGGCCGTTTTCTGTGCGGCCAGAACACTTCCCTAAATATTCATCAAAATGATAATTAAAAAAATCATACAATTTATTTCCCTTTATTTCCCCAGCTTGTTGTATCCTTTCGCATATTGACTCCGTCTCAGGTAATTATTACTCAGGAAGAGAATGATCATGTCAATCTATAAAATACCGTTGACCCAAAATGTCCTCAGCGCCACCGAGGAACGAATAGCGTGGACGCTTGAGAATATATCCCGGGTCTGCGTCTCCTTTTCAGGCGGTAAAGATTCTACCGTCATGCTGCATCTCGCGGCGCTGCGCGCCAGGCAGATGAAAAGAAAAATTGACGTGCTGTTTATAGACTGGGAAGCGCAGTTCACCTATACCATTGTCCATATCGAGCATATGCGCTCACTCTACAGCGATGTGATAGATCACTTCTGGTGGGTGGCCCTTCCCCTCACCACGCAAAATTCGTTGTCGCAGTTTCAACCAGAGTGGCAATGCTGGGAACCCGACACGCCGTGGGTGCGACAGCCCCCTGACGACGCCATTACCGATCCCGCTTTTTTTCCTTTCTACCAGCCGGGAATGACCTTCGAAACCTTCGTTCGCAGCTTCTCTGACTGGTTTTCCCTCAATCGTCCGGCAGCCATGATGATAGGCATTCGCGCCGATGAATCCTACAACCGCTTTCTGGCTATCGCGTCGGCACGCAAGCAGCGCTTTTCTGACGATAAACCCTGGACGACCGTCGCACCGGGCGGGCATACCTGGTATATCTACCCTTTGTACGACTGGAAAACCGCCGACATCTGGACGTGGTTCGCGAAATCAAAATGTTGCTATAACCCGTTATACGACCTGATGTACAAGGCGGGGGTGCCGCCGCGTTATATGCGCATCTGCGAACCGTTTGGCCCGGAACAGCGTCAGGGCTTGTGGCTCTATCATGTCATTGAACCCGAACGCTGGGCGGCGATGTGTGAACGCGCCTGCGGGGTGCGCAGCGGCGGTATTTATGCCGGGCACGATAACCATTTTTATGGACACAGGAAGATCCTGAAACCCGATCATCTTGGCTGGCGCGAATACGCCATGCTGTTACTCGACAGCATGCCGCAAAATACGGCGGAACATTACCGCAATAAAATCGCGGTTTATCTCCACTGGTATCAAAAGCGAGGCATGGACGATATTCCCGATACGCAGGAGGGTGACATTGGTGCAAAAGATATCCCTTCCTGGCGACGCATTTGTAAGGTTTTACTCAACAATGACTATTGGTGCCGGGCACTTTCGTTTAGCCCAAATAAGCCTAAACACTATCAGCGCTACAGCGACAGAGTGAAAGCAAAACGCAAGGAATGGGGGATTTTATGCAACAACGAATAATCACCGAAATGGAAACGTACCTTCAGGCACTTTCTGAAGAAGAGCAAATAGCCGCCATTAATGCGTTTCGTCAGGCATTACATGAAATCAGCCCTTTTCGCGATCAGCCCGTCGATTGCGTATTGTGGATAAAAAAGACAAACATCACCGCTAACGATTACAACCCAAATAACGTCGCGCCGCCGGAAAAGCGGCTGCTCAGCAAGTCACTGGAGCTGGATGGATTCACACAGCCTATCGTTGTGACGGAAAATGCGCCACAGCACTACGAAATTGTCGATGGTTTTCATCGTCATGATATCGGCAGTAACCGGGCGACCCTGAAGCGCCAGCTTAAGGGTTACCTTCCTGTCACCTGCCTGCGTAAAGCGCGGCAGGAAAAGTTCGACCGCATGGCTGCGACCATTCGCCACAACCGCGCGCGCGGACGCCACCAGATCAACGCCATGTCAGAAATCGTGCGCGAGCTGGTGCTTATGGGCTGGAGTGAGCAGAAAATTGGTCAGGAATTGGGTATGGACAGCGATGAAGTGCTGCGTCTGAAGCAGATCAACGGTCTGCTCGAACTCTTCGCAGACCGTCGTTTTTCTGAAGCCTGGACGGTGAAATAGTCAGAGCGCGTTTAACCGCGCAGCCGCTGCCAGCAGCGTCGATTCCTGCTTCGCAAAGCAAAGCCGGATCAGCTTATGCGGGAAGGGATCGGCGCAGAACACCGACAGCGGGATGGCCGCCACACCCACCTCTTTCGTCAGCCACTGGCAGAAACTCACGTCGTCCAGATCGGAAATCGCGCTGTAGTCGGCCAGCAGGAAATAGGTCCCTTCACAGGGTAAAATCTCCAGCCGACTCTGGCTCAACGCAGCCACAAACCGATCCCGACGCGCACGGTAAAAATCCGGTAGCTCACGGTAGTGTCCGGGTTCGCTGCGCAACATGTCCGCCAGCGCCAGCTGAGCGGGTGTGTTCACCGCAAACGTCAGATACTGGTGCACTTTACGCAGCTCAGCGCTGATGGCGGCGGGCGCCACGCAGTACCCGACCTTCCAGCCGGTCATATGGTAGGTTTTGCCAAATGACGATACCGCGATTGCACGCTCACGAAGCTGCGGATGCGCCAGCACGCTGGCATGCCCCTCTTCGGCGAAGCAGATATGCTCATACACCTCGTCGCTCAGAACATAGATTTCACGTTCGGCGATGGCCTGCCACAGGGCGGCAAAATCGCTCTTCAGCCACACCGTCGCCGATGGGTTGTGCGGCGTATTCAGGATCACCAGCCGGGTTTTATCGCTCAGCAGCGCGGCAAACGCCTGCCAGTCCGGACGAAAATGCGGCGGCTGGAGCGCCACGCGTTTCACCACGCCGCCGGCTAGTTCAATCGCCGGGGCGTAGCTATCGTAGCTTGGGTCAAAACAAATCACCTCATCGCCGGTACGCACCAGGGCGGTTATCGCCGCATACAGCGCTTCGGTCGCCCCTGCGGTTACCGTGATATCGCTGTTCGCGTCAGGCTTATGGCCGTATAACTCCGCCGTTTTATCCGCAATGGCCTCACGCAACGCCTGCACGCCGGTCATCGGCGCGTACTGGTTGGCTCCCTGCGCCACGTGGTACGCCAGACGCTCCTGCAAATATTTCGGCCCGTCAAAATCCGGGAAACCTTGTGAGAGGTTAATGGCGTTGTGCTGCTGCGCCAGGGCGCTCATCTGCGTAAAAATCGTCGTGCCGAGATTCGGAAGTTTACTCTGCGGGATCAACGGGTTATTGCTCATTGTAGTGTGCCTGCCTGTAATACTTATGTTGCTGACACTATAACACGATGTTAGTCTTTGGCAATCAAGACGCTTAGACGTCTAAACGATATAAATATTCCTGACCGAGAGGGTAAAAGGAAATGACAGACAACCTGCAACTCACACACCTGGTCGAGGCCTGCCGCTGGATTGGCGCTAAAGGCTGGGCGCCCGCTACCGGCGGCAATATGTCCGTGCGTCAGGATGAACACCTGTGCTGGCTGAGCGAATCCGGAAAAGACAAAGGCAGCCTGACCACCGCCGATTTCCTACAGGTTGAAATCGCCACCAACCGTGCGCCGTCTGGCCGTAAACCGTCGGCAGAGACCGGGCTGCATACCCTCATCTATCGCCTGTTCCCCGAGGCTAACGCCGTCCTGCACGTTCACACCGTCAATGCCACGGTACTGTCGCGTCTGGTCAACGAGGCCGAGCTGAAGATCACCGGTTTTGAGATGCAAAAATCCCTTACCGGGCAGACCACGCACCGGGATACGGTGGCCATCCCGGTGTTTGATAACGACCAGGACATCGACGCCCTCGCCTCACGCATCGCCCATTACGCGCAGGAACGCCCGCTTAATTATGGTTTTCTTCTGCGCGGCCATGGCTTAACCTGCTGGGGACGCGACGTGGCCGAAGCCCGCCGTCATCTGGAAGGTTTAGAATTCTTATTTGAATGCGAAATGCGTTTACGACAATGGGAGAGAGTATGATTCGCGCGATTGTGACGGATATTGAAGGGACCACCAGCGATATCCGTTTTGTCCATGATGTTTTGTTCCCCTACGCGCGTGAGCGGCTGGCGGCCTTTGTGACCGCGCAGCAGTACGCCGAGCCGGTCAAATCGATTCTGGACAACCTGCGCGATGAAATCAGCGCTCCGCATGCCAGCGTCAGCGATCTCATCAACGTGCTGTTTACCTTTATGGATGAAGACCGCAAATCAACGGCGCTCAAAGCCCTGCAAGGCATCATCTGGCAGGACGGTTACGTCAACGGTGACTTTACCGGACATCTCTATCCTGACGTACTGCCCGCGCTGGAAAAATGGAAGGCGCAAGGGATTGATCTTTATGTTTATTCCTCTGGCTCCGTCGCCGCGCAGAAACTGTTATTTGGCTACAGCGACGAAGGTGATATTACTCATCTGTTCAGCGGCTATTTTGATACCCACATTGGCGCCAAGCGCGAGGTGCAGTCTTATCAAAATATTGCGACGCAAACGGGCATCGCCCCGTCGCAGATCCTGTTCCTGTCGGATATTCATCAGGAGCTGGACGCGGCTGAACAGGCGGGTTTTCGCACCCTGCAACTGATTCGCGGTGAAGATGACGGCGCAAGCCATCATCATCAGATCCACCAGTTTGACGAGATTAATCCGGAGCAGATCCCTTCATGAGCGCATTGACCATTTATTCCGATAAAGACGCCAGTCAGCACCAGTGGCACAGCACCGACGCCGCCGAGATTGCTCAACAGCTGAACGCCAAAGGCGTGCGTTTTGAACGCTGGGCGGCGGATCGCGATTTAGGGCACGATCCCGCGCCTGAAGCCGTGATCGCGGCGTATCAGCATGCGATCGACAAGCTGGTGGCAGAGAAAGGTTACCAGAGCTGGGATGTGATCAGCCTGCGCGCCGACAATCCGCAGAAAGAGGCGCTGCGCGCGAAGTTCCTGAACGAACACACCCACGGCGAAGACGAAGTGCGCTTTTTCGTGGAAGGAGCGGGATTATTCTGCCTGCACATTGGCGATGAGGTGTACCAGGTGCTGTGCGAGAAAAACGACCTGATTTCCGTACCCGCGGGCACGCCGCACTGGTTTGACATGGGATCAGAGCCGAACTTTACGGCGATCCGTATTTTCGATAACCCGGAGGGTTGGGTGGCGCAGTTTACCGGGGATGCGATTGCGGATGCGTATCCACGCCTGGCCTAGTCTGAACAGGCACGGTTAGCCCCCTCTCCCTGTGGGAGAGGGTTGGGGTGAGGGCACCCGTGCGCACTACGCGTTAAGCCCCTTAACATACCCCACCAGCTGATCCAGCACAACACCCCACCCTTCATGGAAGCCCATCTGCTCATGCTGCTCGCGGATCTCCTTCGTCGGGTGACGCGCAATCGCCGAGGTCGCGCGGTGCATCCACCACGCGCTCCAGTTTTAAGTCTGTGTCAGGATCGAGCGTCACGATGTTGTCCTCTCAGGGCCCCGCTTAAAGGATAGCCGGACTCAGGCAAATTTCCCTTCCGCCACCTCGTCCGGTGTGACCACGCCTGTATCCAGCACCCAGCCACTAATCAGCGAGGCAGGCGTGACGTCAAACGCCGGGTTATAAACCTGCGCCTCTTGCGGCGCCCACTGCACCGCGCCAAAGCTTCCCGCGACGCCCGTCACTTCGCTGGCGGCGCGCTGCTCAATCGGGATCGCATCCCCGTTCGGGCAGTCCGGGTCGAGAGTCGTTTGCGGGGCGGCGACGTAGAACGGAATACCGTGGAACTTCGCCAGCACCGCCAGGGAATAGGTGCCGATCTTGTTCGCCACGTCGCCGTTGGCGGCAATGCGGTCTGCACCCACCCACACGGCATCCACCTGCCCTTTTGCCATCAGGCTGGCGGCCATGGAGTCGGTAATCAGCTGATACGGTACGCCCAGCTCGCCGAGTTCCCATGCGGTCAGCCTGCCGCCCTGCAATAGCGGACGTGTTTCATCCACCCAGACGTTGCTGACCTTGCCTTCCTGATGCGCGCGGGCAATCACCCCCAGCGCGGTACCCACGCCCGCCGTCGCCAGCCCGCCGGTGTTGCAGTGGGTCAGCAGACGGCTGCCGGGCTTCACCAGCGCGCTGCCCGCACTGGCAATGGCGTCACAGAGCCGTTTGTCTTCGTCAATCAGCCGCAGCGCTTCAGCCACCAACGCCGGAACGAACGCTTCCTGCCACAGCGCCAGCTTCATGCGGTCGAGATTGTTCATCAGGTTCACCGCCGTAGGGCGGGAGGCGCGCAGGGTCTCCAGCGCCACCGCCAGCTCATCGCGGCTTTTGCCGCTTTCCGCTAACAGCGCCAGCAGCAGGCTTGCAGAGAGACCAATCAGCGGCGCGCCGCGCACCCGCAGCGCGTGGATGTGCCCGACCAGCGCCTCGACCGTCGAGGCATCCAGCCAGCGTTTCTCCTGCGGAAGCGCCTGCTGGTCGAGAATAAAGAGCTGATTATCCGCCACCCGCAGGCTGGTCGTCTGTAATGTCTGCATGTCGTTAATTCCCTGTTGCGTTGTTGTAGCACATTGTGTCAGGATGAAATCCAGATGTATAGACGTCTACATGTCTTAATTAGCAAAACTGAGGAGCAGGCCATGTCGCAATACCGTACCTTTACCGCTCAGGATGCCGTGGAGTATGCCAGGCAGTTTGGCGGACTTGACGATCCTTCATCGCTGGTAGAGGCGCAGGAAATCGGCGACGGCAACCTCAACCTGGTCTTTAAAATTTTCGACGGCGCGGGCGTGAGCCGCATCGTCGTTAAGCAGGCGCTGCCCTATGTACGCTGCGTCGGCGAATCCTGGCCGCTGACGCTGGACCGCGCCCGTCTTGAAGCGCAAACCCTGGTCGAGCATTACCAGCACAGCCCGCAGCACACGGTGAAAATCCACCACTTTGATCCGGAACTGGCGGTGATGGTGATGGAAGATCTCTCCAGCCATCGCATCTGGCGCGGCGAGCTGATCAAAAATAATTATTACCCCCAGGCAGCGCATCAGCTGGGGGAATATCTGGCTCACACCCTGTTCCACACCAGCGACTTTTATCTGCATCCGCACGAGAAAAAAGCGCAGGTGGCAAAATTCATCAACCCGGAGATGTGCGAGATCACCGAAGATCTGTTCTTCAACGATCCGTACCAGATCCACGCGCGCAACAGCTACCCGGCCGAGCTGGAAAATGACGTCGCCGCCCTGCGCGACGACGCCCAGCTTAAAATCGCCGTGGCCTCCCTCAAGCACCGCTTTTTCTCGCACGCCGAAGCCCTGCTGCACGGGGACATCCACAGCGGCTCGATTTTTGTGGCCGACGGCAGCCTGAAGGCCATCGACGCTGAGTTCGGCTATTTCGGCCCAATCGGTTTTGACGTCGGCACCGCCATCGGCAACCTGCTGCTGAACTTCTGCGGCCTGCCGGGTCATCTCGGCATTCGCGATGCCGCCGCCGCGCGCGAGCAGCGCCTGACCGATATTCAGGAGCTGTGGAACAACTTCGCGGAACGCTTCCAGGCGCTGGCGAACGAGAAAGCCCGCGACGCCGCACTCAGCGCGCCGGGCTATGCCTCCGCGTTTCTGAAAAAGGTCTGGCATGACGCCATCGGATTCTGTGGCACCGAGCTGATTCGCCGCAGCGTCGGGCTTTCCCACGTGGCGGATATCGACACCATCCAGGACGAGGCGATGCGCCACGAGTGCCTGCGCCATGCGATAACGCTCGGTAAAGCGCTGATTGTGATTGCCGACCGTATCGACAGCGCAGAAGAGCTGGTGGCAAGGGTGCGGCAGTACAGCTGATTTTCTCCCTCTCCCTGTGGGAGAGGGCCGGGGTGAGGGCATCAAACCGCACTCACCCCAAATACTCAATCACCGACAACCCACCGTTATAATCCGTGCTGTAAATAATCCCCTGCGCATCCACAAACACGTCGCACGACTGGATCACCTGCGGACGATTCGGCCGCGTATCCATCATCTTCGCAGGCGCGGCAGGCACCAGCGCCCCCGTTTCCACCGGGCGATACGGATTGGAAATGTCATACGCGCGCACGCCTGCGTTCTGGTACGTCGCGAAGATCAGCGTTGAGCTGATAAAGCTCCCCGGCCGGTTCTCGTGCAGGTTGTGCGGGCCGAAATGCGCCCCTTTCGCCACGTAGTCGGTTTCATCCGGCTGCGGGAAGGTAGAGATACTTACCGGGTTCGACGGCTCGCGGATATCAAACAGCCAGATCAGCTTCTCGCCGTCCTGCTGGTTATCCAGCACCGCTTCATCCAGCACCACCAGCAGATCGCGGTCCGGCAGCGGCAGCGCGGTGTGCGTCCCACCGCCAAACGGCGGGCTCCAGTTACGGTGGCTAATGAGCTTAGGCCGGGTGCGATCCTTCACGTCTAGGAGCGTCAGGCCGCCGTCGCGCCAGCTGCCGTACGCCGTATCGCCGGCAATAATCGCATGGTGCAGCGCGTAACGTTTCCCTTCCGGCCAGTCCGGCTGTTCGCCTTCGGCCTGGTTCATCCCGGGCAGCCACCAGCGCCCCGCCACTTCAGGCTTGCGCGGGTCGGCCAGGTCGATAGTCAGAAAAATGTAGTCGGTAAAGCCGTCGATCAGCGCCGACACGTACGCCCAGCGGCCACCGACGTACCAGATGCGGTGAATGCCGATGCCGCTCAGCGACAGAAAGCCGATTTCGCGCGGCCTGTCCGGCTTGGAGATATCAAAGACGCGAAGCCCGGCGCTCCAGCCTTTATCCTGCACGTCGCTGACGGTCTCCCCCACCTGGCGGGTGTAGTAGATCTTCTCATCGGCAAAACGCGCATCGGCAAACAGATCCCGGGCGTTGATGACCAGCAGCAAATCGTCGTGCGCCTGGAGATGTACGTTCCAGGTCCCCGGCGGCGCGGGCACGTAACCTGCGGCTTTTGGATTTTTCGGATCGCGCACATCAACGATGGAAAAGCCCTGCGACACCATATGGCCGATCCAGGCGAAACCACGGTGCACCATCAGCTGTACACCATCCGGACGACCGCCCTGGTCGCTATGGCCAATTAGCCGCATATTGCGGCTGTATTCGGGTTGAGGTAATGCAGACATGTGTAAGTCCTTTCGCCGGATGGCGGCTGCGCCTTATCCGGCCTACAACACCGTAGGCCCGGTAAGCGAAGCGCTACCGGGCATTATTTTGACCTGGCTTCCAGCGTCGCAAACCACGGCGCGATAAAATCTTCCGTCTGGCCCCAGCCCGGAATGATTTTCCCCAGCGACGCCACGTTCACCGCGCCCGGCTGGGCGGTCAGCAGCGCCTGCGGAATAGCCGCCGCCTTGAAATCGTAGGTGGCAGGCGTCGCTTCTCCGGCAATCTTATTGGCGATCAGGCGTACGTTGGTCGCGCCAATCAGCTTCGGATCTACCGCCACGCTCACCTTCCACGGGCTACCCGGCTCACGCATCAGCTGTAAATCCTGGTTGGAGATGTCGATGCTGTAGAGCTTGATCTCGGTGCGGCCGTTCTCTTTCAGCGCCTTATACGCGCC
Source organism: Enterobacter cloacae complex sp. IR5403 (assembly GCF_049238705.1). Taxonomy (NCBI): domain Bacteria; kingdom Pseudomonadati; phylum Pseudomonadota; class Gammaproteobacteria; order Enterobacterales; family Enterobacteriaceae; genus Enterobacter; species Enterobacter cloacae complex sp. IR5403. The sequence goes on along the minus strand of NZ_JBMKHP010000002.1, from coordinate 281,559 downwards.
CTGGCTGAAGGCATCCCAGGTCCCCCAGATGGCGTCGATTTTACCTTTCGGGTATTTCGCCAGGATCGCCCCCACCTTGTTGGCGGTGTCGCCCTGCACGTCAGAGGAGACCGCGCCGATGGACTCCAGCTCTTTAATCTCCGGATACTGCTTTTGCAGTTCTTTATACGCCGCCTGACGGCGCTCCATCGGCGGGAAACCCGCGACCCACAGCTTGACGATATTGGCCCTGCCGTTGAAATCTTTCGCCAGTTGACCAAAAGAGAGGTTGGTCAGGGAGGCATCGTCCTGCTGGGTAACGGTTACGCCCGGGATCTCGCCGTTCACGGCGGTATCAAACACCGAAACTTTGATCCCGGCATCCACCGCCTTTTTTACCAGCGCGGTGGAGTACGGATCGCGCCCCTGAGAGAGAATAATCCCGTCGTATTTCTGGCTGATGGCCTGGTTAACGAAGTCCTGGAATCTGGCGTCGTCCCCGTTACTTAAAAACGTGCTGACCTTAAAGCCGAGCTTTTTCCCTTCCTGAATCGCCCCGGCAACAAACTGCGTGGTGTTGTCGTCCGAGCCCAGGTTGCGGATCACCGCGATGCGAATGGGGCCGTCATGGTTCGCAATGGCAGCCGGAACCGGCGCGGGGGTAGCCGCCAGGCCCGGCAGAGCAGTGAGTAACCCAAGAGCCACCAAAGAGAGTGCAATCTTTTTCATTCATTATCCCGTTGTGTTGTCAGCGTTTTTGTATGTAAGTAATCGCCAGCGCCACCGCGAGCACCAGCCCTTTTATAATGTCCATGGCGTAATACGGCACGGAGAGCATCACCAGCCCGTTGGAGAGCACGCCGAGGATCACCGCCCCCACCAGCGTGCCCAGCGCGTTCGGCTTGCCGGACCCGGCCAGCGAGAAGCCAATCCATGCCGCCGCCACCGCATCCATCAGGTAGCCGCCGCCCGCATTCACCTGCGACGACCCAATGCGCGAGGCCAGCAGAATGCCGCCCAGCCCCGCCAGCAGCGAGGCAATTACGTAGGCCGCCACCTTGTAGCGCGTGGTGCGAATGCCGGAGAGTCGCGCGGCTTCCGGGTTGCCGCCAATGGCGTACATCCGGCGTCCGTGGGTGGTCAGCGACAGGCCCAGTTGCGCAAGAATCGTCACCACCAGCATGACGATCACAATGGTCGGCACCTGCCCGAGCAGGCTGAACGCCGCCGGAATGGTCCCTTCCGCCATGTCGCCGCTCGGCAGCACCATGTTCTCGGTAATCGACCCGCCGTAGCTGTAGGTCATCGCCACGCCCTGGATGACAAACAGGCTGGCAAGGGTCGCGAGCATGTCCGGAATGCGCAGAATGACGATCAGAAAGGCGTTAAACAGGCCGACCAGCGTGCAGAGCGCAAGGGTGATCAGAATCGACTCGGTGGTGCCGAAGCCGTGCCAGACGAAAAGCGAAATCACCAGCGCGTTCGCCAGCGACGCGGTTGACCCCACCGAGAGATCGAACCCGCCGACGGTCAGGGAGATCGACACGCCAACGGCAATCACCGTCACGATGGCGATCGCGCGCAGAATGTTGATGATGTTGTTCGGATCGAGGAAGCTGTCCGACGCCAGGCCAAAGACGGCCACCAGCGCGACGACGGTCAGCAGCATGCCCCACTTATAAAGAAAATCGAAAATCTGCTGACGGCCAGACGCCGCCGAGTTCACTGAAAGGGCCTTGCTCACGACGCCGTTCCTCCGGTTGAATAATAAAGTAGTGTCTCTTCCCGGGCTTCGGCCCCGGCGATTTCCGCCACGATGCGTCCGTCCCACAGCACGCAGATGCGGTCGCACAGCCCGACCAGCTCGGCGAACTCGCCCGAGGCGTATATGACACCTTTGCCCTCGCGCGCCAGGCCGTCGATCAGCTGAAACAGATCGGTTTTGGCCTTCACGTCCACGCCTTTAGTCGGCTCGTCGAATATCAGCACGCTGGCGTCATTGCGCAGCCATTTCCCGATGGCGACCTTCTGCTGGTTACCGCCGGAAAGCCGACGCAGCACCTGCCCCGGCCCGCGCGTGCGCACGCCGACGCGGGCAATCACCTCTTCTGCCCAGCGCCACGCCTGACGATGACCAAACAGGCTCCAGCGCGAGAAGCTGTTATCGGCGCACACGGCAAGGTTCATGCTCACCGGCTCGTCGATAAAAATGCCCTCTTTGCGCCGCTCCTCCGGCACCAGCGCCAGACCGCGCAGCACCGAGTCTGCCGGGTCGCGCGGTTTCCAGGCCTGATGGTTCAGCTCGCCGCTCGCGACGCGGCTTTTGCTGGCGCCAAACAGCGCCTTGCAGAGTTCCGTTTTCCCCGCTCCCGCCAGCCCGGCAATGCCGAGGATTTCGCCTTTGCGCAGGTGCAGGGAGATATCTTTCAGCAGCGCGTCGTCGTGCAGCCCTTCCACCCGCAGCAGCGTCTCTTCACCGTGCGGCGGACGCGGGGGCGGATAGATATCGCTCAGCTCGTGGCCGAGCATCTTCTCGACGATCTCCTCTCCGCTCAGATCCGCCATCGGGCCGGACTCAATCAGCCTGCCGTCGCGCAGCACCGTCAGGGTGTCGCAGATGGCCTTCAGCTCGTGAATGCGGTGAGAGATAAACACCACGCCGATGCCCTGCTGTTGCAGACGTCTTACTACCGCAAACAGACGCTCGCTCTCGTGCGCGTCCAGCGGCGCGGTGGGTTCATCAAGAATCAAAAAACGGCAGTGGTGCGACAGCGCCCGCGCCAGCAAAATCTGCTGCTTTTCGGCCAGCGTGCAGCTGTCGATGGAGCGGCGTACGTCGAGCGAAACATCCAGCTGCGCCAGCGCCTGCCGCGCCTGCTGACGAACCGCGCGCCAGCTGTAGCGGTGCCCCGGATGCGCCAGCTGGTCGAGCATGATGTTTTCGGCAATGCTTAACCCGGGGATGAGCGCCACATCCACCTCCTGCTGCACAAGGTGGATACCCAGTCGTTTAGCGTCCAGCGGCTCGCGGATACTTACCGGCTGGTTGTTAATGCAGATTTCGCCTTCATAACGATCGTGCGTCCCGCACAGCACCGCCATCAGCGTCGATTTCCCCGCGCCGTTGGCGCCGGTCAGCGCATGCACCGACCCGCCGTTCAGGGTGAAATCCACGCGCGACAGGGCCTGAAAGCCGGAAAAGGCCAGACTGATACCGCGCATCTCAAGGCGACTGGAAACCATCCGCGTAAATCCTTCATTACTCTTCTGATTTAGCGAATTTTTCACAGCTCCTGTTGACTGACAACGACGGAAAAGGCATAAGATAAAGCGAAATATTATTAGCCATCCGGATGTCCAGACATAACATCGGGTTAGCGCTTGCTAAAAAAGGACAACTTCATGAGCAACACCGATATCCGCGTCGTGCCTGGCCCGGCGAACTACTACTCTCATCCGGGAAGCCTTGCGCACCTGGATGATTTCTTTACTCCGGAACAGCTTTCCCGCGCAGTGTGGATCTACGGCGAGCGGGCAATCGAGGGCGCACGCCCTTATCTGCCGCAGAGTTTTAACGCGACGGGGGCAAAACATCTGTTGTTTAAGGGCCATTGCAGCGAGCGTGACGTCACTCATCTGGTGAACGAATCGGGAAGTGAAGCCAGCGTGGTGATTGGCGTGGGCGGCGGCGCGGTAATGGATACCGTCAAGGCCGTGGCGCGTCGTCTGGGCGTGCCGTTCGTGGGCATTCCCACTATCGCCGCCACCTGCGCGGCGTGGACGCCCCTCTCCGTGTGGTACAACGATGCCGGTCAGGCGCTACAGTTTGAGATTTTTGACGACGCCAACTTTCTGGTGCTGGTGGAGCCGCAGATCATCCTTAACACCCCGGCGGAATACCTGCTGGCGGGCATCGGCGATACGCTGGCGAAGTGGTACGAAGCGGCGGTGCTCGCCCCTCAACCTGAGAGTCTGCCGCTGACCGTGCGTCTTGGCCTGAACGGTGCGCTGGCGATCCGCGACGTGCTGCTGGAACGCAGTGAAGAGGCGCTTGCGGATCAGCAGCGCGGCGAACAGACGCAGGCGTTCCGGGACGTGGTGGACGCGATTATTGCCGGAGGCGGAATGGTCGGCGGTCTGGGTGAGCGCTACACCCGCGTGGCGGCAGCGCACGCGGTGCACAACGGCTTAACCGTGCTGCCGCAGACGGAAAAATACCTGCACGGCACCAAGGTGGCCTACGGCATTCTGGTGCAGAGCGCCCTGCTCGGTCAGGACGACGTGCTGGCGCAGCTGGTGGCGGCGTACCAGCGCTTCAATCTGCCGACCACGCTTCGCGAGCTGGACGTCGATATTCACAACCGCGACGAGCTGGATAAGGTCATTGCCCACACCCTGCGCCCGGTGGAGTCGATTCACTATCTGCCGGTGACGTTAACGCCTGAGGTTCTGCGCACCGCGTTTGAGAAGGTGGAATCCTTCAGCCGTTAATCGCGCCGACGGACTATACCTAATGATGATTCTCTCCACTCTCGTAACGAGGTCATCATGCAGATCGATTTAACAGGTAAAAAGGCGCTGGTTACCGGCGCCAGTCGTGGGCTGGGGCCGCGGGTCAAATTTCCGGCACCGGTCTGGATGTCGACGGCGGTCTGAACGCCTGATCGCAAGTTTACTGTATGCCTCTGTCGCCCGGCAGAGGCCTGTTCGAGCCGCCTCGACGATTCGCGGTTTGCCGCTTTCTCGCGGTTTTTCTCCGCTCTACAGTAGCCCATAAGAAATTCGGAATTTATCTAATAGTCTTATTATTTCCTTATATTTTGTGTGGGCGTACAGTGGAGGTACGGATGAAGATTGTCTGGTCCAATGGTGCAAAAAAGGCATTTTCCAGAATTGACGAGCGGTATCAGCGTCGCATTGAGGTAAAGCTTACTGAGCTGGATGACCGCTCGGCTCCCCGGCCCGATATCAAAAAAATATCGGCGACCGAAGATCATTTCCGGCTTCGCGTAGGCGATTACCGCATCGTCTATACGCTTCGGGACAATCCTGATAACCATTGTTATGTTTTGGCCGTCAAGCGCAGAACTTCAACGACTTACCTGCATGAGGAGAGTGCCACCTATGGCTGTTCAGCTAATCAAGGACGATAACGGGAAAACGCAGTACGCCGTTATTCCCTATCACGAATATTTTCGTATGCTCTTACAGATGTCAGAAATTGACGACGAAACCGACGACGATCTGGAGGATATTGAAGTCGAACACGATAGTCTGGATGACGTGGAATTGCCCGGAGAAGTATGCAGCATCATGACCTGGCAAAACGTCAGCCTACAGGCCGCCTGGCGCATTTTACGCGGCATGTCCCAGCAGGAGGTGGCGGAGAAGCTTGGCATCAGCCAGTCCGCCGTGTCACAGCTTGAAGCGCTGGACTCCCGACCGCAAAAGCGCACCCGCGAAAAGCTGGCGGCAATTTACGGCTGTAAACAGGAGCAGATCAGCCTCTATTTACCAAAAGAGGGTTAACAGCACTTCGCCCCGCCCTTGCCGCCGTAGCGGGCGTCCTGGCGGTCGCGGAAAAATTCTTCGTAGGTCATGGGCGTCTGGTCCGGGTGGTTGACGCGCATATGCTCGACGTAGTTGTCGTAATCCGGCACGCCAATCATCATTTTAGCGGCCTGGCCCAGGTATTTACCTGCTTTGGAAAGGGTGTCGAACATAATCAGTTTCTCGTTTGTATTCCCCTCACCCTGACCCTCTCCCCAAAGGGGAGAGGGAACTTTAACACCCTCGCCCCTGTGGGGAGAGGGCTGGGGTGAGGGGGGTTTGGTAATGTTAATGCGCCCCTTTCGCCTGGGTGACAATCTCGTCCAGGTTCTCAGGCATTGGCTCATACGGTGTCTCTTTCGCCGTCGGTTTGTCGACTTTCAACGCCGCCAGCGCGGTTTTCAGAGAATACAACGCCAGCACCACAACCACCACCATAAAGAAGATGGTCAGCCCGGCGTCCAGACGGTTGTTAAACACCAGCTGCGACAGCTGCGACTCGGTGTACTGTGCCGGGATCTTGCCGCTGTCGATCATCGCCTGGAACTTGTTGGCGATCGCCAGGAAGCCCACCTTGTTGTCCGGGCTGAAGGCTTTCTGCCAGCCCGCGGTCAGGGTACAGATCAGCAGCCACGCCGTTGGCACCAGCGCCACCCATGCGTAACGCTGGCGCTTCATCTTGAACAGCACCACCGCGCAGAGCATCAGCGCCATGCCCGCCAGCATCTGGTTGGCGATACCGAACAGCGGCCACAGGGTGTTAATCCCGCCCAACGGATCGACCACGCCCTGATGCAGGAAGTAGCCCCACGCCAGCACGCACAGCGCCGTCGCCAGCAGGTTAGCCGGGAGTGAATCGGTACGCTTCAGGTTCGGGGAGATCACCCCCAGCAGATCCTGCAACATAAAGCGCGCCGCACGCGTACCGGCATCCACTGCCGTCAGAATAAACAGCGCCTCGAACAGAATGGCGAAGTGATACCAGAACGAGACATCCATCAGCCCGCCCAGCGCGCCGTGCAAAATGTAGGCCATACCCACCGCCAGCGTTGGCGCTCCGCCCGCACGGGAGATAATCGACTGCTCGCCGACCTCGTTGGCGATATGCGTCAACGTTTCCGGGGTAATCGCAAAGCCCCAGCCGCTGACCACCTGCGCGGCAGAGGCAACCACGTCAACGGTGCCCGCCGGGGCCAGTACCGCCATTGGGCTGTTCATCGCAAAGTAAACGCCCGGGTCAATAATACAGGCCGAAACCAGCGCCATAATCGCCACGAAGGACTCCATCAGCATGCCGCCATAGCCAATCAGGCAGGCCTGATTTTCATTCGCCAGCATCTTCGGCGTGGTCCCGGAGGCGATCAGCGCGTGGAAGCCCGACACCGCCCCACAGGCGATGGTGATAAACAGGAACGGGAACAGGTTGCCGGTCCAGACCGGGCCGGTGCCGTCAATAAATTTGGTCAGCGCAGGCATGGTCAGGGTCGGGCGCATAATCAGAATGCCGATCGCCAGCCCGACGATGGTGCCGATTTTCAGGAAGGTAGAGAGGTAGTCACGCGGGGCCAGCAGCAGCCATACCGGCAGCACCGCCGCCACGAAGCCGTAGCCCACCAGCATCCAGGTCAGCTGCACGCCGGTGAAGTCGAAGAACGGCGCCCAGGTCGGGCTTTCCGCTACCCAGCCGCCGGAGATAATCGCAAACACCAGGAACACCAGGCCAATAACTGAAACTTCACCAATGCGCCCCGGACGCAGATAGCGGATATAGATCCCCATAAACAGCGCCAGCGGAATGGTGAAGGCGACGGTATAGGTTCCCCACGGGCTGTGGGTCAAGGCTTTCACAACGATCATCGCCAGCACCGCGAGGATGATCACCATGATCATAAAGGTCGCCACCAGCGCAATCACCCCGGCGGTTGCGCCCATCTCCTCTTTCACCAGCTCACCCAGCGAACGACCGTCGCGGCGGGTGGAGACGAACAGCACCATGAAGTCCTGCACAGCGCCCGCCAGCACCACCCCCGCGAGGATCCAGATCATCCCTGGCAGGTAGCCCATCTGCGCGGCCAGTACCGGCCCCACCAGCGGGCCTGCCCCGGCAATCGCCGCGAAATGGTGACCGAACAGCACTTTTTTATCGGTCGGCACGTAGTCCAGACCGTCGTTATGACGCACGGCAGGCGTCATGCGCGTGGCATCAACCCCTAACACGTTTTTCGCAATATAGCGGCCATAAAAACGGTACGCGATCAGATAAATGCAGACGGAGGCGACGACGATCCACAGCGCGTTGATCTGTTCCCCCCGGTTGAGGGCGATATAGCCCAGGGCAAAGGCTCCCACCACGGAGAGCACCGCCCACGTTAGGTATTTCCCTGAGTTGTTCATAGTTGTTGTCCGTTGTTGTGAAACAGTGAGATGTTACATTTTGTTTCTAGAACAACGGATAAAATTTAACAACTTTGAAACGCAATAATGCGTGGTCAAACCAGAGATTTACACCACAGTGTTAAGCCGATCACTTTCAGCTGAATGACTTACCCCAACACCATCGTACTCAACCGACAGGTACAGCACCGCCGCCCCTGCTCGTCGAACACCACGATCTCCCAGCTCTGGCTGGAACGGCCCAGATGCAGCGGCTGACACACGCCGCGTACCTTACCGTGAGAGACCGCGCGGTGATGCGTGGCATTCAGTTCCGTGCCCACCACGTTCTGCCCGTCACGGGTCATCAGAAAACCGGCCATTGAGCCCAGCGTTTCCGCCAGCGCCGCTGAGGCGCCGCCATGCAGCAGGCCAAACGGCTGGTGCGTGCGGGCATCCACCGGCATCTCCGCTTCAAGCGTATCGTCCCCGAGGCGGGTATAGACGATGCCAAGGTGCTCCACCATTGTGTTCTGGCTGGTGGCGTTCAGCTCCTCGAGCGTTAAATGACGTTTCCAGATCATTACGCCCCCAGCGTGGAGCCGCCGTCCACCACGATATCCTGCAAGGTGATATGGCTGGCGGCATCGGATGCCAGGAACAGCACGGTCGCAGCAATCTCCTGTGGACGGGCAATTTTACCGAGCGGAATGCCGAGCTTGAACTGCTCGCCAAAGCCGCGAATGCGCCGCTGTTCCGCATCATCGCTGGTCCACAGGGTGCGCTGCATGTCGGTATCCGTTGAACCCGGCGACACCAGGTTACAGCGCACGCCGCTGCCCGCCAGCTCCAGCCCGACGGTCAGCGCCAGGCTTTTCAGCGCCGCTTTCGACGCGCCATAGGCGCTCATGCCGATGCGCGGCGTGTGCGCCGCGTCAGAGGCCACCGTCACAATCGCCCCACCCTGCTGACGACGGAACTGGCCCATCGTCTGCTGGAACAGGTTGAACGCGCCGCCGACGTTGACCGCAAAGGTCTGCTGCCAGTCCTCCTGCGAGAGCTGATCCGTCGCGCCCATACGCAGAATGCCCGCCGCGTTAACCAGCACGTCGAGCCGCTCAAGGCTGCTGAGCAAACGCCCGCAGACGTCACTCACCTGTGCCGCATCCGCCACGTCCAGCGTTTCGGTGGCAAACGGATATTCGCCGTGAGGGAAAGCCAGATCGAACCCGGTCACCTGCGCCCCGGCCTCCGCAAATGCCAGCGCGGTCGCATAGCCAATGCCCTTACCCGCGCCCGTCACCCAGACGGTTTTACCGGTGAAATCAAAACCCATCACTTCACCTCGCGGGAGAGCAGCGCCCACCAGGCATCGAGGGTCGGATTTTTTGCCAGCATCACGAAATCAATGTCGCCGTGCACTTTGCGCCAGCGGGCGGCCAGCGCCATCATCCGCACTGAATCCAGACCGTAGTCGATCAGGTTTTCGTCATCCATCGGCTCGTCGGACTCGTCCAGCAGCGGCAGGATCAGCTCACGCAGCGCGGCTTTCGTTGCCGGAACGGACGGCAGCAGCTCGTCGGTCATCACCACGCGGCCCGAACGTCCTGCCACGTATTTCAGCGACATCAGGTGCTCGTCGCGGGTGAAATCCGCCAGCGCGTCGGCGATAAAGAACGGTTTGATGTCGCGCATAAAGGCGTCGGTGGCGGTGGTCATGCAGCCGATGTGGGCGTACACGCCGGTGATCAAAAGCTGGTTGCGCCCGGTCTCTTTCAGCATCTGCTCCAGCGGCGAGCGGTGGAACGCGCTGTAGCGCCACTTCACCAGCACGGTGTCCGCTTCGTCCGGGGTCAGTTCAGCGACGATGCACTGCTGCTCCGGTGAGCGAGTCAGACCCGGCCCCCACATATCGTTCAGCAGGGCGCGGTCTTCATCGCTCTGATCTTTCGGCTGCGCGGTGTAGTAGACAGGAATATTGTGCTCTTTGCAGTACGCGCGCAGTTTAGCGATGTTCGCCACTACCTGCTGCATCATGTCGCTATTTTCGCCCCAGAAGTTCAGGAAGTACTCCTGCATATCGTGGATCAACAGCGCGGCGCGCTCCGGCTCAAACGTCCAGTTCACTTTACTGGTCGGCAGTTCGGCGGCGGTTGGCAGCGCGTATGCGGTTAATTTTGGAATGGCCATTCTCTGTTCCTCAGCCCCGGGCGCGTTCAGCAAGCCACAGGCGCAACTGTTTCTTATCAACTTTGCCGACCGGCGTGAGCGGAAGCGCATCCACGCTCTCCACGCGGTCCGGCAGCTTAAATTCGGCAACGCCCTGCTCGCGCAGGAAGCGGCGCACCTCCACCGCGCGCAGGGGCTGTTTCACCACCAGGTACGCGCAGCTTTTTTCGCCCAGCAGGCTGTCCTCCATGCTCACCAGCGCGGCGTGGATCACCGCGTCGTGGCGCAGCAGCAGGTTTTCGATCTCTTCGGCGGCGATCTTCTCGCCACCGCGGTTGATCTGATCTTTCTCGCGCCCCTGCACGGTGATGTAACCCTGCTCATCGATGGCGATCAGATCGCCCGAGCAGTAGAAACCGTTGGCATCAAAGGCGCTGGCGTTGTGTTCCGGGCTATTGAAATAGCCGCGGAAGGTGTAAGGGCCGCGTGTCATCAGACGCCCGACTTCCCCGCGCGGCAGCGGGTTGCCGTCCTCGTCCGCCACCCACACTTCATCGTCCGGGCACATCGGGCGGCCCTGGGTATTGATGATGCGCTCCGGCGCATCGTCGAGGGCGGTGTAGTTCACCAGCCCTTCAGCCATGCCAAACACCTGCTGAAGCTGGCAGCCAATTTCCGCCGGAATACGCGCCGCAAGCGTGGCGGAGAGACGTGCGCCGCCTACCTGGAGCAGTTCGAGGGATTTCAGCTGGGCGTTCCCCGCGCCGTCGGCAATCGCCTGCAACCACAGGCTGACCGCGGGCGGCACCAGCGAGGTGACGTTTATCTGATGCTGTTCAATGAGCGGGAAGCAGAGCGTGGCGCTCGGATCGTTCGCCAGCACCACGCAGCCGCCCGCCGTGAAAACGCCTAACGATCCCGGCGAGCTCATGGCGTAGTTATGCGCCGCGGGAAGCGCGTTCAGATAGCGGGTGCGCGCAGTGATACCGCAGATTTCGTTGCTGCGGCGAATGCTGTAGTCGTAATCGTTATGCGTACGCGGGATCAGCTTCGGCGTGCCGGTGCTGCCGCCGGAGAGCTGGAAGAACGCCACTTCGTCGGCGGGCGTCGGGTTCGGGATGAAATTGTCCGCCGGGCGCGCGATCGCCGCCTCCAGCGCGTGTTCACCCTTGTCACCGCGCAGCAGCACGACGCGTACCGAGCGATGCGTATCCACAAAGGTATTGAGAAAATCATCGCCCGCAAACAGCGCGTGGTCGCGGTCGGCAATCAGCACGGCGGGTTTGATCTGCACCGCGTAGGCGTTGAGTTCGCTGCGCTGATGGCTAAAGAGCGCGTTGACCGGTGCGACGCCGATTTGCAGCAGCGCGAAGAAGGTGATGTAGAACTCGGCCACGTTGCCGAGCTGCACCAGCGCGGTCTCGCCGCGATGCAGCCCCTGCGCCTGAAGGACAGACGCCAGATTCGTCACCGCCTGATTAAACGCGCGGTAGGTGATGCGGCGATCGCCGTCAATTATCGCGACCGCATCGCTATCCGCATGGTCCGTCAGGATGTGGGTCAGCGGCCGATCCTGCCAGTAGCCTTTTTCACGGTAGCGGCGGGCAAACTCCTCAGGCCAGCGGGTAAAAGGGATAGTCATGAGTATTCCTTAGTGCAAACCAAACACGTTGAGCATGGTGGAGAGCTTCACGCCCGTCTCGCGCCACTCGCCCACCGGGGAGGAAGCAGGCACAATGCCCGCGCCGGCAAACAGGCGAACGGTATTTTGATGCAGACGCGCGCAGCGGATAGTTACCACCCACTCGCCGTTACCTTCGCTGTCGCACCAGCCGACAATGCCGCCGAACAGCTCACGATCGAACGGCTCCAGCTCGGCAATCAGCTCTTTTGCCGCCTGATGCGGGAAACCGCTCAGCGCTGGCGTCGGGTGCAGCAGGCAGGCCAGCGTCAGGGCGTTCTCGTTTTCACGCGCGTCACCTTCTACCGGCGTCGCCAGGTGCCACAGCGTTGGGGTGGTAATGAGCTGCGGGGAAGCCGGCATGCTCAGATGATGGCTGCGCGGTTCCAGAATGGTTTTCATCGCCTGGGTTACCAGGTCGTGCTCGTGACGGTCTTTTTCGGAGGCCAGCAGCTTAGTTCCCGCTTCGCGATCCAGCACATCGTCCGGCTGACGGCGCGCAGAGCCCGCCAGCGGCAGCGAGCTAAAGTGCGCGCCCTCTTTACGCAGCAGCAGTTCCGGGCTGGCGCCCAGCAGCACGCCGCCGTCTTCCAGCGGTACGTGGAAATTAAAGCTCGCCGGGTTCTGGGCGATAAGACGCTCCATCAGCGCGCTGCTATCAATCTGTTTGTCGGTGGCGATATCAATCAGGCGCGACAGCACCACCTTATTCACCTGCGGCGTGGCGGTGAGCGACGCGGCGCGGGCGACCATCTCCTCGAAAACCGGCTGCGGCGGGATCTCGGTGCGCTGTTGCACGTTCAGCGTCTGCGCGCCGGAGGCGTAGCGTGCGGACTGCTGACGCGCCGGGCGGGAGAAGGTTTGCCAGCGTTGCGGAATAAACAGCGATGACGGTTTGCGGGTATCGAAGGGGATCGCCCCTACCATCACCGGATGAGCAATGCCGCTGTTTTTCGCATTCCGGAAAGCCTGAGCTAATTTCTGCTGGAAAGGACCCGCCGGATCGTCACCGCCGACGGCGGGTTCAGAAAAACGGGCAAAACAGCCGGACGTGGTGAAACTGCGGTAAGGCGACATAAAGAAAAAGCTGTCTGCTTGCAGCGTGGTCGCGGTGTGCTGAACTTCCTCAGCCAGGGACGTGTCCATATCATCCTCCTTAAAATGATAAAAGAAGCAATAATGATTATCATTTATATTTTCGTCGGCTAACCTAATCCCACATCGCCCCGCTGTCAACCGTCGGGCAAATAACTTGTGCGACAAACGCTTGCATCCCTTCCCCACAGCCCTGAAAATGAGAAGCATTATCTTCAATAAAATCAGGATGCCGCTCTGTGAAAATCGCTGCCGTTTGCCGCAATGCCCTTCTTTTAACAGGACTTTTTGTTTTAGGACTAACCTCAGCCATCGCCGCCGACTGGCCGCGTCAGGTCACCGACAGCCGCGGCGTTCATACGCTTGAGAGCAAACCGACGCGCATTGTCTCCACCAGCGTGACCTTAACCGGCTCCCTGCTGGCCATTGACGCGCCGGTCATTGCCAGCGGTGCGACCACGCCGAACAACCGCGTGGCGGATGCGCAGGGCTTTTTACGTCAGTGGGGCGATATCGCGAAGCAGCGTAAGGTTGCCCGGCTGTACATCGGCGAGCCGAGCGCCGAAGCGGTCGCGGCGCAAATGCCGGACCTGATTTTGATCAGCGCCACCGGCGGTGATTCCGCGCTGGCGCTCTACGACCAGCTTTCCGCCATCGCCCCGACGCTTATCATTAACTACGACGACAAAAGCTGGCAGGAACTGCTGACCCAGCTGGGGACGATCACCGGGCAGGAAACACAGGCCGCAGAGCGCATCGCTGCCTTCGATAAACAGCTCGCCCAGGTGAAGCAGCAGATGAAGCTGCCGCCGCAGCCGGTGAACGCCATCGTCTACACCGCCGCGGCGCACACGGCGAACCTGTGGACGACAGACTCGGCTCAGGGCAAGCTGCTGCACCAGCTGGGCTTTACGCTGGCCGACCTTCCCGCCGGGCTGCACACCTCGAAAAGCCAGGGCAAGCGTCACGACATTATTCAGCTGGGCGGGGAAAACCTGGCGACGGGGCTGAACGGCGAAGGGCTGTTCGTGTTTGCCGGCGACCAGAAAGACGTGGACGCGATTTACGCCAATCCGCTGCTGGCGCATCTGCCGTCGGTCAAGAACAAGCGCGTCTGGGCGCTGGGAACGGAGACGTTCCGCCTGGATTATTACAGCGCGTTGTTGGTGTTGCAGCGTTTGAATTCAATTTTTAAATAAGAGGCACGTTTCCCGTAGGCCCGGTAAGCGCAGCGCCACCGGGCGTTTTGTCGGGTGGCGGCTACGCCTTACCCGACCTACAGATTCTGCCTGAACCGACGCAACTCCACCAAAACCGCCAATAAAATTACGCCAACCACGGCTAACACAAACCCGCTGCTGCTCGCCGACGCCACCGGGGTCATTATCGCCCCCAGCCCGCCGAGGATCGCTGCGCCAATCGCATCGCCCGTGACGTTCTGCGCCGTCCACAGGCCGTTAATGCGCCCGAGCATCCCTTCCGGCGTCTGGGTCTGGATCAGGGTGTACTGTAAAAGAGAGCTGACCGCGCTCAGCCAGCCAAAAATCACCAGACACATCACCCCCAGCGCCCACACCGGCATCAGGCTGAAGAAACCAATCGCGATAAACGAGGCCAGCGTCGCCACCAGCATGATTAACCCCGGTCTCGCGCTCTGCGCCAGGTTTCCGCTGGTCAGCGCCCCGCACGCGGCGCCGAGCGGAATGGCGGCGTACAGCACGCCAATCTCTGAGGCGCTCATCTGCCACTCGCCCGCCAGCGCCGGGTACAGCACGCGCACGGCGCTCGCCATCGTCAGCAGGCCGCCGAGCAATGCAATGCCGCCAATCAGCGGGTTGCTGAACAGGAAACGAATCGCGGCCATCAGGGACTTCAGCGGATGCTCGCGCGGCTGCGGCGGGGGTGGCAGGAGCGGCAAACGCAGCAGCGTCAAGGTGGTGATAAAGGTTCCCGCCGCGGCAAGGCCGTAGTTCCACGCCACGTTGCCGGTCGCCAGAAGCAGGCCGCCGACCATCGGCGAAATCACCGATCCCAGACGCACGGTGAGCATGGTGATCGCCCCCGCCTGCATCAGGTTCTCGCGCCCGACCAGCGCGGGGGTCGCCGCCAGCAGCGCCGTCACGCCTAACGAGGCAAAAAAGCCGTCCCACAGGCCCAGGGCATAAATCGCCATCAGCGACGGCTCCGGCAGCATGGCGTTCAGACACAGCCCGACAAAGCCCACCCCGCAGGTGCCACGCGCCAGCAGGATAAGCTTTTTACGCTCGTAGCGATCCGCCAGCACGCCGCCCACCATCAGACCGATAAACATCGCCCCGCCGGTTAAGGTGACGGATAACCCCACCAGCCAGCTGGAGTGGGTCATGGACTGGATCTGGACGGGCACGGCAACCCCAAGCAGGCCGAGGGACAAAATAGAGATAAAGCGGGCGATAAAGACGGCGCGAAACGCCGGGTGCGTCTTAAGCAGGCTGAGGTTAAGCAGCCAGGATTTTTGATTCATGACAAGGCCTTGAGTCTATTTCTACCAATTCCATGGGCGCACATGCTAACATAGCCAAATAAGATAGATAACGATAATCACTATCATTATCAAATCATGGATGTTGCTATGTCGTTTTCCTCTTCTGCGGTGCGCGCCATTGCCGTGCCTGTTTTATTGCTACTGCTAATCCTTGCGATTGCACTCAGCCTGCTGGTCGGCGCAAAACCGCTGCCCGCGTCCGTTATTGTCGATGCGCTCTCCGGTACCTGTCAGAGCGCCGACTGCACCATCGTGCTCGACGCGCGCCTGCCCCGCACCCTTGCCGGACTGCTGGCCGGCGGCGCGCTGGGCCTTGCCGGTGCCCTGATGCAAACCCTTACCCGCAACCCGCTGGCGGACCCCGGCATTCTCGGCGTTAACTCCGGCGCCAGCTTTGCCATCGTGCTCGGCGCGGCGCTGTTCGGGTTAACGTCCCCCTCTGAACAGCTGGTGATGGCCTTTTGCGGCGCGCTGGCGGCCTCGCTGGTGGTGGCGTTTACCGGCAGCCAGGGCGGCGGACAGCTCAGCCCGGTACGTCTGACACTGGCGGGCGTGGCGCTCGCGGCGGTGCTGGAAGGCTTGTCCAACGGCATCGCCCTGCTCAACCCGGACGTGTATGACCAGCTGCGCTTCTGGCAGGCCGGTTCGCTGGATATCCGTACCCTTGAAACCCTGAAAGTGGTGGCATTCCCGGTCATTATCGCTGCCGCTGTGGCGCTGTGTTTAAGCCGGGCGCTCAACAGCCTGAGCCTCGGCAGCGACACCGCGACCGCACTCGGCAACCGCGTGGCGCGCACGCAGCTGACGGGCCTGCTTGCCATCACCGTGCTGTGCGGCAGCGCGACCGCCGTCGTCGGGCCGATTGCCTTTATCGGCCTGATGATGCCGCACATGGCGCGCTGGCTGGTGGGGGCGGATCACCGCTGGTCGCTGCCGGTGACGCTGCTGGCGACCCCAGCCCTGCTGCTGTTTGCCGACGTACTGGGCCGCCTGCTGGTGCCGGGTGAATTGCGCGTCTCGGTGGTCAGCGCCTTTATCGGCGCGCCGGTGCTGATCTTCCTGGTACGACGCAGACGCGGGGGTGGCGCATGATGGCCCCGTCCCGTCGATTACTCACCAGCGTCGCCCTGCTGGTCGTCGCCAGTCTGCTGCTGGCGGTCTGGAGCCTGCAAAGCGGTGCCGTAACGCTTGATTTCGCGCAGGTCTTTCATGCTCTCACCGGCAGCGCGCCGCGTAACATCACCATGGTGGTCACCGAATGGCGACTGCCGCGCGTGGCGATGGCGATCCTGGTTGGCGCGGCGCTTGGCGTCAGCGGCGCGATATTCCAGTCGCTGATGCGTAACCCCCTCGGCAGCCCGGACGTGATGGGCCTGAATACCGGCGCGTGGAGCGGCGTGCTGGTGGCGATGGTGCTGTTCGGGCAGCATCTCATGGCCATTACCTTTACGGCGATGGCGGGCGGCATTCTCACCTCCCTGCTTATCTGGGCCCTGGCCTGGCGCAACGGCATCGACACCTTCCGCCTGATCATCATCGGGATCGGCATCCGCGCGATGCTGATGGCGTTTAACACCTGGCTTCTGCTACAGGCGTCGCTGGAAACCGCACTCTCCGCCGGGCTGTGGTACGCCGGTTCCCTCAACGGTCTGACGTGGGGAAAAACCTGGCCCGCCGCGCCGCTGATTATCCTGATGTTTATTGGCGCGTTGCTGCTGGTCAGGCGCATGCGGCTGCTGGAGATGGGCGACGACAGCGCCTGCGCGCTGGGCGTGAGCGTAGAGCGCTCGCGCCTGATGCTGATGCTGGTGGCGGTACTGCTGACCGCTGCCTCTACCGCTATCGCCGGGCCGATCTCGTTTATTGCCCTTGTCGCGCCGCATATCGCGCGGCGACTTAGCGGCACCGCGCGCTGGGGATTAACCCAGGCAGCGCTGTGCGGCGCAGTATTACTGCTGGCCGCCGATCTCTGCGCTCAGCAGCTGTTTACGCCTTATCAACTGCCGGTGGGCGTGGTGACCGTCAGCCTCGGCGGGATTTACCTCATCGTCTTGCTCGTTCAGGAGTCACGCAAGAAATGACAGATTCAACACCCCGCTTGCGCGGCGAAAACTTGACCCTCGGCTACGGTAAAAAAATCATTGCCCGGGACTTATCCGTTGCCATTCCGGACGGCCACTTCACCGCCATTATCGGGCCGAACGGCTGCGGCAAATCGACCCTGCTGCGCACGCTGAGCCGCCTGATGACGCCGGTTGAGGGCAGCGTGTTCCTCGACGGGGAGCAGATCCAGCGCTTCGCCAGCAAAGAGGTGGCGCGCCGAATTGGGCTGCTGGCGCAAAACGCCACCACGCCGGGGGATATTACCGTACAGGAGCTGGTCTCCCGCGGGCGCTACCCGCACCAGCCACTGTTTACCCGCTGGCGCAAGGAGGACGACGAGGCCGTGAAGCGCGCGATGCAGGCGACGGGCATCACCGATCTCGCCCGGCAAAGCGTCGATACCCTCTCCGGCGGACAGCGCCAGCGCGCGTGGATCGCGATGGTGCTGGCACAGGAAACCTCGATCATGCTGCTGGACGAGCCGACGACCTGGCTGGATATCAGCCATCAGATTGACCTGCTGGAGCTGCTGAGCGAGCTGAACCGCACGCAGGGGTACACCCTGGCGGCGGTGTTGCATGATTTAAATCAGGCGTGCCGCTACGCGACGCATCTGATTGCGCTGCGCGACGGCGAGATTGTGGCGCAGGGCGCGCCGAAGGAGATTGTGACGCCGGATCTGATCGCGCGGATCTACGGCATGCGCTGCATGATTATTGACGATCCGGTGGCGGGTACGCCGCTGGTGGTGCCGTTGGGCAAGCGTGCGGTCTGATGCCCTCACCCCGGCCCTCTCCCACAGGGAGAGGGAGCAAACCATCCCCTCTCCCCGTGGGAGAGGGTTAGGGTGAGGGGCTTTAAACGTTACCCCAAAATTTCCTTCAGTACCGGCCCAATCTTCTCAAACGCCTGCGGTGAAATAATATCCACGTGGGCGCAGTCCTGGCTGTATACCTCCAGCTCACCCACCCAGGGTGCCCACGCGACCTGCGGATCCATCGTTCGCGTTCGCTCGGCGACAAACAGCGTCGCTTTACCGTCAAACCGCGCGCTGTGTGCCGTAGTGAGCAGCCGCACCGCGTCCGCATAGTTACCTTCAATGGCGTTAAACAACTCGCTTGAGCCCTGCCCCTGCTGGGCGGCGATAAACGCCTGACGTTCCCGCTCGATCTCCGCCAGCACCTCCGGATCGAGGCCGTTGGCCTCTTTCTCCGCCCAGTTCTGGGTTTCCGGCGGCCAGGTATCCAGCAGGCCGAGGAATGAAACCTCTTCACCCTGCTCGCGCAGACGCGCCGCAATGCCCTGCGCCAGCGTGCCGCCGAGGGAATAGCCGAACAGATAATACGGTCCCTGCGGCTGCTGCTTACGCAACGTGTTCAGATGATGTTCGATCACCGCATCGAGATCCGCACACTGCTGCATCGGCCCGTCCGGGCGCGGCGACTGAATGCCGACGATTGACCAGCGCGGGCTGAGATAGCGCGCCAGGACGCTAAACTGCCAGGCAAAGCCGGACGCCGGATGGAAGCAGAACAGCGTCGGGCCGTTGCTTTCACGCAGCGGGAGAACAGTTTCATACCCCAGACGCTGCGCCTGCTCGTCGCTCATCTGCGAGTCCAGCAGGGCGCTAAGCTTACTCACCGTGGAGGCGACCATAATCTGCCCCGGCGTGACCTTGCGGCTGAACGCACGGCTGAGCTGAGCCGCGAGGCGCATCGCCAGCAGCGAGTGGCCGCCGAGGGCAAAGAAATCGGCTTCGATATCGTTCACCGCGCAGCCCAGCAGGGCAGAAAATGCCTGCGCCACGGCGACTTCGGTTTGCGTCTCGGGCGCGCGACCGGAAGTTTTGCTGGTCAGCTCCGGCAGCGGCAGCGCTTTGCGATCCAGCTTGCCGTTGGCGCTCAGCGGCAGCGCGCTGATTTGCAGCAGCACCACCGGCACCATATGCGGCGGCAGCCGGGCTTTAAGTGATGCAAGCAACGCGTCGCGATCCAGCGGTAAGCCGGATTCGGAGACAACGTATCCCACCAGCTGGCGGGCATCGCCGCCCGTAGCAGCCGCCTGGTTGAACACGCAGGCGTGCGCCACCGCCTGGGCCACGTCAGGCAATGACAGCATCGCCCGGTCGATTTCGCCCAGCTCAATGCGCTGCCCGCGGATTTTCAGCTGATCGTCGCTGCGGCCGAGATATTCCACCGCGCCGTTGTCCAGCCAGCGGGCAACGTCCCCGGTGCGGTACATTCGCTCGCCGGGGGCAAACGGATCGGCGATAAAGCGGCTGGCGGTAAGGTCGGGGCGTCCCAGATACCCCTGCGCCAGCTGAATGCCGGTGAGATACAGATCGCCCGCCACGCCGAACGGCACCGGGCGCATCATCGCGTCCAGAATGCGCAGCCCCGTATTCCACACCGGGAAGCCGATCGGCACGCTGTTCCCTTCCACCGCCGCCAGCTCGGGGCCGTACGCCGGATACCAGCTGACGTCCACCGCTGCTTCGGTCGGGCCATAGAGGTTGTGCAGCGGCGCCTGGGTGAGCTGTTCCCACTCGCGACACAGCGCAGTCGGCAACGCCTCGCCGCTACAGAACACCTGCTTTAGCGTCCTGCAACAGTGGACGTTTTCCGGCGTCAGCGAGGCGACGAACGCCGCCAGCATCGACGGCACGAAGTGGGTGGTGGTTACGCCATATTCTGCGAAGAAGCTCTGCATCGCCTGCGGATCGCGGTGCGCGTCCGGCTCGGCCATCACCAGCTTCGCCCCGGCGATAAACGGCCACCAGAACTCCCACACCGACACGTCAAAGCTGCACGGCGTTTTCTGCGCCACTACATCATGCGCCGCCAGTGGATAATGATCCTGCATCCACTTCAGGCGGTTAACGATGGCGGTATGGCCGACCATCACCCCTTTTGGACGTCCCGTCGAACCGGAAGTAAAGATGATGTACGCGGTCTGCTCCGGCGTCGCCAGGCGCAGAGGTTCAGGATCGGTGGCAGGTAATAGTGTGTTGTAACTAAAAGTAGCGATCGGCAGATCGTTAAAGCGCGGAAGCTGCTCGTCGGTGGTAATGAGCAGCGACGGCTTCGCGTCCTCCAGCATCATCCGCAGACGGTCGTCCGGGTAACCGGTATCCAGCGGCAGCCAGGCGGCGCCTGCTTCAACAATCCCGTGCAGCGCCAGGGTCAGGAACACCGAGCGCGGGAGCGCCACCGCCACGCTGTCGCCCGGCTTCACGCCGCGCGCGCGCAGCAGGTTTGCCAGCGCGACCACCTGCTCGCGCATCTGGCGATAGTTCAGTTCAGTATGGGCATCCGCCAGCGCGGGGGCGTCCGGCGTTTTGCTCGCCTGCTCCGCCACAAGATCCGCCAGCGTGGTGGACGGCAGCGCCAGCCCGGTATCGTTGATGCGCGCCAGCCGGGCGTATTCCTGCTCTGATACGGTTTCCACGTCGCCACAGCGCAGGTCCGGATTGGCGGCAAACTGCGTCAGCATTGCGTTCAGGCGCGCCGCGTGCCCCTTCAGCGTCGCCTCGTCGTAACGCTGCCCGTTGGCGAGGATCTCAATACTCAGTCCGCCCTGCTCGTCCGGGAACAGCGCCAGCTCCAGATCGTTCACCGGGCCGGTCGCCAGCGTGTGGGTAATGGCCTCCACGCCGTCGATATCCAGCTGATAATCGAACACCTTGACGTTCAGCACCGGACCAAACAGGGCTTCATCGCCTGCGGCACGCCCGCTGTCGCGCACGATCTGCTCAGCGTCGTAGCGCTGATGGCGGCGCATCTTTTTCAGCTGGTTCGCCAGGCGCAGCGCCAGCGTCGGCAGGCTCTCCTGCGGATCGATATTGACCGCCAGCGGCAGGACGTTGAGCACCGGTCCGGTCGCGGTCAGCGCGGCGGAGCCCATGCGGCGCATAAAGATAAACCCGGCGGCGTAGTCCAGCCGTCCGGTCAGGCGGCCCAGCCACAGCGCCACCAGCGCAAGGGCCAGATCGGTACGCTGCGCCTGGCCTGCCATCTGTGCAAGCTGGCTGAACGCACGGCCGTCCATCGCAATTTTCAGGCGCAGAATGTCGGTAGTGGCGGCGCGTCCCGGCAGCGGCGCGGAAGAGAGCGAGACCGGAGAAGGAAGCTGTTTGCGCTGCTCGGCCCAGAAAGCACCGTCGCGCTGATACGCCTCGCTGTCGCGATAGCGTTGGTATTCCTCCACCACCTCGGCGAACGGGGTAAACGGGGAGGCGGGCGCGGGTTCACCTTTCTGCCACGCAGCGTAAATGGCGGCGATCTGACGGGTAATAGCCGGGAAACTGAAGCCATCCACCACCAGATGATGATACCGCTGATACCAGTACCAGCGGTTTTCTCCCACCTGAATCAGCTGGTGAAACGCCAGCGGCTGACCGCTGTCGACGCGCAGGTTCTGGTTGAGATCGGCCTCCATCAGCGCCACGGCGGCGTCGTGGGAGTCAACGCGCACGATGGACGGCTCCGGCAGGATCATGGCCTCATCGATCCACTGCCATACCTCACCGTTATCTTCGGTAAAACGCATCCGCAGGGTGTCGGCCTGCATCATGCCTTCAGCGATGGCTTTTGCCAGCAATGGCGCATCGATAGCGCCTTTCAGTTCGGTGTAGTGCGCGACGCTCCAGGCGTTTGGCAGGGAGGAAAGCTGCTCTGCCATCCAGATCCCCGGCTGGGCGGCGACAAGAGGGAGACGGTTCATGCGCGCTCCCCCGCAAAATAAGACGGCTCAAGCGTCTGCCACTGTTCCGCCAGCCACTGCTGGCACGCCTCCTGAGATTGCGGTTCGCAGACCACGCGCCAGCCCGCGGGCAACTCGCACTGCTGCGGCCACAGGCTGTACTGCCCCTGGTCATTTTGCAAAATGGCGAACTGTCCCTGCGGATTATCGAAAGGATTGCTGAATTCCATACAGACTCCGTTATTGAATAAGCGGCTGCCAGAGGGTCATCAGCCCCTGCGTCAGCCCACCGCGCCAGCAAAGCGCATCGTGTCCGCCGTCAACCTGACGCCAGAAAACCGGTTGCTGAGTGTGTAGTTCGGCGAGGATCGCCTGGTTTGCGCGCAAGATAAGCGGCTCGTTGCGCCCGGCCTCAAGGACGATGCGCAGCCCGCGAGCGGTTTTTTCACCCGCTTTGAGTTGTTCGATGAGCAGCCCGTCCTGCTGCGCGCCGCGGTGCGGCCACCAGTAGGATCCGGACTGGCTGAGAATGCAGCCAAAACGCTGCGGCCAGTTGAGGCCCGCGTAGAGGGAGGAAAGGCCGCCGAAGCTCTGGCCCGCCACCACGGTATGGTCGGCGCGGTCACTGAACGGGGCCATGCTTTTCACCTGCGGGAGAAGTTCGTCCTGCACCGCCAGCCAGAAATCAGGGTTACACGGCAGCTCGCGGCTGCGGTGTGCGGTGTCAATCACGTCGATTAAGACATAGACCGCAGGCGGCAGTTTGCCTTCATGGGTGAGCGACGCCAGCGCAGGCCAGACGGGCATGCTTTCGGCCCAGAACTGCCCGTCGAGCAGCACCGCCAGCGGGCGCTTAGGGCTTTCATCCCCGGTGGTAAAAATCCATACGCGGCGACGGTTCTTCAGACGCGCGCTGTGCCACTCAATGCAGACAGGCTTTTTGTAAGGGGTATCGGGATGGTTCCAGCCGGGCTGTACGGGCGCCTCCGGCATCTCCAGCGCCGAGACGGCGTGCCCGCGCCCGCCGCGCCAGCTCTGGGCATTCAGCGGGTCGGACACCGCGTGCGGCAGCAGTTTGCGCCAGCCTTCCCGCAGCGCCATCCGGTCCGGCTGCTCGCCGTCAAACACTGCGCTGGCAAAATCGTTTTCATTGTCGGAGGGGATAAAACAGTAGCTGCCGCGCCATTCCGGGCTGAACTCGCCCTGCCACTGCCAGACGTCGGTATCCGGGATACGTTCAAGGGACTGCGGGCGGGCATTTTGATGGTGATCGGTCACGCCGGTGACGTAAAGCCAGACGCGTTTCACCGTCGACGTTTTCTGCGTTCCCGCCGGGTCCCGCCACCAGAATGTCACGCGATAGTTTTCCTGCTGACGTTCCCGTTCCGGCCCGTTTTTCGCCTGCCACCACGCTTCACTTCCGGTTGTTAACGCCGTCACCCTTATAACCCCATGTTTAACAGTCTTTTTTGTTGCAGAGCAAATTTTATTGATAATATTATTGATAACTATTTTCATTTGCAATAGCGTAATGCCCGCGCTGTGGGAAGCGCGCTCATTAAATAACCATAAAAGCGGGACGTACAATGAATAAGAAGATTCACTCTCTGGCCTTGCTGGTCAATTTAGGGATTTATGGTGTCGCGCTGCCCGCCATGGCAGACGACAACACCGCCTCCGCGCAGCACGAAGACACCATGGTGATCACCGCCGCCGAGCAGAATTTGCAGGCGCCGGGCGTGTCGACCATCACCGCCGACGAGATCCGCAAAAACCCGCCCGCGCGCGACGTGGCGGAAATCATCCGCACCATGCCGGGCGTTAACCTGACCGGCAACTCCACCAGCGGCCAGCGCGGGAACAACCGTCAGATTGACATTCGCGGCATGGGCCCGGAAAACACCCTGATCCTGATTGACGGCAAGCCGGTTACCAGCCGCAACTCCATCCGTCTGGGCTGGCGCGGCGAGCGTGATACCCGCGGCGATACCGGCTGGGTCCCGCCGGAGATGATCGAGCGCATCGAAGTGATCCGTGGCCCGGCTGCTGCCCGCTACGGTAATGGTGCTGCGGGCGGCGTGGTGAACATCATCACCAAAAAATTCGACGACCAGTGGCACGGCTCCTGGAACACCTATCTGAACGCACCAGAGCATAAAGACGAAGGTTCCACCAAACGCACCAACTTCAGCCTGAGCGGCCCGCTGGGCGGGGATTTCAGCTTCCGCATGTACGGTAACCTGGATAAAACCCAGGCCGACGCGTGGGACATCAACCAGGGTCATCAGTCCGATCGCACGGGCGCTTACGCCAACACCCTGCCCGCAGGCCGTGAAGGGGTGGAAAATAAAGACATCAACGGCGTGGTGCGCTGGGACTTCGCACCGATGCAGTCGCTGGAGTTTGAAGCGGGCTACAGCCGCCAGAACAACCTGTATGCGGGTGACACGCAGAACACCAACAACGACAACGCGCTGGTGAAGAAAAACTACGGTAAAGAGACTAACCGTATCTATCGTCAGAACTTCGCGGTGACCTGGAACGGCGGCTGGGATAACGGCATCACCACCAGCAACTGGGCGCAGTACGAGCACACCCGCAACTCTCGTCTGGGTGAAGGGCTGGCGGGCGGTCTGGAGGGCCTGTTCAACAGCAATAAGTTCACCGATACCGATCTGGCCGACGTGATGCTGCACAGCGAAATCAACCTGCCGATTGATTTCATTGTGAACCAGAACCTGACGCTCGGCACCGAGTGGAACCAGCAGCGCATGAAGGACTCGACCTCCTTCTCGCAAACCCAGCAGGGGGGCACCATCCCGGGCATGAGCGAAGACCGTAGCCCGTACACTTCAGCGGAGATCTTCTCCCTGTTTGCCGAAAACAACATGGAGCTGACCGACAGCACCATGCTGACCCCTGCCCTGCGCTTCGACCACCATACTATTGTCGGCAATAACTGGAGCCCGTCCCTGAACCTGTCGCAGGGTCTGGGGGATGACTTCACCCTGAAGATGGGCATCGCGCGCGCCTATAAAGCGCCGAGCCTGTATCAGACCAACCCGAACTACCTGCTGTACAGCAAAGGCCAGGGCTGCTACGCCAGTTCCGACGGCGTGGGCTGCTACATGATGGGTAACGACGATCTGAAAGCGGAAACCAGCATCAACAAAGAGATTGGCCTGGAGTGGAAACGCGACGGCTGGCTGGCGGGCGTGACCTGGTTCCGCAACGACTACCGCAACAAGATTGAAGCGGGCTACGCGCCGATTGGCCAGACGTCCACCGGCAAAGTCACCACCGATATCTACCAGTGGGAAAACGTGCCGAAGGCGGTAGTGGAAGGTCTGGAAGGCTCCCTGAACGTGCCGGTCAGCGACACCATCAACTGGACCAACAACATCACCTACATGCTGCAAAGCAAGAACAAGGAAACCGGCGATCGTCTGTCGATCATCCCGGAGTACACGCTGAACTCCACCCTGAGCTGGCAGGTACGTCAGGATGTGTCATTGCAGTCGACCTTCACCTGGTACGGCAAGCAGCAGCCGAAGAAGTACAACTACAAAGGTCAGCCGGTGACCGGGTCTGAGAAAGACGAAGTCAGCCCGTACAGCATCGTTGGCCTGAGCGCGACCTGGGACGTGACCAAAAACGTCAGCCTGACCGGCGGCGTGGACAACGTCTTCGACAAACGCCAGTGGCGCGCAGGTAACGCCCAGACCACGGGTAATACCACGACGGGTGCGTATATGTACGGTGCGGGTGCGTATACGTATAATGAACCGGGCCGTACCTGGTATATGAGCGTGAATACGAGGTTCTGATATAGGCAATGACTTCCCCCTCTCCCTGTGGGAGAGGGCCGGGGTGAGGGCATCAGGCCGCACAATACTGAAGGGAAAACCATGCACACCACCCACAGCACATTTTCTCTCGCCGGCCACACCCTCCACCGCATCACCTTCGACCCCACCACCTTTACCGACGCCGATCTCCTCTGGCTACCCCATCACGCCCAGCTCGCTGACGCAGGACGCAAACGCAAGGCCGACCACCTCGCAGGCCGCATCGCCGCCGCGCACGCCTTACCTGACCACACCATGCCCGCCATCGGCCCCAGCGGGGAACCGCTCTGGCCGCAAGGTATTTCCGGCAGCATCACCCACAGCGGCACGCAGGCGATAGCCGTCGTCACGCAATACCCGGCGCTTATCGGCATCGACTGTGAAACGCTCCTCTCCGAAAACGAAGCCAGGGAAATCAAAGACGGCATTATTGATGCGCAGGAAGAACCTGTGCTTTCCCGCTCGCGATACCCGTTCGCCCTCGCCCTGACGCTGGTCTTCAGCGCCAAAGAGAGCCTGTTCAAGGCCCTCTTTCCGCAGGTGAAATCATATATGGGTTTTGACTGCGCCCGCGTAACGGTGCTCGATGCACAAACGATTACG
The DNA here is from genome assembly GCF_049238705.1 of Enterobacter cloacae complex sp. IR5403. Classification (NCBI taxonomy): domain Bacteria; kingdom Pseudomonadati; phylum Pseudomonadota; class Gammaproteobacteria; order Enterobacterales; family Enterobacteriaceae; genus Enterobacter; species Enterobacter cloacae complex sp. IR5403. Next base: position 254,933 of record NZ_JBMKHP010000002.1, on the reverse strand, counting down.
CTGGTATTGACCCGTCAACTGGCAGGCTTTAACGAAGGCACCGCCTTCACCCTGCACTGGCAGCAGCACGGCGAACAGGTCATCACCCTGCTGTCACACGTTCCTGGCGACGAACCTTCACGCTGGTCACCACAAACGTCACGATAAACACCATCGCGAACAGGACCACAATGGTCGGTGCAGGCGCGCTGTCGAGATAAAACGAGGCATACACGCCGCTTACCGACACCAGCGCTGAAACGGCGACCGCCACCAGCAGCGCCATGTGAAAGCGTCGGGTAATCAGCACCGCCACCGCGCCGGGCGCAATCAGCAGGGAAATCGACAGAATAATCCCCACCGCTTTCAGCGTTGCCACAATGGTCAGCGAGACCATACACAGTAAGCCGTAGTGCAGCCAGCGGGTGCGCAGGCCGCTCGCCTGCGCCTGCTGATAGTCAAAGCAGAACAGCAGAAAATCGCGCCACTTCAGGCCAATCACCAGCGCAATCAGCCCCGCGACGAGACCGCTTTGCAGAATGTCCATCCCGTTAATACCCAGCATATCGCCGAACAGAATGTGGTCGAGATGCACCTCAGGTTTGACGGCGATATAGAGGATCAGCCCGGCGCCGAACATGCCGGAAAAGACGATCCCCATGACCGTATCCTGCTTGATGCGGCTGTTATCCTTCAGGTATCCGGTGGCGACCGCGCAGAACAGACCGGCCACGAATGCCCCCAGCGCCAGCGGCAGGCCCATCATCCAGGCCAGCACGACGCCGGGAAACACCGCGTGGCTCATGGCGTCGCCCATCAGCGCCCAGCCTTTCAGCACCAGAAAAACCGACAGCAGCGCGCAGGGCACGGCCACCAGGAGTGAAATCAGCAGCGCGTTGTTCATAAACGCAAACTGGAACGGTTCGAGAAGCAGCGTCAACATGGGTGTGCCTCCCGCGCCCGACGACGGCTGGCAAGCAGACCGTGCTTCGGCGCAAAGACGAACGCCAGCAGGAACAGCAGCGTCTGGGCGACCACGATAATGCCGCCGGTGGCACCGTCCAGGTAATAGCTGGCCCACGCGCCGAGGAAGCTGGTGATGCTGCCAATGGCGACGGCAATCATCAGCAGGCGCGGGAAGCGGTCGGTCAGCAGCCACGCGGTCGCGCCGGGCGTGACCACCAGACAGATCACCAGAAACGCGCCGACGGTTTGCAGCGCCGCCACGGTAGAGACCGCCAGCAGCGTAAAGAAGAGAATTTTCAGGCGTTCCGGGCGCAGGCCGATGGCGCGGGCGTGGTTCTCATCAAAAAAGGTCACCATCAGATCTTTCCATTTGAACAGCAGGATAACCATCGACACTACGCCGATAATCGCCAGCTGGACGATATCTTCCGGGGCGATAGCCAGAATATTGCCGAGGACGATGGTCTGAATGTTCACCGATGTCGGGTTGAGCGAGACCATAAACAGCCCCAGTCCGAAAAAGGAGGAGAAGATCAGCCCGATAATGGCGTCCTCCTTCAGACGGCTGCGCTGGTTGAGAAACAGCATGCTGCCCGCCGCCAGCCCGCCCGATAAAAACGCCCCCAGCGAGAACGGCAGCCCGAGCATATAAGCACCCGCCACGCCTGGCACGATGGAGTGCGACAGCGCATCGCCGATCAGCGACCAGCCTTTGAGCATCAGATAGCAGGAGAGAAACGCGCACAGCCCGCCTACCATCGCCGAGACCCACATCGCGTTGAGCATGTACTCGTAGCCGAAGGGTTCGAGAAGCGCGTTCATTTGGCCTCCTGACGGTGCGTGACGAAGGGGCGCTCGTCGTCGGTAATAATGCGATCTTCCGAACCGCTGAGCACCACGTGGCGCAGCACGCCGCTGAAGGCGTGCTCAAGATTCTCGGCGGTGAAGGTGGTTTCCGTCGGGCCGCTCGCCAGCACGGTGCCTTTGACCATCACCGTGTAATCGCAGAATTCTGTGACCGAGCCCAGATTGTGGGTCGAGACCAGCATGGTTTTGCCCTCGTCGCGCAGCTCCCGCAGCAGGCTGATGATCCTGGCTTCGGTTTTGACGTCCACGCCGGTAAACGGCTCGTCGAGCAGGATCACTTCGCCCTGCTGGGCAATCGCCCGCGCCAGAAACACGCGCTTCTTTTGGCCTCCGGACAGTTCGCCAATCTGCCGATGGCGCAGCTCAAGCATATCCACGCGCTTCAGGGCATCGGTGACGATCTGCTTATCGCATTCTTTGGGCCGACGCAGAAACCCCATATGCCCGTAGCGGCCCATCATCACCACGTCTTCGACCAGCACCGGAAACGACCAGTCGACCTCTTCCGACTGCGGCACGTAGGCGACCAGGTTCTGACGCAGCGCCTGGTGAGGCGGCAACCCCAGAATGGAGATAGTGCCGCTCGCCGCCCGCACAAACCCCATCACCGCCTTAAACAACGTGGACTTGCCGGAACCGTTCACCCCCACCAGGGCGGCAATCGATCCGCCCGGCACGCTGAACGACGCGTCACGCAGCGCCGTGTGGCCGTTGCGGTAGGTCACGGTCACGTCGGTTACAACAATCCCCTTCTGCATGGTTACTCCTTCATCCCGTCACGGATGCCCTGCACCAGCGTGCGGGTGGTGACGTTCAGCAGATCGATATAGGTCGGCACCGGACCGTTTTCCGCGCTCAGGGAGTCAACGTACAGCACGCCGCCGTAGTGGGCGCCGGTTTCCCGCGCCACCTGACGGGCGGGTTTATCCGAGACCGTGCTTTCGCTGAACACCGCCGGGATGCGATGTTTTTTCACCAGATCGATAACCTTGCGCACCTGCTGGGGCGTGCCCTGCTGATCGGCGTTGATCGGCCACAGGTACAGCTCCTTCAGGCCCAAATCCCGCGCCAGATAGGAAAAAGCGCCTTCACTGGTCACCATCCAGCGCTTGTCTTCCGGGATCTCCGCGACCTGCTTGCGCAGCGGTGCGAGAGTGGCGGTGATCTTCTGCTTGTAGGCTTCCGCATTGCGCTGGTAGGTCTGGGCGTTGGCCGGATCGTACTTCACCAGCGCGTCGCGGATGTTATCGACGTAAATCAGGGCGTTGTCCGGCGACATCCACGCGTGCGGATTGGGTTTGCCGTTATACGGCCCTTCGCTGATGCCCATCGGGGTGATGCCTTTGGTGACAATCACCTCCGGCACGCCGTTCAGATGCTGATAAAAGCGCTGGAACCACAGCTCCAGGTTCATGCCGTTCGCCAGGATCAGCTGCGCCTTCTGCGCACGTTTGATATCGCCCGGGGTGGGCTGGTATTCGTGAATTTCCGCGCCCGGTTTGGTAATGGAGGTGACCTCTGCGGCATCCCCCGCCACGTTTTTCGCCATATCAGCAATAACGGTAAAAGTGGTGATGACCTGGAACTTTTCAGCCGCCAGCGCGCCGGTCGTGGTCGCGGTCATGAGTAGCGCGCCGAGCAACAGTCGCTTCAATCCTTGCCGTGGATGCATCGCAGAAGTCTCCTGAGGTGATTAAAATCAAAGCAAAATTAGCCTGTGCTATAAGGTATAGCACAGGCTATATTTAAATGAAAATAATTATCATTAAAGTTGTGTCAATGAAGGGCGTGTCTGATGGCGCTTCGCTTATCAGGCCTACGGAAAAGCAGTTTTGGAGTTTTGTAAGCCGGGTAAGCGCAGCGCCACCCGGCAAAAAATGGCTGGATTTTTAATTAAAGGAGTTTGTCATTACTTAAACATCCGGGAACATCACGCTATTCCCCGGCGCTTCCCTGTGCAGATGGATAAAGTTCAGGTGCCGTTCATACTGATCCAGAATGTCCGTGATCACCTGCTCCTTGCTGTAATCCATCAAATCATTCCCCTGGCTGCCTTCCAGCAAAAACGTCTCAAGCCGGTAGTAGGTCGACTTCCCGCTGCGCGCCCGGTAGGTGAACCCGGGTACCGAATACTGCTGCGGCCAGATCTGATAGACAAAGTTCTGCTCGTCGCCCATGTGCACCAGCAGATCCAGGTGCCCCAGATTTTCGCCCTCCTCCGGCGGCAGGTTTTTCAGCTCCACGTAGGCGCCACGCAGCTTCAGCTCCTGGGCCACCTCTTCCATCGCTGGGAAGCAGACCGTCTCCATCATCTGTTTGGTGTAGCGCGTGCCAGGGTAGTTCATCAGGCGCGAGAGGCGTTTTTTCCAGCTCAGCCTGTCCTGCGCGCCCAGCGGACGCGGGGCGGTGTCGCGGCTGGCGCTGACGCGGCGGTAGTCTTCCACCTTAAGCGATTTATACAGCCCGGCCATCACGAAGAAGATCACGAAGCTGAACGGCAGGCCCATGATCACCGTGGTGTTCTGCAACGCAGAGATACCGTTGGTCATCAGCATGCCGAGCGTCAGCAGGCCGATGGCGACGGACCAGAAGATGCGCAGCCAGTTCGGCGCGTCGCTGTTAATGTCCTTCAGCTTCGAGGTGAAGTTCCCCAGCACCAGCGCGCCGGAGTCCGCCGAGGTGACGTAGAACAGCAGACCGGTAATGGTCGCTACCGACGCGCTAAAGGTAAACGCCGGATACTGCGCCAGCAGGCTGTAGAAGCCGCGCTCCGGGTGCGCCATCGCTTCCTGGGCGAAGGTCGCGTTGCCGTGAATGATCTCATGCAGCGCGCTGTTGCCGAAAATCGACAGCCACAGCAGGGTAAAGGTGAACGGGATGATCAGCGTGCCCATCACGAACTGGCGGATGGTGCGCCCACGCGAAATACGTGCCAGGAACAGGCCGACAAACGGCGACCACGCCACCCACCACGCCCAGAAGAACAGCGTCCAGTTGTTCATCCACTCTGTCGGACGGTCAAAGGCGAAGCTGTTCAGCGTCATGCCCATAAAGCGGTTCACGTAATCACCCACGTTCAGCACTAAGGCATTGAGCAGGAAAGAGGTGTCGCCCATAAACAGCACGAACAGGATCAGCCCCAGCGCCAGCGCGACGTTCAGTTCGGAGAGCACGCGAATCCCTTTATCCACGCCGGAGGTCACCGAGATGGTGGCGATAATCACCGACAGCGCAATCAGCGCCGCCTTCGCCGCCATCGAATCCGGGATGTCAAACAGCACGCTCAGCCCGTAGTTAAGCTGCACCACGCCAATCCCGAGCGTGGTGGCGATGCCGAAGATGGTGCCGATCACCGCCGCGATGTCTACCGTGTGACCAATCGGGCCGTTGATCTTTTTGCCGAAAATCGGGTACAGCGCGGAGCGGATGGTAAGGGGCAAATTATAACGATAGCTAAAGTATCCGAGCGCCATGCCCATCAGGGCATACATCGACCAGCCCGTCAGGCCGTAGTGGAACAGTGTCCAGACCATCGCCTGGCGCGCGGCCTCCATCGTCTGCCCTGCCCCTTCCGGCGGCTGCATATACTGCGTAACCGGTTCCGCCACCGAGAAGAACATCAGGTCGATGCCGATACCCGCGGCAAACAGCATCGCGGCCCAACTCAGCAGGCTGAACTCGGGCTTGGACTGCTCCGGCCCGAGCTTCACCGACCCAAAGCGCGAGCAGGCAATGCAGACCACGAAGACAATATAGAGCGTCGCCGCCAGCAGATAGTACCAGCCGAAGGTCTTCGACACCCAGTTCAGGGTGCGCCCAATCCACTCGGCAGAAAAATCACGAAAGAAGATCGTCGTCAGGGAAAACAACAAAATCAGCCCGGCGGACGTATAAAAAACGACCGGGTTGATTTTGTCTTTTTCTCTGTCCTGTGAAAGGTCTGTCATCCAGTATCCCCACTGTTTTTGTAACTATTGAAATCCAAAATCGCAACAATTAAGACACATTTTATATTGAACGTCCAATCAAAAACCGCTTTAATAGTTAACCAACGCTGATGAATGGAGTGGCAAAAATGCCCAAAGTGGGGATGCAGCCGATCCGGCGCAGGCAGCTAATCGATGCCACGCTGGAAGCAATTAATGAAGTGGGAATGCATGACGCAACCATCGCGCAAATCGCCCGTCGGGCGGGCGTGTCCACGGGGATCATCAGCCACTATTTCAAAGATAAAAACGGTCTGCTGGAAGCAACCATGCGCGACATCACCGGTCAGCTGCGCGACGCGGTATTAAGCCGTTTACGCGCCCTGCCGGACGGCAGCGCAGAGCAGCGTTTGCAGGCGATTGTTGGCGGCAATTTTGATGAAACCCAGGTCAGCGGCGCGGCGATGAAGGCCTGGCTGGCCTTCTGGGCGAGCAGCATGCATCAGCCGATGCTCTACCGTTTGCAGCAGGTCAGCAGCCGTCGGTTGCTCTCAAACCTGGTGTACGAGTTCCGCCGCGAGCTGCCGCGTGAACAGGCTGAAGAGGCGGGCTACGGGCTCGCCGCACTGATTGACGGGCTGTGGCTGCGCGCTGCGCTCAGCGGCAAACCGCTGGATAAAACCCTGGCCCAGTCGCTCACCAGCCACTTTATCAGCCAGCATCTACCGACCGATTAACCGAGGAGAATTTATGTCCCGAATGGCAGAACAGCAGCTTTATATCAATGGTGGTTATACATCCGCCACCAGCGGTCGCACCTTCGAGACCATCAATCCGGCGAACGGTGAAGTTCTGGCAACCGTGCAGGCCGCCGGGCGCGAAGACGTGGACCGCGCCGTCGAAAGCGCAAAACGCGGGCAAAAAATCTGGGCGGCGATGACCGCCATGGAGCGCTCGCGCATTTTGCGCCGCGCCGTCGATATCCTGCGCGAGCGCAACGACGAGCTGGCAACGCTGGAAACCCTCGACACCGGTAAAGCGTTTTCCGAAACCTCGACCGTGGATATCGTCACCGGTGCAGACGTGCTGGAGTACTACGCGGGGCTGATCCCGGCGCTGGAAGGCAGCCAGATCCCGCTGCGCGACACCTCGTTCGTCTACACCCGCCGCGAGCCGCTGGGCGTGGTGGCGGGCATCGGCGCGTGGAACTACCCGATCCAGATCGCCCTGTGGAAATCCGCCCCGGCGCTGGCGGCGGGCAACGCGATGATCTTCAAGCCGAGCGAAGTGACCCCGCTCACCGCCCTGAAGCTGGCGGAAATCTACACCGAGGCGGGCCTGCCGGACGGCGTGTTTAACGTCCTGCCGGGCGTGGGCGCAGAGACCGGCCAGTTCCTGACCGAGCATCCGGGCATCGCCAAAGTCTCCTTCACCGGTGGCGTGGCCAGCGGCAAAAAGGTGATGGCGAACTCGGCGGCCTCGTCCCTGAAAGAGGTGACGATGGAGCTGGGCGGTAAATCCCCGCTAATAGTATTTGACGACGCGGATCTGGATCTCGCGGCAGATATCGCCATGATGGCGAACTTCTTCAGCTCCGGCCAGGTGTGCACCAACGGCACCCGCGTGTTCGTGCCCGCGAAGGTCAAAGCCGCGTTTGAGCAAAAAATCGTCGAGCGCGTGGGCCGCATCCGCGCGGGCGACCTGTTCGATGAAAACACCAACTTTGGCCCGATGGTCAGCTTCCCGCATCGCGACAGCGTGCTGCGCTACATCACCAAAGGCAAAGAGGAAGGCGCGCGCGTGCTGTGCGGCGGCGACGTACTGAAGGGCGACGGCTTTGATAACGGCGCGTGGGTGGCCCCGACCGTGTTCACCGACTGCACCGACGAAATGACCATCGTGCGCGAAGAGATCTTCGGCCCGGTGATGTCCATCCTTACCTATGACACTGATGAAGAAGCCATTCGCCGCGCCAATGATACCGACTACGGTCTGGCGGCGGGCATCGTCACCGCCGATCTGAACCGCGCCCACGGCGCCATTCATCAGCTCGAAGCGGGCATCTGCTGGATCAACACCTGGGGCGAATCCGCCGCAGAGATGCCGGTGGGCGGCTACAAACACTCCGGCATTGGCCGCGAGAACGGCGTCATGACGCTTCAGAGTTACACCCAGGTGAAGTCCATCCAGGTTGAGATGGGTAAATTCCAGTCCATATTTTAACCGGGAGGTTTATTTGCAATTTGACTACATCATTATCGGGGCCGGCTCTGCCGGCAACGTTCTGGCAACACGATTGACTGAAGATCCGAACACCACCGTCCTGCTGCTTGAGGCGGGCGGGCCGGACTACCGCTTTGACTTCCGCACCCAGATGCCTGCTGCGCTGGCCTTCCCGTTGCAGGGTAAGCGCTACAACTGGGCGTATGAAACCGAGCCAGAGCCTTTCATGAACAACCGCCGCATGGAGTGCGGACGGGGTAAAGGGCTGGGCGGCTCGTCGCTGATCAACGGCATGTGCTACGTGCGCGGCAACGCGATGGATCTGGACAACTGGGCGAAAGAACCGGGTCTGGAGCACTGGAGCTATCTCAACTGCCTGCCCTACTACCGCAAGGCAGAGACCCGCGACGTGGGGCCGAACGACTACCACGGCGGCGACGGTCCGGTGAGCGTCACCACCTCTAAGCCGGGCGTGAACCCGCTATTTGAAGCGATGGTAGAGGCGGGCGTGCAGGCGGGCTACCCGCGCACCGACGATCTCAACGGCTATCAGCAGGAAGGCTTCGGCCCGATGGACCGCACGGTCACGCCGCAGGGCCGACGCGCCAGCACCGCGCGCGGCTATCTGGACCAGGCCAAACCACGCCCGAACCTGACCATCCGCACCCACGCCATGACCGATCATATAATCTTTGACGGCAAGCGCGCGGTGGGCGTCGAGTGGCTGGAAGGCGAAAGCACCATTCCGTCAAAAGCGACAGCGAAGAAAGAGGTACTGCTGTGCGCGGGCGCTATCGCGTCTCCGCAGATCCTCCAGCGCTCCGGCGTGGGCAACGCTGAACTACTGAAGCAGTTTGATATCCCGCTGGTGCATGATTTACCCGGCGTGGGGGAAAACTTGCAGGATCACCTGGAGATGTACCTTCAGTATGAATGTAAGGAGCCGGTCTCCCTCTACCCTGCCCTGCAATGGTGGAACCAGCCGAAGATTGGCGCGGAGTGGCTGTTTGGAGGCACAGGCGTGGGCGCGAGCAACCACTTCGAAGCGGGCGGGTTTATCCGCAGCCGCGAGGAGTTCGAGTGGCCGAACATTCAGTATCACTTCCTGCCGGTGGCGATTAACTACAACGGCTCGAACGCGGTGAAAGAACATGGCTTCCAGTGCCACGTTGGCTCCATGCGCTCGCCGAGCCGCGGCCACGTGCGCATCAAGTCGCGCGATCCGCACCAGCATCCGGCGATCCTGTTCAACTATATGTCCCACGAGCAGGACTGGCAGGAGTTCCGCGACGCGATCCGCATCACCCGCGAGATCATGCACCAGCCTGCGCTGGACAAGTATCGCGGTCGTGAAATCAGCCCGGGCATCGAATGCCAGACCGACGAACAGCTGGACGAGTTCGTGCGTAACCACGCCGAAACCGCCTTCCACCCGTGCGGCACCTGCAAAATGGGCTACGACGAAATGGCGGTGGTCGACGGCGAAGGCCGGGTTCACGGGCTGGAAGGGTTACGCGTAGTGGATGCGTCGATCATGCCGCAGATTATCACCGGCAACCTGAACGCCACCACCATCATGATTGGCGAAAAGATTGCCGACGCCATTCGCGGGCGCGAGCCGCTGGCGAAGAGCACGGCGGCGTATTATGTGGCGAACGGGGCGCCGGTTCGCCGCTGAGTGCGAACGTCTCCCCTCACCCCGGCCCTCTCCCAAAGGGAGAGGGTGTCATCGTCCCCTCTCCCTTTGGGAGAGGGTTAGGGTGAGGGGAAATTATTTCCGAAATGCTTCAAGCCGCTTAACCTGCCGTCCTTCCCCGTCAAAATTCTCCGCCGCCAGCCAGGCGCGCAGCTCTGCATCGCGCTGCGGCCATTCGCCGTCAATAATCGAAAGCATATCGCTGTCGCGGTTGCGTCCTTTGCGCACCAGCTTCTGGCGCAGGCGCCCTTCCCAGACAAACCCCAGCCGCTCCGCCGCGTTGCGTGAGGCGATGTTCATCGAATCGCACTTCCACTCCAGTCGACGATATTTATGCTCAAAGGCATTTTTCAGCAGCAGCCACACCGCTTCGGTACCCACGCGGGTGCCCTTCATCCTGCGCGACCAGGTGACGTGACCGATCTCAACCGAGCCCTGAAAGCGTTCTATCGCCATATAGCTGACCAGCCCTACCGCCTTTTCGGTGCGCAGATCGATGACGGCAAAGGGCACCAGGTCGTCATCCAGCACCTTTCCGAGCACCCAGTGCGCAGTGGCCTCAACGCTCTCAGGCTGGGTGCTGGCAAGCCACGTCCAGTCGCTGTCGCACCCAGCGCATAGGCTTCAAACAAATCAGCCGAATGGCGGTCGGCATCCAGCGGCTCCAGGCGGCAATACTGCCCGGTGAGCAGGGTACGGGTTAACGCGCGGGCGCATTTCCAGTCCGGGACAATATCGTTAACGGTTTGACCATGTTGATTGATTTCGGGCACGGCGGTGACTCCCTGAAAGGTAAGGAGTTTGTTATAGCAGGTTAAAAAGCGAACGCAAAGAGAGGTGACTCATAACCAGACCGAATGCGTTATTCCCGGATGGCATAAGCAAAGCAGAATTTCGACTTTGAGGAAATCCTCAGCCAGCCTACCGTAACGGTGCATAAAACAATCACAATATATTTTCTTCAGGGATCGCTATGACTAAAAAACTGCTGCCGTTACTGGTGCTGGCTGCGCTCTCCAGCGCTGCTCACGCCGCTACCCCACCCAACACGCTGGTTGTCGCCCAGGGTCTGGATGATATCGTGAGCCTTGACCCGGCCGAAGCCAACGAACTTTCCAGCATCCAGACCGTACCGAGTTTGTATCAGCGTCTGGTACAGCCGGACCGCGATAACCCGGAAAAAATCACCCCGGTTCTGGCCGAAAGCTGGGAAGCGGACGCGGCAGCAAAAACCCTGACCATCAAACTTAAGCCCGATGCGAAATTCGCCTCCGGCAACCCGCTGCGCCCGGAAGATGTGATCTTCTCATATACCCGCGCCGTGACGCTGAACAAATCTCCGGCGTTTATCCTCAACGTACTGGGCTGGGACGCCAGCAACATCACCAGCCAGCTGAAGAAAGTGGACGACCATACCCTCACGCTTCACTGGACGGCCGACGTCAGCCCGGCGGTGGCACTGAATATTCTCTCCACGCCGATTGCCTCCATCGTCGATGAAAAACAGGTTGCGGCGAACGTGAAGGATAACGACTTCGGCAACGCGTGGTTAAAAATGCACTCTGCGGGCAGCGGCGCGTTCAAAATGCGCGTTTACCAGCCGCATCAGGCCATCGTGCTGGAAGCCAACGAATCCGCCCCCGGCGGTGCGCCGAAGCTTAAAAGCATCATCATTAAAAACGTCCCCGATCCCGCTTCCCGCCGCCTGCTGATCCAGCAGGGTGATGCGGACGTGGCGCGCGATCTGGGTGCAGACCAGATAAGCGCCCTCAGCGGCAAGCCGGGCGTGAAGGTACTAAGCATTCCTTCTGCCGAGCAAAACTATCTGGTGTTTAACACCGGCAACAGCGCCAACCCGCTGCTGAATAATCCTGCGTTCTGGGAAGCCTCGCGCTGGCTGGTGGATTATGAAGGCATCACCAAAGACCTGCTGAAAGGCCAGTATTTTGTTCATCAGAGCTTCCTGCCGGTCGGCCTGCCGGGCGCGCTGGAAGACAATCCGTTCACGTTTGACCCGGCAAAAGCAAAAGCGATCCTCGCCAAAGCGGGCATCAAAGACGCGCATTTCACGCTGGACGTAGAGAATAAACCGCCGTTCATCACCATCGCGCAATCCATGCAGGCGAGCTTCGCTCAGGGCGGCGTGAAGGTGGATCTGCTGCCCGCGGCGGGTAGCCAGGTGTACGCCCGCGTGCGTGCGAAACAGCATCAGGCGGCCATACGTCTGTGGATCCCGGATTACTTCGATGCGCACTCCAACGCCAGCGCCTTCGCATGGAATGACGGGAAATCCAGCACCGTGGCCGGGCTTAACGGCTGGAAAATTCCGGAGCTGAACAACGCTACGCTGGCGGCGGTTGCCGAGCCGGATCCGGCAAAACGTCTGGATCTGTATAAGAAGATGCAGGAACAGTTACAGCATAACTCGCCGTATGTGTTCGTTGACCAGGGCAAAACCCAGATCGTGGTGCGCGATAACGTGAAGGGGTATCAGCAGGGGCTGAACGCAGATATGGTCTGGTACGATCGCGTTACGAAGTAGCCCTTGTTGCCGGGTGGCGCTGCGCTTACCCGGCCTACGTTCCTGGTTTTTGCAGGCCGGGTAAGGCGAAGCCGCCACCCGGCATAAAGAGATTTCCCATGCCACAACTTTCCACCCGCGTGCTTCAGGGTCTGCTGACTCTCCTGCTCACGCTGTTCGGGCTACTGCTGGTCACGTTTGCGCTCTCTGCCTTTTCCCCGGTCGATCGCGTATTGCAGATCGTCGGCGATCACGCCAGCCAGTCCACTTACGATCAGGTTCGCCACCAGCTTGGGCTGGATCGGCCCCTGCCCGTGCAGTTCTGGCACTACCTGCAAAACCTCGCTCACGGTGATTTAGGCACCGCCAGCGCTACCGGTCAGCCGGTATTGCAGGACCTGCTGCACGCCTTTCCCGCCACGCTGGAACTGGCAACGCTGGCGCTAATTATCGGCACGGTACTCGGCGTGATTTCGGGTGTGCTGTGCGCCCGCTACGCCGGTTCGCCACTGGACTTAGCGATCAGAACGCTCACCCTGCTCGGCAATTCGGTGCCGATATTCTGGCTCGGCCTGCTGATGCTGGCTCTGTTCTACGCGAAGCTACAGTGGAGCGCCGGCCCCGGCAGGCTGGACGACATCTGGCAATTCACCGTCGAGCCACGAACCGGATTTGCGCTGGTTGATACCTGGCTTTCCGGCGACCGCGAGGCGTTCCACAACGCCATCAGCCACCTGGTGCTGCCGGTGCTGCTGCTGGCCTACTACTCGCTGGCAAGTATCACCCGCCTGACGCGCTCCGCCTGTCTGAGCGAGTTGAACAAAGAGTACATATTGCTCGCCCGCGCCAAAGGCGCCGGAGAGATGACCATCCTGCTGCGTCACGTGCTGCCGAACATTCGCAGTACCCTATTGACGGTGATTGCGCTGGCCTACACCAGCATGCTGGAGGGCGCGGTATTAACCGAAACCGTCTTCTCATGGCCGGGCATCGGGCGCTACCTCACCACGGCCCTGTTCGCCGGTGACACCACCGCCGTGATGGGCGGCACGCTGCTGATTGGCGTCTGCTTTGTTCTGATCAATAACCTTACCGACCTGCTTGTGCGGGCGACCGATCCCAGGGTGCGCTAATGCCGTTTTATCTCTTCTTACGCCGCCTGCGCCGCTCCCCTGCCGCGTTTTGCGGGCTGATCGCCATCGCGCTGCTGGTGCTTATTGCCCTGTTCGCGCCGTGGCTTGCGCCGCATGATCCCAACTGGCAGGACGCCGCCGCGCGTCTGCAACCGCCCAACGCGCAGCACTGGCTGGGTACCGACAGCTATGGGCGGGATCTGCTCTCCCGATTAATCTACGGCACCCGTCCGGCACTGGGGCTGGTGGCCTTAGTCACCGTAATTACCCTCCCCGCCGGTCTGCTGGTGGGGATTTTGTCAGGCTACTACGGCGGCTGGATGGAGCGCATCCTGATGCGCTTTACCGACGTGGTGATGTCGATGCCGCGCCTGATCCTCGCCTTCGCGTTTGTCGCGATGCTCGGCCCCGGTCTGGTGAACGGCGCGCTGGCGCTGGCTTTAACGACCTGGCCTGCCTATGCGCGCCAGGCGCGCAGTGAAATCCAGCGTCTGCGCCACAGCGATTATCTGGCCGCCGCGGAGATGATGGGCATTCGCGGCCCGCGCCTGCTGGTCGGCCATATTCTGCCCCTGTGCCTGCCCTCCGCGATTGTGCGGCTGGCGCTGGATCTGGCCGGGATCATTCTGGCCGCCGCCGGGCTGGGCTTCCTTGGCCTGGGCGCACGTCCACCGATGGCGGAATGGGGCGCGATGATTGCCGACGGCATGCAGGTCATTTTTGACCAGTGGTGGATTGCCGCCATTCCAGGCGGGGCGATTCTGTTTGCCAGCCTGGCCTTTAACCTGCTGGGCGATGGCCTGCGCGACGTACTGGAGCCACAGCATGACTGAACACCGCGTCATCGTCGATGCGCTAAATATCGACTACCCCGCCGCGCGCGTGGTCCACAACCTGAGCTTTACGCTTGGCAACGAGCGGCTGGCGCTGGTGGGAGAATCCGGCTCCGGCAAGTCCATGTCTGCCCGCGCCCTGATGGGGCTGGTGCGCAAGCCCGGCATCGTGAGCGCTAAGCGGCTTAACGTGCTTGGCAACGACCTGCTGACCCTGAACAGCCGCCGCTGGCAGGCGCTGCGCGGCAACGGCATTGCGATGGTTCTACAGGACCCGCGCTACGCGCTAAACCCGGTGAAAACCGTCGCCGCCCAGCTTGATGAGGCGCTGACCCTCCATCAGCGCCTGCCCCGCGCCGAACGCCTGGCGCGCATTCACGATATCATCCGTGCCGTAGGGCTGAACGAGCACGTGCTCCAGCGCTATCCCGGCGAACTCTCCGGCGGCATGGGCCAGCGCGTGATGATCGCCATTGCGCTCATCAACAACCCGCAGGTGCTGATCGCCGACGAACCGACTTCCGCGCTGGACGCACGCCTGCGCAACCAGATCCTGGAGCTGCTGGTACAGCAGTGCGAGGCGCGGCAGATGGCGATGCTGTTAATCAGCCACGACTTGCCGCTCGTCGCGGAACACTGTGACCGCGTGCTGGTGATGTATCAGGGTGAGAACGTTGATGAAATGGCGGCGAGCCAGTTGCCGCAGGCAACCCATCCCTACACGCGCACGCTCTGGACCTGCCGCCCGAACGCCGGGACGTTTGGCCAGATGCTGCCGACGCTCGACCGTTCGCAACCGTGGAAGGAGGCCGACAATGGCACTCGTTGAGGTTAACCAGCTCCGGGTGAGTTTTGGTGAAAAAACGGCGGTTTCCGCCGCCAGTTTTGCCATCGAAAAAGGCGAAACCTTCAGCCTGATCGGTGAATCCGGCTGCGGCAAATCGACTCTTCTGCGCGTGCTGGCGGGGCTGCTGCGCGAGTGGAATGGCCACATTTCCGTCCTCGGGGAAAATTTACGGCCGGGACGACGTTTTGAAGGCGCGCTTCGCCGTAACGTGCAGATGGTGTTCCAGGATCCTTGGGCGTCTTTGCACCCGAACCACACCATTGCCCGCACCCTGTCGGAGCCGTTAAATATCCACGGCGAAACCCAGGTTGCCGAAAAGGTGGCGGATGCGCTGCAACAGGTGGGTCTGGCTGCCGACGCGGGCAGGCGTTACCCGCATCAGCTTTCCGGCGGACAGCGTCAGCGCGTGGCCATTGCCCGCGCGCTGCTGCTGCGCCCGCAGCTTCTGCTGCTGGATGAACCGACCTCGGCGCTGGATATGTCGGTGCAGGCGGAGATCCTGAACCTGCTCAACCGCCTGAAGGCGCAGCACGGCATGACCTACCTGCTGGTGAGCCACGATGCGGACGTGATTGCGCATATGTCCGACCGGGCGGCATTTATGGCGCACGGGGAGATCCAGCGGGTGTTTGACCGTGAGGCGATGTTGCGGGGCGAGCACAGGATGGGGTAAACCGTGCGGCGGCGAATGCCGCACGCATTTTGTAGGCCGGGTAAGGCATCGCCGCCACCCGGCAAAAAATCACTTCAGCAGCTTCACCGTGGCATCAATGTCGATCTCATCTTCAGTGAAGATCAGCGTCGTGTTCTGGAAGGTAGTGATCGCCAGCTTCTTCACCGTGCGCATTTCGCCCGGCTTTTTCTCGGTTTTGGGTTTGATGCTGTTCATCAGGAGCCCCACCGACAGTACCGCATTCTCTTTGTCGATTTTGGTCTCAACGGGCTCTTCCTCGCTGAACACCACGAAGGATTTGATCGAGGTGAGCTTCACGCGCTCGCCCGCAATATAAAGATGCTTACTCTCCGGGATCACCTTCACCGCATACGCGGAAAGGCCTTTGCTGTTGGTGGTTGGCTCAAAGGTCACCGCCGCATCTTTCTTAATCAGATCAGGGTTGGCGACCTTAATCACATGAAAATAGCGGTTGTCGCCGTTTTCATCTTTGATAAATCCAAAGCCTTTATCTTTAAACCACGTTGTGATTGTACCGTTCATCGCTGTTACCGCCTGTCAGATCTCAAGACTAAAGTTTTGCAGCGCGCAGTGTAATGCACAATGGCTGAGGAGACAAAAAAAAGCCCCTGCACGGGAGCAGGGGAAAGTTCATGTCAGAGCTTATTAGAATTTAGTTGAACACCATCCCACCATCAATCAGCAGCGACTGACCGGTCATGTAGTCGGAATCCGGCCCGGCCAGGTATGAGACGCAGGCGGCGACATCTTCCGGCTCGGACAGACGGCCAAGCGTAATGCGTTTGGCAAAGGTTTCTGTCCCGTAGCCGAGCGGTTTACCCGCCGCCTCGGAGACCTGACGGTCGATTTCCGCCCACATCGGCGTTTTGACGATCCCCGGGCAGTAGGCGTTAACGGTGATCCCCAGCGGCGCGAGATCCCGCGCAGCGGTCTGGGTTAAGCCACGCACCGCGAACTTGCTGGAGCTGTAGACCGCCAGCTCCGGGTTGCCGGTATGGCCCGCCTGGGAGCAGGCGTTGATAATTTTGCCGCCGTGCCCCTCTTTGCGGAACGCGTCAATTGCGGCCTGAATGCCCCAGATCACCCCTTTCACGTTGATGTTGTAGACCTTGTCGACAATTTCCGGCGTGATGGATTCGATGGGCGTGGACGGCGCCACCCCGGCATTATTGACGATGACGTTAAAACCGCCCAGCGCGGTGCGGGCTTTTTCCACCGCCGCGAACACCTGCTCGCGGTCAGAGACGTCCACCTTCACGGCGACGGCCTTCCCGCCGTTGCGGGTGATCTCATCCGCGACCGCTTTCGCCGTCTCTTCGTTGTAATCCGCGATAGCAACGGCAAAACCATCTTTCACCAGGCGAAGCGCGATCGCTTTGCCAATCCCCTGGCCGGAGCCGGTTACGAGAGCCACTTTTTGCATTTCTCTGTCCTTATATTGATTCACAAAATCTGGCTGAGATGGAGCTGGCCCATCAGCAGCGGGTTATCGCTGTAGTCGACGGGAATGGCCACCACGGCCGGGCCATCGACATCCATTGCCGCACGCAGCGTCGGTTCGAGCGCATCGGCGCTCTCGACTGCAAAGCCTTTCGCACCGAACGCGTCGGCATAGACTTTGAAATCGACCGGGCCGAACTCGACGCCGGAAAGCCTCTGGTATTTTTTCTCTTCCTGGATGGCCACCATGTTGTAGGCGTTATCCACCCAGATGATGTGCAGCACGTTGGCGTTGAGGCGTACGGCGGTTTCCAGCTCCATGCTCGACTGTAAAAAGCCGCCGTCCCCGGAGACCGAGACCACCTTGCGCCCCGGGTTGACCAGCCACGCGCCAATCGCCCACGGCAGCGCCACGCCCATGGTCTGCTGACCGTTGGAGATCATCACCTGACGCGCCCGGAAGCTGTAGAGGTAGCGGGCGATCCAGATATGGAAGCTGCCCATGTCGACGGTGAGCGTCACGTCGTTGTTCACGATGTCCTGCATGGCGCGCACGATGCGCAGCGGATGCAGAGCAAACTGGTTAAGCGATGCGCCGCGACGGTCGAGGAGGTCCCGCTGATGCTGGCGATCGACAAGAATTTCCGAGGCGCGCTGGCTGAGTTCAAGTTTGTGCTCGATTCGACTGGCAAGCAGATTCAGCGTGGCGGCAATATCCCCGACCAGTTCCAGATCGGGAACATACTTGCGCTCCTCATAGGCGGGCAGTACGTCAATGTGCACCAGCGTGGCGTCGCCGCTGTTCCACATGGACGGCTCGTACTCCACCGGGCTGTAGCCGATGCAGATAATCAGGTCCGCCAGATGCAGCAGCCGGTCGCCCGCCTGGTTGTTAAAGAGGCCGACGCGTCCGGCGAAGCGGGTGAAGTGTTCCTGATTCACCGCCCCGGCGGCCTGATAGGTGCTGGTGACCGGAATACGGCTTCTCTCCAGCAGCTTATGCAGCGCGGCGCTGTTGGCAGGCTGGCTGGCCATCAGGCCGAGTAAGATGACCGGGTTTTTAGCTTTGTCGATGAGCTTCGCCACGTCGTTAATGGCCGATTCGGGAGCCGGGCCCATCAGCGCCGGGCCACTGGCGGGTAAAATCGCCCCCGTGGTGGGCTGGTCGACAATATCCTGCGGCAGGCTGACAAACGCCCCGCCCGGCCTGCCCTGCTCGGCAGCGCGAAACGCGTTCGACACCACCTCGGCAATCGCCTCCGGCGAATTGACCTCCACGGCGTATTTGGTCACCGGGCTGAACATGGCGACGGTATCCATGCTCTGGTGCACCAGCTTGGCTTTATCCGCCCGTTTCACCGCCCCGCCCAGCGCGACCACCGGGTCACCTTCGCTGTTGGCGGTGGCGATGCCGGTGATCAGGTTGGAGCAGCCCGGCCCGGAGGTGACCAGCGCCACCCCGGCCTTGCCGGTTAACCGTCCTACCGCTGCCGCCATAAACGCCGCGTTCGCCTCGTGACGCACCGGGATAATCTCGATGGAGGAGTCCAGCAGGGAGTCAAAGACCTTGTCGATCTTCGCGCCCGGTATGCCGAACACCTGCTTCACGCCCTGCGCTTCCAGCTGGCCGACAACCATATCGGCGCCGTGCGCCCACTGACGTGACTGTTTCTCACTGTTCACGGTAGTTCTCCTGTTAGTTTTCGACGGCGCGGATAGCCGCATCAAGGTTGCTGGGGTGCAGGTTGGCCTGTAAAAACGCGCTGTCGGCGGGCAGGTCAATCATCAGCTTGTGGATCTCCCCGAAGGTGAGCACGCCGTTCTCCAGCTGATAGTCGAGCAGGTGGCCCCCGCCCTGACGATCGTCGGTGATGAAGTGTTCGTGATAGCCCGCCACGTTAATGCCCTGCATATGCTGCGGGGTGCGGAACCCCACCAGCACGCCCTCGCGCTGGTTGAAGCGGAACACCGGCTGGTCATCCAGCACGTCGGTCATTGCCCGGTACGGCGGCGTCTGGCGCGGTACGGTGCGGGTGTGCGCGTGGCGGAAATTGCCGTCGATGCGCAGCGCGCAGAACAGGTTATCGGAGGGGATTTGCTGGTCGATCACGTCGTGGATCTGCTGACGGCTGACCGGCCCGTCGAAGGTTTTGCGGTACTGCGGCTGGAACCAGGTCATCACCGCGAACGGCGTTTTTTGCTCCGGCTTCGCGGCGCGGGCGCTGCCGTCGGCGCGCAGCTGGTACACCTGGCTGCTGAAGGCAATCATTTCGCCATCCAGCTCGTTAAAGGTACCGAGACCAAAATCACCGTGTGCCAGCAGGTCGGCGATGGTCGTCTCCCCTTCGTAGACGCCGCTTAGCAGGGCGCTCATTAGCGATGTCTGATAGATCACGCTGTCAGGATGCTGAGCCGAGAACCCACGCAGGGTCTCGCATAAACTCGCCTCACAGTCGCATGCAGATGAATGCATCATCATGCCCGTCCTCTTCAACTTTATTTATAAAGGTTAAATAAATGTTGACCCGATTCAGCAGAGAGTTCCAATATAGAATCCATGCTGGTTTGAGACGTTTTTGATATGGAACTTCGTTATCTGCGCTATTTTGTCGCGGTAGCACGCGAGCGACACTTCACCAGGGCGGCCAAAGCGCTGGGTATTTCACAGCCTCCTCTGAGTCAGCAGATCAAACGGCTCGAAGAGGAAGTGGGCACGCCGCTGTTCAGGCGCCTGACGCGGGGCGTGGAGCTGACCGAGGCGGGAGAAGCCTTCTATGAGGACGCCTGTAAGATCCTGGCGCTGAGCGACGCCGCGCTGGAAAAAGCCAGGGGCATCGCGCGCGGGCTGAACGGCAGCCTGTCGATTGGCATCACCAGTTCAGATGCTTTTCATCCTAAAATCTTCGCCCTGATACGTCAGTTTCAGGTGCAGAACATGGCGGTGCAGGTTCACCAGGTGGAAGCCAATATGTCGTCGCTGACGACGATGCTGGCGGAGGGTGAGCTGGATATCGCCTTTGTGCGCCTGCCGTGCGAGAGCAGCAAGGTGTTTGAGTTAAAAATCCTCGATCGGGAGCCGATGGTGGTGGCGCTGCATCGCGATCATCCCCTGGCGACGTGCGGAGATCTGGCGCTGGATGAGCTGCGGAATACGCCGGTGGTGCTGTTCCCCCAGGAGGTCGCGCCGGGGCTGTATGACCGCGTTTACGGCAGCTGCGAGCGGGCCGGGATCGATATGCAACACACGCTGCAATCCTCACAACTTTCCTCTTCCCTGAGCATGGTCTCCGCTGGCGGCGGGTTCGCGCTGGTGCCGAAATCGATGGCCGCTATTTCTCCGCCGAATGTCACCTACCATGCGCTGCGCTCGCCGGAGCTTTATACCGATATCGCGCTCTGCTGGCGGCGCTTTGAGCGTTCGCGGACGGTGAAGCGGTTTCTGGCGATGATGAGCGAGGGGTAACTACGGTGTGGCTGTGCCCGGCGGCGCTGCGCTTGCGCGGGCCTACGCTTCGTGTCGCGGGTTGGTTGGCTGGTTGGCGGTTTTGTAGGCCGGGTAAGGCGCATCCGCCACCCGGCAATGCCCTTCTGGAAGCCGCCTCGCAAACCTGCAAGCAACCTTATGTAATTCATGGGCATCCCTTTTCATCCCTTCTTCACAGTCGTAAAGTGCCTGCGTTGCGGCACATCCGTAACCGGGCGTAGGAACCCGTTAGCATAACATGACATTTTTTTGGACAACGAGGATGCTAAATGGCGACTACCCCTGGATTTTCATACGTACGCGCTGAAGAAAGCGCTGTTCATCACCTTCTTCACCTGCAACTTCCCGATTCTGCGGATCTCTTTGAACTGGCTGACACCTGTGCGGCGTACGTAAGCGTACTGGTGGAAACGGACGATGCGGTGACATTTGCCACACTCTGTAAGCAACTGCTGGCAGCGCTGAAACGGCTGCGGGAATGCTGCGATGCCGAACTGCCTTCGTATCTGGTTGAACAGCTGATCGCAGGGGAAAAGATCGCCTCCTGCGTGCCGGACTGCTGGCAGGATACGGCGTTGCAGGTGGACTATGCCGTGGCGTTAACGCTGGCGGTAATGGGCGGAACGTTGCCTGTGAGCGTGGCGAAAGAACTCACCGGGCTGCTGCATGATATGGTCTGGCTGCTGGCGGAGTTTGTGAAGGAGCCTTATATAACGGCGCATTGAGTCGGGTGATGGGAGGCCGGGGCTCTGCTGGGTAAAAAGCAGGACTTTGGCCTTACTAAAAGAATAGCGTTGTTTGTTGAATGTCCGTTAAGATCGAGAAGCGGACATAGCGATATTCAAATCTGTATCCAGCATCGAAATTTTTGCCAACAGCTCTGTAAAGTAAATGATGCGTGAGATGTTGCGAACCTACTTTTTCCTTACTATAAAAACAGTTATCCAACTTTGCTAATGACTCTTTATTAAGGAAGTAGTTTTGCAACTTCACCCCACCCGACTGTATCTTCGTCGCGTAACTGAATCTGACCTGGATGACCTTTTCAGAATTTATGGTGACCCGGCTACGAACACCTTTAACCCAGCAGGGCCGTATCCTGACATACAGCATGCACAAACTGTTTTAGCTCGCTGGATTAACCACTGGGAAACTCACAATTTTGGAAACTGGGCAATCTCTTTGAAGGATAGCCCGGAAAGAATCATCGGTTTTGGCGGTCTGAGTATCAGCAGTTATGCGAATTTATTAATTAATAATTTAGGATATCGTTTCGCCACCGAGGCATGGGGAAAAGGTCTGGCGACAGAGTTTTCGAAAAACTCTGTCAGATATGGATTTTGTGAATTAAAGCTAACCGAGATATCTGCCGTAGTGAGAGGTAACCACGTGGCATCGCAGAAAGTCCTTCAAAAAGCTGGGTTGCAATACATCAAAGAAATTCATGATGTGAAAGGCGCGCCGCCGAGCCTGCTTTTTTCTCTTACGCACGGTGAATGGTTAAGACAATCAATGTGAGCGTATTTACTCTAAATCATTAATTCAAAAGAATCGTTCTACGGCGCTTTGGAAAGAACCAACGTCCGTCATTGGCACAGAGCGGACATTCATATTCATCTCCCTCCCTCTCTATCGGCCCGCCGCCACTCTCAGGCATGAATACGTTTATCACCCTGTTTAGAAAAGCGATGGGCAGCACGGCCGCCCATTACCTTGCCGAACGGAAAAACAGTGGCCGTTAGCCCGGCCCCTCACTCCCCGCCGCCAGCAGCGGTACGACCACATCGCTGATGGGCACCGCAATCCCGTGCCTGCGCCCATAGCGCTGGATCACGCCGTTGCGAATATCCCACTCCATCGGGCGATCCGCCTGACGATCGGCGAGGATCGACGTGCCCAAATCCACTGGCGCGCGCTGGAAGTTCGCCAGGATCTCCTCCGCCACCGCATCGTCCAGCTTCGCCCCTTCGGCGCGGGCGACGGTCAGCCCCTCGCGCAGGTAGGCCAGCGCCAGCTCGCTGATATCTTCGCGCCTGAACATTCCGGCGCGGCGATTGGCCAGCACCATCAGCCCGGCGACCGCGTTTTGCAGCAGCTTGCGCCAGGCGACGGTAGTGAAATCTGTCGAGAGCGCAACGTCACAGCGCGTCCCGCGAAGCGCCTCCACCACCCGCTGCGCCTGCGGCACGTCCGGTAACGTCAGGCGCGGCTTCGCCCGCAGCCAGACGGAGGCATCCGGCTCGCGCTGGGCGGGGAACCAGACCACCGAGGGCAGCACCGTTGCGCCATTGACCAAAGGCGCAAGCTGGGCTTTCTGCTCCACGCCGTTTTGCAGCGCGCAGACCACGGTGGTTTCATCGCACAGGGCGTGCAGCCACCCGGCGCTGTCGGCATTTTGCGTCGTTTTTACCGCCAAAAAAACGAGGTCAACGGGGCGCGTAATGACGCTGGGATCGGTGAGTACCGGACCGGGCACCACAATTTCACCCTCATCGTGACGCAGGCGCAGTTCCGGATGCGCGGTGCGACCACACAGCAGCGGCGTGCGGCCCGCTTCATGCAGCACCGCGGCAATGGTGGTCCCAATTGCACCGGGTCCTGTCAGCGCAATGGTTGGATAGTCAGACATGGATCACTCCCCTTTTGCTAAGCCTGCTATCAGTTATACCACCCTGAAAAGAGCGCGCCACGCCCATTGTCTATACTCAACACATAACAGACAACGGAGTGCGCCATGCCCTTACCCGATTTCAAGTCCTCTGAACCTTATACCCTCGGCATTGAGCTCGAACTCCAGGTGGTTAACCCGCCGGGTTACGATCTGAGCCAGGACTCCTCTGCCCTCATCGCCGCCGTCAAAGACGACATCAAAGGGGGCGAAGTCAAACACGACATCACCGAAAGCATGCTCGAAATCGCCACCGGCGTGTGCCAGACCATCGACCAGGCAGCGGCGCAGTTTTCAGTGATGCAGCAGAGCATCCTGCGGGCGGCGGAAGAGCAACATATCCAGATCTGCGGCGGTGGGACGCATCCGTTCCAGAAATGGCAGCGTCAGGAGGTGTGCGACGACGAGCGCTATAACGTCACGCTGGAGCGCTTTGGCTACCTGATTTTGCAGGCGACGGTGTTCGGCCAGCACGTACACGTCGGCTGTCGGACCGGGGACGACGCCATTTATCTGCTGCACGGCCTGTCGCGCTTTGTGCCGCACTTTATCGCCCTGGCCGCCGCATCACCGTATATGCAGGGCACGGACACGAAGTTCGCCTCATCGCGTCTCAACATCTTCTCGGGCTTCCCGGATAACGGTCAGATGCCGTGGGTCAACAGCTGGCAGGAGTTCGAGGGGCTGTTCCGCCGCCTGAGTTCCACCAGCATGATCGACAGCATTAAGGATCTGCACTGGGACATCCGCCCCAGCCCGCACTTCGGCACCGTCGAGGTGCGGGTGATGGATACGCCGCTGACGCTCGGCCACGCCATTAACATCGCCGGGCTTATTCAGGCGACGTCGCACTGGCTGCTGACCACGCGGCCGTATAAGCATCAGGAACGGGATTTTCTGCTGTACCGCTTTAACCGTTTTCAGGCCTGTCGCTACGGGCTGGAAGGCATTCTGACGGACGTGCATACCGGCGAGCACAAAACCGTGGCGGAAGATATCGCCTGGCTGCTGGAGCAGGTTGCGCCGTCGGCCGAGAAGCTCGGCGCGACAAGCGCAATCAATGAGATTGCCCTGCTGTTAAAGCAGGGCAAGAGCGAGGCGCAGCGCATGCGGGACTTTATTGCCGATGGCGGCTCGCTGATTTCTCTGGTGCAGAAGCACTGTGAGCTGTGGGCGACGAGTCCGTAAGGCCGTGGCCCCACTCGCGCAGGCGCTGGAACAGCACGAACAGCGCGGGGATGAACAGAATCCCCACTACCGTCGCCACCAGCATGCCGCTGAACACCGTAGTGCCGATGATGCGGCGGCTCTGGGCACCCGCCCCGGTCGCCAGCATCATCGGCAGAACGCCGATAATGAACGACACGGCGGTCATCATTACCGCGCGGAAGCGGCGCGATGCCCCCTCCCGTGCGGCATCGACAATCGCCATTCCGTCCATGCGCCGGGCGCGGGCAAACTCCACGATAAGAATTGCGTTCTTGGCGGCGAGGGCTATCAGTAGCACCAGACCAATCTGCACATACACATCGTTGGCGTAGCCCGCCAGCCACAGCCAGACCAGCGCCCCGCCGATGGCGAACAGCACCGAGAGCATCACGCTCGCCGGCAGCGTCCAGCTCTCATACTGGGCGACGAGGAACAGCCACGCCATCACCACCGCCGCCAGCACAATCCATATCGCCTGATTGCCGGTCTGCTGCTCCTGATACGACATGCCGCTCCAGGCGTAGTCGTACCCGGCTGGCAGGTTTTCCGCCAGAATCTCGCCCATCGCCGCCATTGCGGTGCTACTGCTCACCCCTTCCGCTGCCGAGCCGCTCACCGATACCGACGGGAACTGGTTGTACTGCTGAATGAATGGTGCGCCGACGGTCGGCGTGATGGTGACGAGGTTGCTCAGACGCACCCGCTCGCCGCTGTTGCTGCGCACGAACAGGTCGCTGATTTGCTCCGCGCGCTCGCGCCACTGCATTTCGTTCTGCATCACTACGTGGTAGACGCGGTTGTTGACGCTGAAATCCCCAGCGCGCGTGCCGCCAAAGGCGGTTTGCAGGCTGCTGAAGATGCGCGACACCGGCACGTCGAGGCGGGCCGCGCGCTCGCGGTCAACGGTAAGCGTCATCTGCGGCACGTTGCTGCTCCAGGTGGTGAACACGCGGCTTAGCTGCGGGTGCTGGTTGGCTTTCGCCAGCACCTCACGCGTCACGCGCTCCAGCTCCGCCGGGCTTTGCCCCGCCTGCGCCTGAATGCGCAGGTCGAAGCCGGAGGCGTTGCCCAGCCCCGGCAGCGTCGGCGGCGCAAAGGTCATGATGGTCGCTTCCGGCAGGGCCAGCAGCTGGCGCTGAAGGGTGCCCATCACCTCATCCAGCGGCGGACGCTCGCTCCAGTCTTTGAGCATGATGGAGATAAACCCGCCGTTCGATGCGCTGGTGCCGTTGAGGATGTTAAACCCGGAGACCTGAATCACGTCTTCTACCGCCGGGTTTTTAGCGATCAGCTCGCGCGCGGTGGTCATCACCGCTTCGGTGCGCTCCAGCGAGGCTGCCTCCGGCAGCTGGACACTGGCGAAGAAGTAGCCCTGATCCTCCTGGGGCAGGAAGCCCTTTGGCATCGACATGAAGCTGAATACCACCACCGCCGCCGCGCCTGCGGTGGCCAGCATCGCCAGCCACGGACGGAGGTTGAACACGCTCACGATCCGGGTGTAAAGCGTGCGCGTGGCGTCCAGCCCGCGGTTGAAGCCACGGAAAATCGCGGCGGGCTGCGCCGGGCGCGGGCGCAGCAGCAGCGCGCAGAGCGCGGGTGTCAGGGTCAGCGCCACCAGGCTTGAGAGCGTGACGGCAGTCGAGAGCGTCACCGCGAACTGGCGGTACAGCTCGCCCACGATCCCCGGCAGGAGCGCCACCGGCACAAACACCGCCAGCAGCACCAGCGTGGTGGCAATCACCGGCCCGGCAATCTGGCGCAGCGCCAGCGCGGTCGCCGCCGTACGGCTCTGCCCTTCCGCCATCAGCGTTTCGACGCTCTCCACCACCACGATGGCGTCATCCACCACCATCGTCAGCGCCAGAATGATGGCGAACAGGCTCAGCGTATTGGCGGAGTAGCCGAGCGTGTAGAGCACCGCAAAGGTGCCCACCAGCGACACCGGAATGGCAAGGGCAACAATCAGCGTCGCGCGCCAGCTTTGCAGGAACAGGGACACCACGACCACCACCGCCAGCATCGTCAGCGCCAGCGAGACGCCAATCTCTTTGATGGTGGCGGCCACAAACGAGGTGGTGTCGAATTTGACTTCATAGACCAGATCGTCCGGGAAGCGCGTGGATAACCGTTCCAGCTCCGCGCGCACCGCGTCGGCCACGCGCAGGGCGTTGGCGGACGGCGTTGGGTAGATACCGAGATAGGCGGAGTCATGCCCGTTCAGCTGTGCGCCAGAGCTGTAGCTGCGCGAGCCAAGCTCGATGGTGGCGACGTCCTTCAGGCGCACCAGTTGCCCCATCTCTCCGGCGCGGATAATGATGCTGGCAAAGTCTTCGGCCTGGTTTAAGCGCCCCAGCCCGTTAATGGTCAGCGTCTGCTGCTGGCCGTTGAATACCGGCGGCGTGCCGACCTGGCCTGCCGCCCCCTGCACGTTCTGCTCGCGCAGCGCCTGCGCCACGTCATCGCTGGTCACGTTCAGGGCGTTCATGCGGTCCGGACGCAGCCAGATGCGCATGCTGTAGTCCCGTGCGCCAAACATCTGTACCTGCCCGACGCCCGGCAGACGCGACAGCGCCTCGCGCACCTGGGTGCTGGCGTAGTTGCTGACGAACAGCGGCGTGTGGGTGTTGTTCGGTGAGTAAAGGCTTACCCCCATCATCAGGTTGGTGGCGCGCTTGCGCACCTGCACGCCGTTTTGCTGTGCCTCGGTCGGCAGCTGCGCCACGGCCTGCGCCACGCGGTTCTGCACGTCGATGGCGGCGAGATCCGGGTCGGTGCCTGCCGCAAAGGTGATGTTCAGGCTGTACGTGCCTTCGTCCGAACTGGTGGACTCCATATAGAGCATATGATCCACCCCGTTCAGCTGCGTTTCCAGCGGCGTGGCGATGGCCTCCGCCACGTCAGCCGAGCTGGCGCCCGGCCAAGACGCTGACACATTCACGACCGGCGGGGTGATCTGCGGGTACTGCTCCACCGGAATAATCTTCAGCGCGATGGCCCCCAGCAGGGTGATAACCAGCGCAATCACCATCGCAAAGCGCGGGCGTTTGATGAAAAACGTCAGCATGATGGCTCCTTAATTCAGTATCTGGACGGCTGCGCCTGGCTGCACGCGCTGCGCACCGTCAGTAATCGCTCGCTCACCGGGCTTCACGCCGGAGGCAATCCGGAACTGCTGGCCGATCTGCCCGGCGACCTTCAGCGGACGCATTTCGGCTTTGCCATCGGCGTTAACCACCCATGCGAAGAACCCGTCGCCATTCTGCTGTACGGCAGCGGCGGGCAGAGTCAGCACCGGTTGCTCGCTTACCGGACGCAGGTAGACGTTCACGTTGCCGCCGGGCAGCAGCTGATGGCGCGGGTTGGCGAACTCGGCGCGCAGCATCACGCTGGCGGTGCGCGGGTCGATGCGGTTGTCCACGGAGGTCAGTTCCCCGCTGATGCGCTGGCCGTTGCTGTCAATCAGCGCCTGCCAGGCCTGCTTCATGGCGCTGATATCCGCATGCTGTCCGGCTTTGGTGGCAAACGCGCCCTCTTCCAGCGCAAAGGCAATGCGGATCGGATCAAGCTGCACCACCTCCACCAGCACACCGCTGGCCGGGTTGATTAGGCTGCCGACGTGAAAGTTGCTGTGCCCCACGCGTCCGTCAATCGGTGAGGTAATGCGCGTGTAGTTGAGGGTGACGCTGCGGGTGTCGAGCCGGGCTTTCGCCTGCTCCAGCGCGGCGCTCGCTACGTCGCGCTGCATGCGGGCGTTGTCCACGTCGTGGCGGCTGATGGCGTTGCTGCTGCCCAGGCTTTCGAAGCGGGACAGCTGCTGCTGCGCCTGACGCAGCGTGGCTTCGGCGCTTCTCACTTCGGCCTGCGCCAGACGCAGGGCGGCGCGCGGCTCGGCGTCGTCCAGTTCGAACAACACGTCGCCTTTTTTCACGTACTGGCCGTCGCGGAAGTGGATTTTCGTTATCACGCCTTCCGTGCGGGCGCGCAGCTCAACGGTGTGAATGGCTTCAATGCGGCCCGGGATCTGACGCTCGGCGGCGTGGGCGGTCTGCTCCACGGTGGCGACACGCACGGGAATGGCGGCGAATGCGGGTGGCAGGGTGCAGACGAGGAGTGCGAACAGGAGTGGGAATTTCATGGGAGTACCTCGGCGTTGTTGCCCTCACCCCGGCCCTCTCCCACAGGGAGAGGGAGGTCAGAGTTCCCTCTCCCTGTGGGAGAGGGTTAGGGTGAGGGCAAAAGGTTATGCAGCCTTACGGAACCTGCGGGTCAGTCGCTTCTCGATTTCGACGACGAAGAACATCACCCCCGCCACCGCCAGCGTCACGAACCAGTAGCGCAGCGGCAGCGCTTCGGTGCCGAACAGCATCTGCATAAATGGCAGGTAGATAATCGCCGCCTGGAGCAGGAACAGCACGCCCGTCACCAGCCAGATCCCTTTGTTCGCCAGCAGGCCGCGGTTCAGAGAGAACCCGTCGGTGTTGCGGCAGTTAATCATGTATACCCACTGGGCACAGACCAGCATCTGCAACAGCACGGTGCGGATGAACTCCGCGCTGTGGCCGCGCGGGGCCAGCCAGGCTTCCAGCGCAAAGGCGGCGATGGCAATCATGGTGCCGACGAAGGCTACGCGCCAGACGGCGTAGGCGTCCATCACGTGCTGCCCGGTCTGACGCGGCGGGCGGCGCATAATGTTGCGCTCGGCGGCCTCGAAGGCCAGACCGAAGGAGAGCGTGGCGGAGGTCGCCATGTTCATCCACAGGATCAGCACCGGCGTCAGCGGAATGATGTTCCCCGCCAGCAGCGCAATCACAATCAATAGCCCCTGCGCCAGGTTGGTCGGCATGATGAACAGGATGGTCTTCTTCAGGTTGTCGTAAACGCGACGCCCCTCTTTCACTGCGCTGGCGATGGTGGCGAAGTTATCGTCCGTCAGGACCATGTCCGCCGCCTCTTTGGTCACTTCCGTGCCTTTGATGCCCATCGCGATACCCACGTCCGCCTGGCGCAGCGCCGGGGCATCGTTCACGCCGTCGCCGGTCATGCCGACGATTTCGCCTTTGTCCTGCAACGCTTTCACCAGGCGCAGCTTATGCTCCGGGCTGGTACGGGCGAAGATGTCATACTTCACCGCCGCTTCCGCCAGCTCGGCGTCGTCCATCTTCTCCAGCTGGTAGCCGGTGACCGCCTGCTCGCTGTTGGTGATCCCCAGCATCTGGCCGATGCTCATCGCCGTCTGCGGGTGATCCCCGGTGATCATCTTCACGCGGATCCCCGCCTGCTGGCAGGCGTTAATCGCCTCAATCGCTTCCGGACGCGGCGGATCCATCATCCCGGCAATGCCGAGGAAGATCAGACCGTGGCTCAGGTCGTCGTGAGTTAATGCCTGCTCGCCGTTCGCTGGCTTGAACGCCGCGGCGACCATGCGCAGCCCCTGACGCGCATAGCGCTCCATCTCCGTTTCCCAGTACGCGCGGTCAAAGGCTTGCGCACCGTTGCGGGTCTGCTGCTGCTCACACAGGGCGAAAATCACGTCCGGCGCGCCGGTGATCAAAATCTGCTCCTCACCGCCAATCTGGTAGTGGGTGCTCATGTACTTGTACTGCGAGTCGAACGGGATCTTGTTAACCAGCGTGGTCTCGACCGGCGCGAGGTGCGCTTTCGCCGCCAGCACCTTCAGCGCGCCCTCGGTCGGGCCGCCGGTGATGCCCCACAGCCCGCGCTCGTCCTGAATCAGCTGGCTGTCGTTACACAGGTCGATGGTGCGCAGGTACTGCTCCAGCACGGTGCCCGGCTGGATCTGCACCGGCTCGTCGCTGCCTTCGAGGTAGATGTTGCCCACCGGCTCGTAGCTGTTGCCGTCCACGCGATAGCACGTATCGGCGGTGATGATGGCTTTCACCGTCATCTCGTTCATGGTCAGGGTGCCGGTTTTATCCGAGCAGACCACGGTCATCGCGCCCAGGGTTTCAACCGTCGGCAGCTTGCGGATAATCGCCCGCTTGCGCGCCATCGCCTGCACGCCCAGGGAGAGGATAATGGAGATAATCGCCGGCAGTCCTTCCGGCACGGAGGCTACCGCCAGGCTAATCAGGGAGAGCAGCAGCTCGCCCATCGGGATCTCGCGGAACACCAGGCTGAAGACAAACAGCGCGGCCATCATCGCCAGAATGATGGCGAAGATCGCTTTACCCAGCTTGTCCATCTGCACCAGCAGCGGGGTGCGGTGTTTTTCAATGCCCGCCATCATCTGGTTGATGTGGCCGAGTTCGGTCTCCTGGCCCGTGGCAATGACCACGCCCACGCCGCCGCCCGCGCTGACCGTCGTACCGGAAAAGACCAGGTTCGTGCGGTCGCCCAGCGGTAATTCGCCGTTCAGCGGGTTCGTGTGTTTATCCACCACGGTGGATTCACCGGTCAGAATTGCCTCTTCCACACGTAAATTATGCGCTTCGATTAAACGCATATCCGCCGGAATACGATCACCTGCGCGCAACACAATAATATCGCCCGGGACGATTTCCGTCGTCGGGATAGTTTCATGGTTGCCGTTACGAATAACGCGCGCCTCGCTGGAGAGCATATTGCGAATACTCTTCAGGGATTTTTCCGCGTTACTTTCCTGAATGTGGCCAATTAAGGCATTGATTACCGCCACGCCCAGAATAACCAGCGTATCAACCCAGTGTCCCATGACTGCCGTTAATACGGCGGCCGCCAGCAGGACGTAAATCAGGACATCGTTAAAATGCGCGAGAAAACGCAGCCAGCCCGGCTTGCCTTTTTTCTCCGGCAGCGCGTTCGGGCCATGTTTCTGCAAACGTGCCTGCGCCTCGGCGCGGTCCAGGCCATTAGCCTGGCTCTGCGCCTGAGCAAGCACCTGCTCTACGGTCTGCTGGTACGCCTGCCCGCCTGCGGGTGGCATATTCTGCGAGAAATTTTTTTTGGTCATGGTATTTTTCCTTCAATATCCGGTGGACGGAAGCCGGAATTCCTTTCTGGCTTTAAATAATTCATTTTTAAATCTTGCGGGTTAAATTGATCTACCGCAATATATTGACTACCCGGTTATTCAAAACTGATTAAAATTATTTCGACGCGTTGATTTTTACAAAATATTTCTAAACCAACACTAAACGAGGAGGAAGCATGTTTGGTATTTATCGCGGACGGCGCCTGGCGTTATACATTGTCGCAGCCATTGTTATTGCGACGTTAATTGGATATAGCACCTATAGCTTTGTAAAATTATTTTCGTGAGAAAGACGTTTATTTACATAACGCGATATTAATTTAATCGCCGCGGAAATATTATCTATTTTCTGTTATTAATTCTCAGAATAACGGTGGCCTTTCACCCAATTTTGCCAGTGGGCATGATATTGCTTTACGTTTCAGGATGCCGGACAATGACATTTTTAACTGACGATTAACATTACGATGAAACACCCGTTAGAATCGCTGCTCACCGCAGGGGGCATTTTGCTGATGGCCCTGCTCTCCTGCCTGCTATTACCTGCGCCGTCGCTGGGTCTGGTGCTGGCGCAGAAGCTGGTTCAGACCTTTCATATGGTCGATCTGAATCAGCTGTACACCATTCTGTTCTGTCTGTGGTTTTTGGTGCTCGGCGCCATCGAATTCTTTATCCTGCGTTTCATCTGGCGCCGCTGGTTTTCACTGGCGTCGTAAGCCAGTGAGATCGCGCATCCCGTGGATTAGCGCTTCACACCAGGCCGCGTAGTCGTGGCCGCTGGATGAGGGGTGGAAGCTGACGCGGTAGCCTTTATTCCTCAGCACCTGTTCAAAATCCTGCGTGGTGCGATAGATACCGCCGCCCGGCCCCGTGGTTTCAAACTTCCCGGCCTGTAACCAGAAACGCACCGGATACGGTGGAGACTGTTGGTACTGACGCGTCAGCCAGCCGGGGGCGTCACCTTCTGGCGCCCACCAGTAAGAACCGGAAAGGCTCAGCACGTTGCCAAACAGGCGCGGATAGCGCAGCGCTACCCATGAAGAGGCAATTCCCCCATAGCTTGATCCTGCCAGTACGGTTTTCTGCCGCTGCATGCCAATGCCCTTCCCCCGCAGCCACGGCAGCAGTTCGTGCGCCATAAAGTCAGCAAAATCCGGGTTCGGCGGCAGCTCGTTGCCGCGACGGGCGTGATCGAGGCTGTCGATAAACACCACGTTAATCGGTGGCAGGTGATGCCGGGCAATCAGACCGTCCAGCACGTTGGCAAAATGGTATTCGTCCTGATAAACCTGTCCGTCGAAGAGGATGAGCGTCCAGCGTGCAGGCTGTGCGCCGCGCGGTTGGTAGATCATCACGTCGCGGGCATTGCCGAGGATGTTGCTGCTCAGCCTCTGGCGGCTCAACGTCCCGTGTACCAGCGGCTGTGCCGTAGCCCGAACGGAGCAGTAGCGCGCCGGGCTGAGATCGAGCAGAGAATAGCGATTCCAGCGATCGGTCTTCTGCTCCCCGAAGGTATTCGGGTTAAGCGGATCGGCCTGCGCGCTCACCAGGATGGCGCGGCGTTGATCGCGGGCAGAGCCTTCAACGATCGGCACATCGGGGGCGAGCTTGTACTGCATCACCGTATCAGCGGGGACCACGTAGCTGCGGAACCAGACGTCGCTGTTGCCCAGGCGGAACAGCGGATCGTGATCCCCCGCCGGAGAGCCGAGAATGAAGACGTTATCCCGCGCGCCGCGCCACAGAAAGGTCACGCGCTTATGGCTCGCATCTACCGGCTCAACCATCGGCGTTCCCTGTCGACGCTGCGCCTGCCAGAACGCCTCGGTACTTCCACCGGCAGAAATGTCGTTTGCCAGCGCCTTCAGCGTCGGGCTTTCTGGCACCAGCATCTGCACGCGTGGTAACGGAGAGGTCTCTTTCATTCGCCACTGAAAACGCCACGGCTTGCCGGCTTCGCCGTGTAGCACCAGCGAGGTGTTCTGTTTCACCGGCAGAGCAAACAGCAGCGTGTGTTCCCCGTCGGCAGGACCGTTTTCGACCAGCGTGCGAATGCGGCGGTTTTGTCCGTCCAGCAGGCGCGCATCCGTCACGCCATGCAGCGTGGCGGAAACGTAATTTTCACCCAATTCAGGCAGGGAGAAGCAGACTTCGCCGCTGGCATCAAACTTTCCCTGAATATCGCCCTGCCGGGACGATTGCTCGCACGTTGCCGCCACGGCGGGCAGCGCGCCGATCCCCAACAGCAACCCACTCCATACCCTCTTCATTACCGCTTGTTCCCCAACGAAATTTGTTAACAACGCTAATGCAAATGGTAATAATTTGCAATATCATCAACGACGATTTACCGGTGTTTTTATGGCGATAGCAACCAAGGACGTTCAATAAAAATGTTTAAAAATAATAAGATAATGCAGCTCTGGCTGCTGAGTCTGGCGACGACCAGCGTCGCGGCTCAGGCAGAAACGAAAGAAGAAACGATTACGGTAACGCAGGGCGTGAGTGAAGAGCCCACTGCGCCCGTAAAAGGCATTGTGGCGACGAAAACGCTCTCCGCCACCAAGACCAGCGCGGAGATCGTGAAGACGCCGCAGTCGGTATCGGTGATCACCCGCGATCAGATGAACATGCAGGACGTCACCTCCGTTTCGCAGGCGCTGCGCTACTCGGCGGGCGTGTTTACCGAGTACCGGGGCTCGTCTAACCGTAACGACGAGGTGTTTGTGCGCGGCTTTAGCTATGTGCCGAAATTCCTCGATGGCTTAAGCTTTGGCGCAACGGCTTCCTCACAGACGGGCACAGTTGACCCGTGGCTGCTGGAGCGCGTGGAGCTGGTGCGCGGCCCGGCGTCGGTGCTGTTTGGCCAGGTGAATCCTGGCGGGTTAATCAGCATGACCAGCAAGCGCCCGACGGCGGAGGCCATTCACAACGTGCAGTTCCGCACCGGCAATCACGATCTCGCCGAAGGTGCGTTTGATTTCGGCGGCCGGCTGAGCGACGACGGCCGCGTGCTGTATCGCGTGAACGGTATCGCCCGTACGCAGCATAATCAGGTGGACGATTATAAAGAGACGCGGATGGCGATCGCCCCGGCGATCACCTGGTACCCGAACGATCAGACCCGCTTTACGCTGCTGACCAGCTACCAGAAAGATCCGGATGCCGGATACCGCAATTTCCTGCCCGCCTACGGTACGGTGAAAAGCGTCGACGGGAAATACATCCCGCGCGACTTTAACGTCAGCGATCCGAATTACAATCAGTCCTGGCGCGAGCAGACGATGATTGGCTACGAGCTGGAACACCAGTTCGCCGACAACCTCACCTTCCGCCAGAACGCCCGTTACGCCACCATCAAGCAGAAATATCGTTATCTGGTTTACGCCAACAGCACGGCCAACAGCACGGTGTTGACCCGTCGCGCCCAGCGTGAAGAGCGCACGACCAACGAATTTGGCCTTGATAACCAGCTGGAATATCTGCTGGAGACCGGAAGCGTCAACCACACCCTGCTCGGCGGGTTTGATTACAAGACCAGCAAGGATAAACAGCTGCTGGCGCGCGGGAGCGGCTCACAGTATGACCTCGA
The DNA here is from genome assembly GCF_049238705.1 of Enterobacter cloacae complex sp. IR5403. Taxonomy (NCBI): domain Bacteria; kingdom Pseudomonadati; phylum Pseudomonadota; class Gammaproteobacteria; order Enterobacterales; family Enterobacteriaceae; genus Enterobacter; species Enterobacter cloacae complex sp. IR5403. The sequence continues at coordinate 219,885 of NZ_JBMKHP010000002.1, read as the reverse complement.
CTGGACAAACCCGGTTTACGGCGTGAACGTGAATGAAAGCACCTTCAAAACAGCGTCCGACGAGCAGCAAAATCTCGACCAGATGGGCCTGTATCTTCAGGATCAGATGAGCTGGAACAACTGGGAGTGGCTGGTTTCCGGGCGCTACGACTGGAGCGAAGTGCGTACCAACGACTTCACCGACAGCAGCGTTACCCAGCAGAACGACAGCAAATTTACCTGGCGCACCGGCCTGCTGTACGCGTTTGATTCTGGCCTGTCGCCGTACATCAGCTACAGCACCTCGTTTGAACCGAACCTGCAAACCAACCGTGCGCCGGGCGTTACGCCATTTAAGCCTACTACCGGGGAGCAGACCGAGATTGGCGTGAAATATCAGCCGGTCGACACCACGCTGATGACCCTGGCGCTGTACGATTTAACTCAGGACAACGTCGCGACCTATAACAGCGCTGAAGGCTGGTTCGAAAATGCGGGCAAGGTGCGTTCGAAAGGCGCTGAAGCGGAAATCCACGCCACGCTGATGGATAACATCAACCTGATTGGCTCCTACACTTACACCGATGCAAAAACCGAAAGCACCACGGTGGCGGGAACTGAAGGCAAAACGCCTGCGCGCATTCCGGCGCATATGGCATCGGCGTTCGCCAGTTATGCCGTTCCGGGCGGGGCGCTGAAGAGCCTGACCGCTGGCGTGGGGATGCGCTACATCGGCACCAGCTACGGCGATGCGAAGAACACCTTCAAGGTGCCATCGGTGGATCTGTATGACGCGATGCTGCGCTACGACCTGGGCGAGATGAACCGCAGCCTGAAAGGGGCAAGCGTGCAGTTCAACGTCAATAACGTGGCAGACACGAAGTATGTGGCGTCGTGCGCAAGCGATACGGCGTGCTTCTACGGGATTGGCCGGACGGTGACGGCGACGGTGAATTACAGCTGGTAAGCATGGTGCGGTCTGATCCCCTCATCCCGGCCCTCTCCCCAAAGGGGCGAGGGTGTAATCGTCCCTTTGGGGAGAGGGTTAGGGTGAGGGGATGTTTTTCAGTGCGCCCGACCGTGGTTTTCTTTGCGGTACGCACCGGGCGGCTGGTTGAAGGTGCGGGTAAAGATGCGGGTAAACGTCTGCTGCGAGTCAAACCCGTAGCGCAGGCAGATGTCGTACACCCGCTCGTCTGACTCACGCAGATCGCGCGCCGCCATCAGCAGCTTGCGTTCGCGGATGTAGCGCCCCAGACTTTCGCCTTTGTACTGCATAAACAGCCGCTGTAAATGCCATTTTGAGTAACCCGCATGGCGGGCAATCTCTTCGATGCGTAACGGCTGGTGTAGGTTGTCATCGATCCATTCGACAATCGTATCAATGACCTGAGCGGAAATCGTCATACTGCTCTCCCCCTCTGCTTCTCGCTTAAACATTATTCCCACCACTCGCGAAATTGTTGCGTGGTATCACTCACCCGCACGGGCTCGCCCAGCTCCGGCGTCAGCAGCCGGTAGTTTTTATCCTTACTGGCTTTCGCCAGCTGGATCAGTGGATCGTTCCAGGTATGCTTCGCCAGCACAAAACGCCCGTTATGTCCCGGTACGACCGCTTTGGCATTGAGATCTGCCGAGGCCTGCGCCGTTTCCGCCGGGTGCATATGGATGTACTTCCAGTCCTGGTCGTACTGGCCGTTTTCCATGATGGCTAAGTCCACTCCGCCAAACTGCTCGCCAATCGCTTTGAAGTGGGGGCCGTAACCGGAGTCTCCGCTGTAGTAGACCTTTTGCTCTGGGGTGACAAACATAAAGCTGCCCCACAGGGTCTGGTTACGCTTAATGCCGCGCCCGGAAAAATGGCGCGCCGGCAGAACGTGCACCGTCAGCGCATCGCTGATATGCACCGACTGGTTCCAGTCCCGCTCGTCGATAATCTCCGGGTTCATCCCCCAGTAGCGCAGATGCGACCCCACGCCCAGCGGGGTGACCACGCGCTTAACCTTCGGCAGCAGCGCCTTGATGGTGGCGTAATCCAGATGGTCATAGTGATCGTGGGAGATAATCAGCAGGTCGATCTCCGGCATGCTCTCCGCACGCCACGGGTACTCCCCCGCAAATGCTTTATTGAGGAACGAGAACGGTGCGGCGTAGCTACTCAGAACCGGATCGATCAGGATGCGTTTCCCCGCCAGCTGCATATACCAGGAGGAGTGGCCGAGCCACACCAGTGTGTCCTGTTCAGGCGACAGGCTCGCCAGATCGGTTTTCACCAGCGGCAGCGGCTGCGCAGGACGGGCGTTTTCGGTTTTACGGGTAAGGAACTGCCACCACGCCACCAGCATATTTTGTTGCCCGGTAAAGCCCGGCGTAGGGAGCGTGTTATGGAATTGCCCGTCGCGATAGTGCGGAGAGGCTTCCACTTCAGAGAGCTGCGCACCCTGCGGTGGCTGGCCAAATCCGGCATTCAGTACAAACGGTAAACTGGCAGCTGAAGCAATAATCATGACTAACACCACGCAGATGAATAGAGGCTTTTTCATTTCCTGACCCGCCTACGCGCCCCATCCGATGGATTGCGCGGGTGATACTTGATTATGAGTGAGTAAGCACTCATTATAGATAGGATGATTACGCCGTCAAGAAGGTTTTCGATCTTTGACATTCCGCGTTGCAGCGTATCAAGGCTCGTGTTTCAATCAGGGCTTTTACAATTGACGGGAGGAAAAATTTAGTGGCACGTCCGAAGAGTGAAGATAAAAAACAGGCCTTACTGGAAGCAGCAACGGCTGCGTTTGCGCAGTCAGGTATTGCCGCCTCAACGGCGTTAATTGCCCGTAATGCGGGCGTCGCTGAAGGGACACTGTTTCGCTACTTTGCTACCAAAGACGATCTGCTGAATGCCCTCTACCTGCATCTGAAGCAGGATCTCTGCCAGACCATGCTGGCGAATCTCGATCGGACCATCACCGAGCCAAAAGAGCATACCCGCAATATCTGGAACAGCTATGTAGACTGGGGCATTCGTAACCCCCTGGCGCATGCGGCTATCCGCCAGATTGGCGTCAGTGAAAAGCTGAACGCAGAAACCGAGCAGGCGGTGAAAGACATGTTCCCGGAACTGCATGAACTGTGTCGTCGTTCGATCCGCCCGGTGTTTATGTCTGACGAGTTTAAGACCTTCGGTGATGCAATGTTCTTATCGCTGGCTGAAACCACCATGGAGTTTGCCGCGCGCGATCCGTCCCGTGCCGTCGATTTTAAAGCGCTGGGCTTTGAAGCCATGTGGCGCGGGCTTGCTGAGGAAGATAACCATGGACAGTAAATCCTTGCAGGAACATGCCAGACGCGTCGCGCTGGAGATGCCTTTTACCGAACATTGCTGGCCGTTTGGCCCGGAGTATGACGTGTTTAAGGTGGGCGGGAAAATTTTTATGCTGATGGCGACGGCTCACGGTCGGGCCCACGTCAGCCTGAAATCCGATCCGGAAAAATCGCTGCTCAATCAGCAGATCTACCGTGGCGTGGAGCCCGGTTACCATCTGAATAAAAAACACTGGATCTCCCTTTATGGCACGGACGACATCACGCCTGAACTGGTCACCGACCTGATTACGGATTCGTGGAATCTGGTCGTTGATAAACTGCCGAAAAAAGATCAGAAGTGGATTCGGCCAGCCTGATTGTTCGTCTCAGACGAACAGAATAAGCGCTCGAATCGCACTTATCTTTTCCCGCTTCGCGCGGTAATCTGCTTTCCTTTCACGCCCGCCCGCGGGCGAATTTCATCACCAGGAGTTGTTATGGATATTATTTCTGTCGCCCTGAAACGCCACTCTACCAAGGCGTTCGACCCAGCCAAAAAACTGACCGCAGAAGAAGCGGAAAAAATCAAAACGCTGCTGCAATACAGCCCGTCCAGCACCAACTCCCAGCCGTGGCACTTTATTGTTGCCAGCACTGAAGAGGGTAAAGCGCGCGTGGCAAAATCCGCGGCGGGCACCTATGTGTTTAACGAACGCAAAATGCTGGATGCCTCTCACGTGGTGGTGTTCTGCGCGAAAACCGCGATGGACGATGCCTGGCTTGAGCGCGTTGTCGATCAGGAAGAGGCTGACGGCCGTTTCGCCACGCCAGAAGCTAAAGCCGCGAATCACAAAGGCCGCTGCTATTTTGCCGACATGCACCGCGTGGATCTGAAAGATGACGACCAGTGGATGGCGAAGCAGGTTTACCTGAACGTCGGCAACTTCCTGCTGGGCGTGGCCGCGATGGGCCTGGATGCGGTACCCATCGAAGGGTTTGACGCCGCGATCCTCGATGAAGAGTTTGGCCTGAAAGAGAAAGGCTTCACCAGCCTGGTGGTGGTCCCGGTCGGGCATCACAGCGTGGAAGATTTCAACGCCACGCTGCCGAAATCTCGCCTGCCGCTGAGCACGATTGTGACTGAGTGCTAATGAAAATGGGCCGCTGCATGCGGCCCGTTACGTTTTACTGATGACAAGCCTGCGATGCGGATGAACCTCACGATCGTTTCCCCAGGCAAAAGCAATCCAGCGCTCTTCCAGCTCAGCGTAGGAATTTACGGGCGTTAACGTCCACTCTTCTCCCACCGTACCGTCCGCCACGCTAATGCGATAGTTCATGGTAAACGCCCAGTCGATCATGCGCAGCCAGAACCGTTGCCCGTCGCCCGTTTGTTCGCTGTCAGAGACAACGATGTCGTATTCGCTTAGCACCCACTGAAAAAAGAGTTGTGGCAACCCGCTTATCACGCGTTGATGAACGGCACGCGGAGTACGCCACACCATCACCTGCGTGGCGGCACCGTGGGGAAAGGTAATTTCTTTATGAAATTTAAGCTTTACGGCATACGCCGTATAAGGTTTGCCGTCATCGGTGGTCACGAGACGATATTCATCACCATAACGCGATTTCAGAAGCCGGTATCCGACAGGCAGCAGAAACCCCGGCAGATGAAAATCCGCCGTACCTCGTGCCAGGAACGCTTCGGTGTGTTCGACGTTTCGGGAGATAAGGCCGAGTTTTTGGCTGAAATCTGCGGAATCAATCATCAGTGGCGACATTAGTGGTTTCTCATGGCGTGAGTATAGTCGACTTAATCCCTCATCGAAATGATGTCGATTCAGTCGGTTGGTTTAAGTTAAACGCCACCTTATACCTGTCTCATCCGCTTAGCAGAGCCAGCTCTGATTCCCTGAAAGCCCCTCGCAAAAAACTTACTTCCCCTGCTCCGCCAGCCACGCCATCGCCTTCTCCCCTGCCTCATCCACGGGTAAATAGACCAGCAGCCGCGATCCGTTTCGCGGGGCGGAGTACCAGTACATCTGCTGGAGATGAAAATCCCCCAGCTCGGGATGGGTGAACAGCTTGAGCTGGTTCTCCACGCCGCGCACGTCGTTACGCTGGTGCCACAGGGTTTTAAACTCTTCGGACACCGCAAAAAAACGCGCCAGCTTCGCTTCCCAGAGCGGGTCGCCACGGTGCTCAGCCATGGCCGCGCGGAAGTAGGAGACGAAAATCGGCAGCACGTCGTCACGTTTGCCGAGCCGCGCGCGCCACGCCGGATGGGTGAGGAAAAGGTAAATACAGTTGCGATCTTCCGGCGGGATGGCGTTGAAATCGACGCCCATCAGGTGGCCGAAGCTGTCGTTCCACGCCACGATATCGAAATTCGGTTTCTGAATACTGGCAGGTTTCGGCATCAGGGTATCCAGCAGGCGACGCGTGCCTTCGCTGATCCCCTCGCAGCACACCGCCTGCGGGGCTTCGCCCGGCGGCAAACCGGCGAGCACAAACAGATGCCGGGCTTCGGTCGGGGTGCATTGCAGCGCTTTTGCGATGGCGGCCATCACCGCGCTGGACGGATTGACGTCCCGGCCCTGCTCCAGCCAGGTGTACCAGGTCACGCCGACATCCGCGAGCATCGCCACCTCCTCCCGCCGCAGGCCCGGCGTGCGGCGGCGGCCGCTGCGCGGTAAGCCGAGCCGCTGCGGATCAAGGCTTTCGCGCCGGGCACGCAAAAACGCGCCCAGCTGCTTGCGGGTGTCATCCTGGAGAGAGGTGACAGGTTCAGACATCAGCGCCATAACATCTCCTGCATGGTAGTGCCAGTACCAGTATAAGCAAGAACTGGTACCCGTTTATCAGATGGTTGATGCTACGACTCTACGCTGTTTGACGCAATGGAGTCACCATGAATACGTCAGTTGTTTCACCGGGTCGTGCGGGCCTGATATTGCTGTTAACCGGCCAGATGCTGCCGCTGATTGATACCTCAATCACCAACGTGGCGCTGGATTCCATCACCCATTCATTACACGCCACCGCCACCGAACTGGAGCTGATCGTCGCCCTCTACGGCGTGGCCTTTGCCGTCTGCCTGGCCCCCGGCAGCAAGCTGGGCGATAACCTTGGCCGCCGTCGCCTGTTTATGTGGGGCGTGGCGTGTTTTGGCCTGGCCTCCCTGCTGTGCGGCATGGCGGGCAATATCGAACAGTTGCTTGGCGCGCGCATTATGCAGGGTGCGGGCGCCGCGCTGATCATGCCGCAAATTCTCGCGACGTTGCATGTGACGTTAAAAGGAACGGCACACGCCAGAGCGATCAGTCTGTTCGGGGGTATCGGCGGAATTGCGTTTATCGTCGGCCAGATGGGTGGCGGCTGGCTGGTGTCGGCGGACATCGCCGGGCTGGGCTGGCGCAACGCCTTCTTTATCAACGTGCCGATTTGTCTGGTGGTGCTGGCGCTGAGCCGTCGCTACGTGCCGGAAACCCGCCGCGACACGCCGTCGCGCATTGACTGGACCGGGACTGTCCTGCTGACGGCGATACTGTGCTGCCTGCTGTTCCCGATGGCGCTCGGCCCGCAGTGGCACTGGTCGTGGCCGCTGAAGACCGCACTGCTGGCGATTGTGCCGCTGGCCTGTTTGATGGTGCTGAACGCGCGCAAAAAAGAGCGTGAGAATGCCCATCCGCTCATCGCCCCGCGCCTGTTGCAGCTGCGCAGCATCCGCTTTGGCGTGCTGATCGGGATACTCTTTTTCAGCGTCTGGTCCGGGTTCATGTTCTGTATGGCGCTGACCATGCAAAGCGGTCTGGGGATGGCGCCGTGGCAGTCAGGGAACAGCTTTATCGCGCTTGGCGTCACCTATTTTATTTCTGCCTGGTTCGCCCCACGCCTGATTGCCCGCTACAGCACCAGCGCCATCCTGCTGACCGGGCTTGCGATTCAGCTTGTCGGTCTGGTGGCGTTGATCGCCACGTTCCGTCACTGGGGAATGCAGAATACCGCGCTGACGCTGGCCCCGGCCACCGGGCTGGTGGGTTACGGGCAGGCGCTGATTGTAAACAGCTTCTACCGCATCGGGATGCGCGATATTCAGCCTGACGACGCGGGGGCCGCGAGCGCGATTTTAAGCACGCTGCAACAGGCTGCGCTGGGGCTTGGCCCGGCCATTTTCGGCGCGATTTTGCTGCACGGGCTGCAAAATCATCACGGAGATTACACCCAGGCGGTAAACGTCTTCCTGATGGTGGAAACGGCCATGATGGTGGTGCTGGCGCTGGCCACGCTGCGTATGCGCCATCGTCTGTGTTTACCGGTCGTCAAGGCCTGTCCGGCGTCAAAATAAAACTGTCTGAATTTGCATAATAGATCCGCAGCCGCCATTATGGGGCTGCATCAATACAGGAGACGTTATGCAGGAATTAATTGCTCAGGTTGAAGAGTTAGGGATTGAAATTAATCACACCACCTCTTTAGTGATTATCTTTGGTATTATTTTTCTTACAGCCATTATCGTTCATTTTATTCTGCACAAAGTGGTGCTGCGCGCATTCGAGAAACGCGCCCAGGCCAGCAGCCATTTATGGTTGCAGATCATTACGCAGAACAAGTTATTTCACCGTCTGGCGTTTACCCTCCAGGGAATAATCGTCAACGTTCAGGCGGTTCTGTGGCTGCAAAAAGGCAGCGAAGCGGCGGAATTACTCACCACCTGCGCAAAATTGTGGGTGATGGTTTATGCCCTGCTCTCCTTCTTCTCGTTGCTGGACGTGATTTTCAATCTGTCGCAGAAAATGGCTACCGCCTCGCAGCTGCCGCTGAAGGGGATATTCCAGGGCATCAAGCTGGTGAGCGCCATTCTGGTGGGGATACTGATTATCTCCCTGCTGATCGGTCAGTCACCCGCCATTCTGATAAGCGGCCTGGGTGCGATGGCTGCCGTTCTGATGCTGGTCTTTAAAGACCCGATACTGGGCTTAGTGGCGGGCATTCAGCTCTCCGCCAACGACATGCTCAAGCTCGGCGACTGGCTGGAGATGCCGAAATACGGCGCCAACGGCACGGTGACCGACATCGGCCTGACCACCGTGAAAGTGCGCAATTTCGATAACACCATCACCACCATTCCGACGTGGGCGCTGGTGTCCGATGCGTTCATCAACTGGAGCGGCATGTCCGCCTCCGGTGGCCGCCGCATCAAGCGCAGCCTGAATATCGATACCACCAGCATTCATTTCCTCGATGAGCAGGAGCAGCAGAAGCTGATTCAGGCGAAACTGCTGAAGCCGTATCTGGCCGCGCGTCATGAGGAAATTAACCTGTGGAATCAGCAGAACGGCGAAGGGGAATCGGTATTAAACCTGCGCAAGATGACTAATATCGGCACCTTCCGCGCCTACCTGAATGAATATCTGCGTAACCACCCGCGTATTCGTAAAGATATGACGCTGATGGTGCGCCAGCTCGCGCCGGATGCCAACGGGCTGCCGATTGAAATATATGCCTTTACCAACACGGTGATCTGGGCGGAATACGAAGATATTCAGGCCGACATCTTCGATCATATTTTCGCGGTGGTGGATGAATTTGGCCTGCGTATTCACCAGTCGCCAACCGGAAACGATATTCGCTCGCTGGCTGGCGTTATCGCCAGATAATCAGGTGCTGGCGCGGGAAATAAAGCGCCAGTCCATCATGACCCTCTCCGTGGGCGCATCCGGGTTGTCGATCTTATTTAACAGCAGATTGACCGCCTTGCGCCCGATATCCCGCGACGGCTGTTCAATGGTGGTGAGTGAAATCATCTCCGCCAGCTCGGTGCCGTCAAAGCCGACCACCGCGATATCTTCTGGCACCCGCAGCCCTGCCTGCTGAATGGCGCGCAGCGCCCCCGCCGCCAGCGTATCGGAAACGGCAAACACCGCATCCGGCGGGTTTGCTTTTAACAGGTTTTGCATCGCCGCCATTCCCGCACCAGAGCTGAGCTCACTGGCGTACTCCACCGCCTGATAGTCCAGATCCCGCAGGTGTATGACGCTCTTATAGCCGCGCTCGCGAAGACGGGCATATTTGTAGCTGAGGTCATGGTTGATCAGCGCAATGCGTTTGCGCCCCCCGTCGGCAAGCTGGCTGACAACGTGCTGGGAGGCATCAACATCATTAATCCCCACGCAGGAGACCGCGCCCGCATCGGCGTATTCAGCGCACTGCACCCACGGCGCGTTGCCAATCAGCGCGGCCAGCTCCGGCAGTTTCGAGAATGCATCCATGGTGATAATGCCGTCGACGATTTTGCCGGAGAGCAGGCTTAAGCCCGAGCGGGAGCGCTCAATATCCGAGCCGGAGTTGCAAAGCAGAATGCGATAGCCGTTCTTTTCTGCCTCGGCTTCAATGCCCTTCACCACTTCGGCGCAGAACGGGTTGGCGATGTTCGAGACCATCACCAGGATCATATAGCTGCGGGCAGTGCGCAGCTGACGCGCCAGCAGATTGGGCTGATAGTTACTCTCCTGGATCGCCTGCAAAACACGCTCGCGGTTTTTCGCCTTCACGGTATCGCTGTTATTCAGTACGCGGGAGACCGTTGCCACGGATACCCCGGCCAGTTGAGCGATTTTCTGAATTGACATAGCGACGATACATCCTGCGGTTAGCGTTTTGTGCAGGCTACCATAAATTGATTGCCCGGCGAACCGGGCAATGCGTCAGTATTCCACGCGCACCCAGCGCTGCTGATGATGACTTTTCATAATTGCATCAATGATATACATCACACTGGCGCCATCGTGGAAGGTGGCAAACTGCGGATTATCCGGCATCGCGCCCGCCTGCACGGCACGGTAAAACTGCGCCATCATATTTTTAAAGGCATCCGGCCAGCCTTCAATGTGCCCGCCGGGGAAGTGGGCGCTGTCGGCCACGTCACGGTTCATCAGGCCCGGATCGTCGCTGAGTATCTGATTTGCACTGGCGCGATGGCCGATCCACAGCTGCTGCGGGATTTCCTGATCCCACGCCACCGACTGCTCGCTGCCGTTAATTTCAAAGGTCAGGCGATTTTTTCGCCCCGCGCTCACCTGCGAGACGCTAAAGCTGCCCTTGCTGCCGTCGTCAAAGCGGAACAGCACCGAGCCAAAGTCTTCGGTGGTGACCGGTTTGTCTTCATACTCCGCCTGCTCGTCATGGGAGAAGGTCTGATGACCGCCCGCGCTGGCCTTGCGCGTCGGCCAGACGGTGGATAAATCAGCCATCACCTCGGTAATGCGCCTGCCGGTCACATACTGTACCGTATCGCACCAGTGGGAGCCGATATCCGCCACCGCCCGCGACGCGCCACCGAGCGCGGCATCCACCCGCCAGTTGTAGTCGGTTTCCAGCAGCATCCAGTCCTGTAAATAGCTGCCGTGCGAGGCAAACAGCCGCCCGAGGCTGCCCGCGCGCATCATGCTCGCCGCCTGGCGCACCATCGCAAACTGGCGATAGACAAAACTCACGCCATGCACCACGCCTGCCTGCTCCGCCAGCGCCTCCAGTTCGCGCGCCTCGTCCGGCGTCATGCACAGCGGCTTTTCGGAAAACACGTGCTTGCCCGCACGCAGGATCTGACGGTTAATCTCCGCGTGCAGGTGGTTCGGCGTGCAGTTGTGCACCGCGTGCAGATTAGGGAGCGCGAGCAGTTCCTCCACGCTGGCACAGGCGTGCGGTACATTGAGCTGGTGCGCCTTTTCCTGCGCCTTAACGAGCGAGCCGTCGCAGAGCGCGACCACCCGCACAAACCCGAGACGCCTGAGCGCCTCGATATGCGCCGGGCCAATAAACCCGCTGCCGATAATCCCGACGTTAATCATGGCTGCCCCCTGCGGCGAAATCATCAAACGCCCGTCCGGAAACCGGGATGATATTACGGCGGATAAATTCGCTGCCCTCACTCGCGCCGGTATCGCCATCCTTCAGGCAGCACTCCCACTCCAGCACCGCCCAGCCGTCGTAGTCGTACTGGGTCAGCTTGCTGAAAATGCCCTTAAAGTCGATCTGTCCGTCGCCGGGCGAGCGGAAGCGTCCGGCGCGGTTGATCCACGGCTGATAGCCGCCGTAGACGCCGCTGCGCCCGCTGGGGCGGAACTCGGCGTCCTTGACGTGGAACGCTTTAATGCGCGCGTGGAAGATGTCGATAAAGGCCAGATAGTCCATCTGCTGGAGCAACATATGGCTTGGATCGTAGAGAATGTTGCAGCGCGGATGGTTGTCCACCAGCGCCAGAAAACGCTCGAAGGAGACGCCGTCGTGCAGATCTTCCCCCGGATGCAGCTCAAAGCAGACGTCCACGCCCTGCTCGTCGAAGGTATCCAGAATCGGACGCCAGCGGGTCGCCAGCGCCTGGAACGCCTCCTGAAAGCGCTGCTCGTTGTGCGGCGGCCACGGATAGAAAAACGGCCAGGCCAGCGATCCGGAGAAGGTAGCGTGCGCTTTCAGGCCTAATCGGGCCGAGGCGACCGCCGCCTGCTTCAGCTTTTCCGTCGCCCACGCCTGACGCGCCGCCTCGTTACCGCGCACGGAAGCAGGGGCGAAGTGGTCAAACGCCTCGCTGTAAACCGGGTTTACCGCCACCAGCTGCCCTTCCAGATGGGTCGACAGCTCGCTGATGACCAGCCCATGCGCGGCCAGCTTGCCCGCGATTTCATCGCAGTAGGCCTGACTCTCTGCGGCTTTCTCCACATTAAAGATATGCGGATGGTTGCAGGGGATCTGCACCGCTTTGTAACCCTTCCCCGCCGCCCATCCTGCCAGCCGGTCGAGCGTGTTGAAGGGCGCTTCCCCGCCAATAAACTGCGACAGAAAAATGCCCGGTCCTTTCATTGTCCTCATACCACCTCCAGAACGTTACGCCTTGTCATCGTCATACTTAAACGTGATAAGGAAAATCAGCGCGATCGCCGCGGCAGCCACCGCCGGGATCCACCAGAATGTGACCCACGCCTGCGGCACGGTCTGCCCTGCCACCAGACGGTTGTAGAGCGCGCCGGAAATCTGCGAGCCGAGCAGCATGCCGATGCCGTAGGTGAACATCACGATCATGCTCTGGGCCTGACCTTTGACCTTTTCGCCCGCCACGCGGTCGGTATAGATAAAGCCGACGACAAAGAAGAAATCGTAGCAGACGCCGTGGAGCAGAATGCCGAGATACAGCAGAATGCGCCCCTCCTCGCTGACGCCCAGCGCGAACATGGCATAACGTACAAACCACGCCAGCATGCCGATCAGCAGCATATATTTCACGCCCAGGCGGCGGAACAGCAGAGGGATAATCAGCATGAAGACGATCTCAGACATCTGCCCGAAGGACATGGCGGTGCTGACGTCGGCAATCCCGGCATCCGCCAGATACGAGGCGGTGTAGGCGTAGTAGGTGCCGAGCGGGACGGAGATCAGCATCGCGCAGACGGAGAAGACGAAGAAGTGGCGGGTTTTAAGCAGCGCGAAGGCGTCCGCGCAGAAGAGATCCCGCACCTTTACCGGCAGGCCTTTTGCCGGGGCGGGCGTGTGTGGCAGCGTCAGGCTGTAGACCGCCAGCAGCACGGAGCTTATCGCCGCCACCTGGAAGATGGTGACGCTGGACGCCACGCCGGTGACGCCGATGAAAATACCCGCCGCGATCCAGCCGATGGTGCCGAACACGCGCACTACCGGGAAGGTTTTATCCACGTTCGCCAGGCTGTGAAACGCGATGTTGTTGGTCAGCGCCAGCGTCGGCATATAGCAGAGCGTGTAGCCAAACAGCAGGCCAATCAGCAGCGCGCCGTTCTCGGCAATCAGCGCCCCCGGCACGAACCAGAGGATCGCCGCGCCTGCGAGGTGCATCACCGCCATCACCTTCTGCGAGGCGAAGAAGCGGTCCACCAGCATCCCGAGCACGAACGGCGAAAGAATGGAAGCGATAGGCCCGGCAGAGAACGCGTCGCCAATCAGCAAAGACATGTTGTGCCGGGTCATCACCAGGCCAAGCGTGACAGACCAGCTACCCCAGATAAAAAATTGCAGAAACATCATCAGCGACAGACGCGGCACCAGCAGCCGGTGCTGCGTTATCGCCTTTTCACTACTCTCAGTTGACACCATGATAAGCCTCACCCGGAAAAAGTAATCGATTACAAATTCGTTCAAATGAAAAGTAATCGATTACAAAATAAAGATCCTGTGGATCGGAACAGAATTGGGAGGGGAGTCACGATAAAGGTGAAGGGGAGGTGCCGGGTGACGGCTGCGCCTTACCCGGCCTACTAAATAACGTCCCCGAACATGTAGGCCCGGTAAGCGCAGCGCCACCGGGCGTGAAGGCGGGCAGTGTGGTGCGGTCTGGTTTGGTGCGGTCTGGTGCCCTCACCCCGGCCCTCTCCCACAGGGAGAGGGTGCAAACACTAAAAACGGCAACCAGGTTGCCGTTTTGCTTTTACCTTCGTGAAAGCTTAAACGCGACAAACAGGAACACCACCCACACCGGCAGCAGCATCGCTGACAGGCGCATCTCATCCATGGTGCACATCAGCACCAGAATCAGGCCGAGGAAGGCGATACAGAGGTAGTTCCCCGCCGGATAGAGCAGCGCTTTAAACTGGGTCTCGCGCCCTTTGCGGCGCATTGCCGCGCGGAAGCGCAGGTGCGCCAGGCAGATCATGATCCAGTTCAGCAGCAGCGTGGCGACAACCAGCGCCATCAGCAGGCCAAACGCCTCTTTCGGCAGCAGATAGTTAATCAGCACCACCAGCGAGGTGATAGCGCCAGAAAGGAACAACGAATTGATCGGCACGCCGCGACGGCTGACGCGGGTGAGGAACTTCGGCGCGTTGCCCTGTACGGAGAGGCCAAACAGCATGCGGCTGTTGGAGTAAACCCCGCTGTTGTAAACCGATAATGACGCCACGAGAATGACGAAGTTGAGCGCCGAAGCCACCACGTTACTGTTCAAATCGTGGAAAATCATCACGAACGGGCTGCTGTCAGATTTCACTTCTACCCACGGATAGAGCGCCAGCAGCACCACCAGCGAGCCGATATAGAACAGCAGGATACGGTACACCACCTGGTTGACCGCTTTCGGAATGCTTTTGTGCGGATCGCGTGCTTCAGCCGCGGTGATGCCAATCAGCTCCAGCCCGCCGAAGGAGAACATGATCACCGCCAGGGACAGGATCAGCCCTTTCCAGCCGGTCGCCAGAAAGCCGCCGTGCTGCCACAGGTTGTCGATGCTTGCGCGCTCGCCGCCGTGACCGGAGAACAGCAGCCACAGGCCAAAGCCGATCATGCCAATAATCGCCAGCACCTTGATCAGCGCAAACCAGAACTCGGTCTCGCCATACAGGCGCACGTTCACAAGGTTAACGGCGTTAATGATGATGAAGAAGGCCGCGGCCCAAATCCACGTCGGCACGTCCGGAAGCCAGTACTGCATATAGATGCCAGCGGCGGTCAGCTCTGCCATGCCCACCAGCACGAACATCACCCAGTAGTTCCAGCCGGAGAGGAAACCTGCGAACGGCCCCCAGTATTTATAGGCAAAATGTGCGAAGGAGCCAGACACCGGCTCTTCAACGACCATCTCGCCGAGCTGGCGCATGATCAGGAAGGCGATAATCCCGGCGAGAGCGTAACCCAGCAGAACCGCCGGGCCAGCCATTTGGATGGCGGGGCCGATGCCGAGAAACAGCCCGGTACCGATCGCGCCGCCAAGGGCAATTAACTGAATATGTCGATTTTGCAAACCACGTTGCAGCGTCGGACTCTGATCCGACGAAGCTTCAGCGCTACCATGGCCTGAAGCGGATGACGCGTCTTTCACGCCCTACCCCTGTCTCTTTTTTAGAAGGGGCACGTTTTAACACTTCATGCTGGTGGTAGCAAGCTTAACGCCGGGCCAGCGCATGCGCCCGGCGGATAAACGTCACGACCCGATGAGCCCGCCGTCCGCTTTGGTAATCACCACCGTTGACGATCGCGGACGCCCGTTCGGGCTGGCATCTGGCCAGTTGGAAACAGCGCGCGGATTGGCCGGGTCGGTAATATCATCCCCGCCCTCCCCCGGATGCTGAATGTTGATAAACAGCGTCCGGTTGTCCGGCGTAAACGCAATGCCGGTGATTTCACATCCGCGCGGCCCGGTCAGAAAACGGCGATACTCGTTGGTGCCCGGAATGGTGGCGACCATCTGGTTATTGCCCATCCCCTCGTACGCTTTCTTATTGATGGTGCTGGAGGAGACGTCGGTCTGGATCCACAGGACGCCCTGGTGATCGAACGACAACCCATCCGGGCTACCGAATGCCGCGCCCTGCATGGAGCCTTTGGCCTTCGGATCGTCGCCGTCGGTACGCCCGGCCATAACCAGAATATCCCACTTAAAGCGTGCGGCGGCAGGATCGGCGCCCTCTTCGTGCCAGTGCATGATGTGCCCAAACACGTTGTTGGCGCGCGGGTTAGCGGCATCGACCGGCGCCTTGCCCTCCTTCCCGCGATCGCTGTTGTTGGTGAGCGTACAGTAGACGCTGCCGCTGGCGTGCGGATCGACGGCAATCCACTCCGGACGATCCATTTTCGTCGCCCCCACCGCGTCGGCCGCCAGGCGGGTTTTGATCAGCAGATCGCCCTGGCTTTCAAACCCGTTGCTTTTATCCAGGCCATTTTGCCCAAAGATCAGCGGCAGCCAGTCGCCGCTCCCGTCCTGGTTGAACCTGGCGACGTACAGCGTGCCGGACGTCAGCAGCTGCATATTGGCTTCCCGGTTCGCGGGATCGTATTTTTTGTCGGAGACAAACTTATAGATGTACTCAAACTTCTGGTCGTCGCCCATGTAGACCACCACGCGATTATCGGCGGCGAGCGTGACGGCGGCCCCCTCATGCTTGAAGCGGCCCAGCGCGGTGTGCTTGCGCGGCGTGGAGGTCGGGTTGTAGGGATCGATCTCCACCACCCAGCCGAAACGGTTGGGTTCGTTAGGGGTTTTATCGACGCTGAACCGCTCATCCACCTCGTTCCAGCGGTAGGACTCATCGCTGTCGCTGATGCCGTAGCGTTTTTCCAGCGGATTGAGATCGGCTTTTTTCACAAAAATGTCCGACCAGTTCTCCTCGCAGGTGAGATAGGTGCCCCACGGCGTGTGACCGTTGGCGCAGTTCTGCATGGTGCCCAGCACGCGTTCCCCCTGCGGGTCGGCGGCGGTTTTCATTAAGTCCTGATGCCGCGCCGGGCCGGTAAGCTGCATCGGCGTATTGACGGTAATACGCCGGGCGAAGGAAGACGGACGCACCACCTCCCAGCCGCTGCCCGTTTTTTTCACTTCCACCACCGACACGCCCATCGCGTTCTGCCCCTTGCGGGCTTTGTCGAGGCTCCAGTTCGCCGTACCGTCGGTAAACAGCATCCCGTTATCGATGTATTCATGGTTCAGCGCCAGCAGGCCATGCTCCGGGTTTTGCGCCCCCTGCGGCAGGCTAAACCACGCCATGCCGTCGTGGTGCATACCCGCCTGCACAGCCTGTTCGTCTGTGGTATTGCTGGCGTCCGGCTTAAAGGCCGGCATGTTGTCTTTAATCCCCGTCGGATCACCCCAGCGATAGAACGGGCGGGCAATATAGCCTTCCGGCACCCTGACCGTGTCTTCCGTAGAGACGTCGATGCTGGTAAAGCCCAGGGAAACCGCTTTTGCCAGCGCGGAAGGCTTCGATACCGCGGCAATGGCATTTTCGGGTGTGATCAGATACGGGAATGATACGGCGGCCCCCGCTACGGCCCCCATCTGGAGAAAACGGCGGCGGGAGAGGAACACCTCTGCCACCTCGGAGAATACCGGGTTAGCGCTGCGGTTGCTGATATCGTCGCGATGTTCTTTTTTAAATACGGATTTGAGGGGTCTGCCCATAGCGGCTTCCTGTCATTGGCCAAGAGGTAAGGATGTGGCGACCAGTGTAAGAAGCTTTTATTACAATTTTATAACACGACAACGAAGGGATTGGGGCGTCCCTGCCCCGGATAACGAGGTGGAACGCTTAGAACTCGTAGCCAACCGAGACCTTAAAGGTACGCGGCTCGCCCTGAGTGATGTAAGTACCGGAATCGTCCACGCTTGACCAGTAGTTCTCGTTGGTCACGTTGTCGATGCCAGCCCGCACGGTCATCTGGTTTTCATTGTGGTTCACCGCGAAGCGATAGCGCATGCCCAGATCCAGCGTGGTGTAGCTGTCCAGCTTTTTGGTGTTCGCAAGATCGGCATACTGCGTGCCGGAGTGGTTAACGCGCGCGGTCGCCGTCAGACCTTCAATCGGCTTGATGTCGTACTCTGCGCCCAGCACGGCGTAGAAGCTCGGAATACCGATCGCATCGTTGCCCTGATTGACGCCGTTTTTGGTTTTGGTCAGCTCAGCCTGCAACCAGGTGGCGCTGGCATTCAGGCGCATCCCGAGCATGGGCTCGCCGAAGACGTTCAGCTCCACGCCGCGGTTACGCTGTTCTGCATCCAGGCCGTAGTGACCGCTGTCGTCAAGGATCGCCGACGGCATTTTGATCTCAAACAGCGCCAGGGAGCCGCCCACGCGGCCAAAGTCCGCCTTTACGCCCACTTCGTTCTGCTTAGAGTGCACGATACCGGTGCTCTGGCCGTAGTTAGTAGCAGTGTTCGGCGCAGTTTCACCGGGCTGTAACGCCTCGGTGTGGTTGGCGTAGAGGGAAATTTCCTCCCACGGTTTATAGACTACGCCGTAGGTTGGCATCCAGCGGCTGCCGTCGAAACCGTCCGCGTCGTTTTCCGCGCCGGTGATTTTGTTGTACCCACGGATGACAACTTTCTGATGACGTGCGCCTGCGGTGAACAGCAGCCTGTCATCCAGCACGCCCAGGGTATCACTCAGCAGCCAGCCCTGCGTGCGGGTGCGCCCGCTGGTCAGCGGATCGCTGTATTTGCCGCCTGAGCCGCTGAAGTTGCTGCTGTCCGGCATAGCCACGCCGGTGTTGTGGTAGATATTGGTGGTTGGGTTATCCGCCGCAGCCGACATCTTCCACGCGATTTTTTCGTTTTTGGTCATCGCCGAATACCCGACGTTCACCTTATGCGAGACGAAGCCGGTAGTGAAGTTACCGCGAATGCCCGCCATGCCGCTGACGGAATCGCTGATGCGGTTGGTATCAAGGCGGCTGACCGTCGCATTACCGCTCTTATCGAGGAGCTTCGGCGCGCTGTAGATCCCTTCTTCGTGCGCGTGCTGCGCGCCGAGACCGGTATACGCCGTCCAGCTATCGGTGATGTCGTACTCGCTGCGCCACATCCCGAACTCGTTTTCGATATCGCTGTAGGCCCACTTCTGCGAGAAGTTGCGATCGTTCTTCGGCGGTTCAGGCACAAAGTCCACCGCCGAGATGTTGACGCTGGTCGGGCTGCCGTGGAAGGTTTTTTTCTGGTAGCCCAGGTCCAGCGAGGTGCGGAAGCGGTCGCCTTTGTAATCCAGGCCGGTGGAGAGCAGCGTGGTGCGGCGGCGGTCGTTCGGCACGCCGGTTTCGCCTTCGCGATGCACGAGGTTCACGCGCGCGCCAAACTGGTCGTTATCACCAAAGCGACGACCCGCATCCAGCGTGGTGCCAATCTGGGAATCCGAGGTGTAGTCGACGCCCACTTTCGCCTGCGGGGTGTCGCCCGCGTGTTTAGGCTCAAGGTTGATCATCCCGCCCACGCCGGAGCTTGCGGCGCCGTTCATCAGCGAGTTGGCCCCTTTGAAGATCTCAATGCGGTCAACCATCTGGGCATCCACCACCTGACGCGGCAGCACGCCGGACAATCCGCCAAAGGTCATATCGTCGCCGTCAAACTTCAGGCCGCGAATGCGGAAGGTTTCCGCGCTGTTGCCGTAACCCTGAACAAATTGTACGCCCGCGTCGTTGGCAACCACGTCAGCAATGGTTTTTGCCTGCTGATCTTCCACCAGCTTCGAGGTGTAGCTGATGATGTTGAACGGCACGTCCATGGCGTTCTGCTGACCGAGCATCCCCATTCGTCCGCCGTTCGCCACCTGCCCGTCAAGGAAGGCGGGCACCAGCTGGTCGCCGCCGGGTTTGAAATCACTCCCCGCGGTGGACTGGACGACGATGGTGTCCTCTTTTTTCTCATCCGCCGCAAAAGCGGAGTGGGTTACCGCGCCGATGGCAATCGCCAGCAGCGTTTTGTGCATTGTGGTGTTGTTCATAATGAGCTCTTAACGTGCGCGCAAAAATGACCCGTTGTCGGGCCTTAAATGTTATTAAAAGAAATGCAAATGAGAACTATACGCATTATGTATACGTAATCAAGTGTCAACGGGCCTCTCTGAGTGAGAAGCGGCAAGAAACAATGTTGAGGGGGAGATACGGCGCGCAACCACCCCGAAACAGGGGTGGTTGCTAAGGCATTATTTTTTCTTGAAAATATCGGCGGTACCGTGAATTTTGTTGTTGGTGTTGCCGGAAGTCAGCACCAGCACATCAGCACCTTCTTTATCGGCTTTCTCGATCAGCTCTTTTTTCGCGTCGTCTACCGAGACTTCATTGGAAGTGCTAACCGTACCGATTTTTTCATACTGTGATTCAACTTTCTCAAACTCGTTCTTCGTCAGCAGTTCAGCCGCAAAGGTATTGGTGGTAAACAGAAATGCAGCGCCCATCAAAATAGCAGTCGTTTTTTTCATAACCTTTTTCCTTGAGATTAATCAGCAACTACAAAAAGCCCCACGAGTGAGAGTGAGGTGATATGAGCATGGTAGAGGAATAACAAAATTGCCACAGCGTAAGAAAAATACTGTTATAACAGTCAATTGTGCTGTGAAAAATGTGCGTTAACGCTACTTTCGCGAGGGGTGTTTCATGGAGAAAATCAGCAGGGCGTCGCGCGGGCGGCAATCTGTGAAAATTAATGGCACGCCCTGTAGGATTCGAACCTACGACCTACGGCTTAGAAGGCCGTTGCTCTATCCAACTGAGCTAAGGGCGCACGGAGAAGAGTGTACTTCGCGGTGGTGAAACGCCTGGAATTATACGGTCAATGCGTAGTGAGTCAATGCCTTTTCCGCCTTCTCTGGCGATAATGACTAGATGATTGTAAATACGGCTGTTTTTTCAACATTTATCCCTCTTTTACGGGCTGCGAAAAGGCTTAGCCGCTTTTAAGTAACGCCTGCTGTTTTCCTGTTCACTTCACCTTCACACTGTCCTGCGGTATCCCGGCCACCTGGAGGCTGGAAGTGAACAGGACGACGGAGTGACAGCGTCAGAGCAGACAGGTTTCCCCTCGTGCGTGCAGCACATCTCACACGACATTACAGGCATTAAGCTTGAACCCATTGTCGCCCTCTCCTCTTCACGAACGGTGGGGGCCGAAGTGCTCAGCGTGCTGTCGCCGCATCAGCAAAGCGAAAGCTTTTTCCAGGGCTGGTCAGCCGCCCGGGCGCTTATGCTGCTGGAAGCACAGATCGCCGCGTTAAAAAACCCCTTCCCCTGTGACAACCTTTTCATAAATTTGCCGATAACCGTTCTGACCATACCGGAAATGTTCCAGCGTTTACTGCAACTTAACAGCCCACCGCTGAACATTGAACTCGTGGAGCCTGACTCGTTCTTTACACTCTCAGACCCGGCGCGTCTGAGGGTGAGTTGTGCGCTTCAGCAGTTGACCGCGCGGGGACACCGGATCTGGCTGGATGATATTGATGAAGCGTCAGGGCACGCATTTTTATCCTGCCGCCTGCCGTTAAGCGGAATAAAAATCGATAAGATCGCTTTCTGGCGTTTACGTGCAACACCGGCGCTGACACAGCTGGTCACCCTTTGTTCAAAAATTGCTGCGAATGTGCTTATTGAAGGCATTGAAACAGAAAGGGACCGTATATGCGCGCTTCATGCTGGCGCGCGCTTCGGTCAGGGATATTATTGGCCATCCTGGAGATGGCAGGAGGACTGAACGGTCATCGCCAAGAGGGAAGCTATGCGAATGACAGTACGCCGTTACCGGCGTCGTCGGACAGGAAGTGATTCACTGGGTTCTACGCACTCGCCTTTTGCTCTCCCATTTTTTGATCGTCTCGAATATTTGAGCCAGTCAATCAACCAGACCCGCAAAACCGATGCTCCCTTTATCATTCTGGTCACACAGGATAATTATTTCCGTTCCGGTTTTCTGAGCGGGCAGTCGCCCCTGAGCAATTGCTGCGACTATTCCACGCTGGATGCCGCCCTCAGTGATTTAAATCACTGGCCTTCATCGCGTCTGGTCGTCGACATTGAGAGCCGCGCCTCGCCGCTCATTGACCTGCTGGACCGATTACGCCGCCACAGCCTGTTCGCCCCCTACCTGACACCCTACCTGCTCGTCCGCGCCGATGATTATGATGCACGCCTGTTTTGTAAAGCGGCTGGCCCTTTTCATGTTCTTGAACGCCAGCTAACGGCGCTGGCTATGCAACAAACCTTGCTGGCAGCACCGGCCCCCGTCGGCAACCGCAAAGAGTGGTT
The DNA here is from genome assembly GCF_049238705.1 of Enterobacter cloacae complex sp. IR5403. Classification (NCBI taxonomy): domain Bacteria; kingdom Pseudomonadati; phylum Pseudomonadota; class Gammaproteobacteria; order Enterobacterales; family Enterobacteriaceae; genus Enterobacter; species Enterobacter cloacae complex sp. IR5403. The sequence goes on along the minus strand of NZ_JBMKHP010000002.1, from coordinate 198,081 downwards.
TTCACGGGATGAATGGCCGATCTTACAGGCGCTGTCCCAGGGTCGCTCCCTGCGTCAGATCGCGCAGTTACAGAACCGCCCCTACAGCCGCATTATTTACCGTCTCAGCTGCATCCTGGCGAAACTTGGGCTGAACCATCGTCATGAGTTGCTACATCTTCTCAACAACCTCTCAGATTTCACGTATTAACGTATTCAGTAACTACTTAATTCCTAAAGACCTTTAGGAAATTACTTAGGATATATGTTAAATTTTTGTGTTTTTTAACAAAACTTTCGATTTTATAACTATTCCTAATTCCTGACCTTAAACCATGCGAAATGCTGCCGGTACGCTCAACGAGAGTGATTTTATCCATGCGTTAAGGTTCTGGCGCTTCCGTTAACAGGATGATAATGGTGTAAAAACAAGCGATTCACCTGTAAAAGAATGCGATGAGAGGTGAAGAAAACAGCAGATAGTGCTGTTCTGTTGTTGGGATCGGCAATTTGCCATGAGACGTTTGAAACGGGGAGATAACGCACGAAATGGCGGATTTCAGGGAGGGCGAACAGGCGGAATGCAGGCTGTCATAGTCTGTGTATTGTTAACATTTGATCAACATACAGTAAGATCGTTTATTTTTTGTTATTACATAAAGATGAAAGTGTGTGGTAAATGCAATATCAGGACATTTTTGCTAATTTTAAAAAGTTAGTGATTCAGATCCAGAACATAATAATCAGCAATATATGGATATTAATTTACAGGCTTTTCGGACAATACTTAAACGGTATAATAAGACGTGTTTGACACACTAATAAGAAAAATCATTTTGCCATAACCAGCCTTATGAGATAACTGCGCTGAGGCATTGATATCACCACTACGTAAACAAGGATGCTTTCGCTCTTCCCAGGGACATTTACCGTACAAGGATCTGCGCAATTATCCTTCCGGCTTTTCGAGAGTTTTAACAAAACTCAGCATAACGCTTTTAACAATCTGAGGCATAAAAAATGAAACCGGCATCCGTTATCATTATGGACGAACACCCTATCGTCAGAATGTCGATAGAAGTCCTGCTACAGAAAAATAAAAACATCCAGGTCAAACTGAAGTCAGGCGACAGCCACGAAGTGCTTGACTGTATACGCAACCACCCCATTGATCTGGTCATTCTCGATATTGAAATGACGGGCACGGATGGGTTTGTATTGCTGAAAAGAATCAGGAACTTAAATAAAGACATTAAGGTTCTTTTCCTCTCTTCGAAATCTGAAGCCTTCTACGCAGGACGCGCCATCCGCGCCGGGGCAAATGGTTTTGTCAGTAAGCGAAAAGATCTGGGGGAAATTTATAACGCGGTGGAAATGATCCTGACGGGCTATTCTTTCTTCCCCTCAGAAACATTGAGTTTTATAAACCATCTGGGCTCGCGGACGGGCGCCGCTGTGGATATGCCATTATCGAATCGTGAAGTGACGGTTCTGCGATATCTGGCGAACGGATTATCTAATAAGGAGATTGCGGATCAATTATTACTTAGCAACAAAACAATTAGCGCCCATAAGTCTAATATCTTTTCCAAGCTGGGTGTGCAAAGTATCGTTGAATTAATTGATTACGCGAAAGCGCACGAATTACTGTAATCCCTCCCTCTCCCTGCAACATATAACCGTTACAGGGAGAGTGGATACGATTAATTATAATTAATCATGAACGTTGCATCGGCGTCAGCCCGGCCCGGCTGCGGGTTATCCGCCGTGGCGATATAATTGGCATAAAACGACAGTTCGGCATTTCCCTGCGCATCCACCGCCACCGTCTGGCTGGCCTGCTGCAACGCGAGGCGCGTTTTATCCCGGTCGAGGATCTCCACGGCCACGTTGCTGGCCGCGCTGGCGTCATTCAGCGCCAGCAGGCTGTTATCATGCCCGTCCATCTTCCCCGTAAATGTGACCGAAGCCGCCCCCGGCGGGCATCCGGTCAGCTTCAGGGTGAACGGTACAGGCTGCGTCCGGCTCCCCGTTGTGCGAAGCTGTTTCGTGGGCCAGGTGCCGAGCGTGACGGTTTTATTGCTGTCGTCCCCCTCCGCCACGCAGGTAAAATCCACGATATTGCCGTAAAGCTGAATGTTAATTTCCCCAAGCGCCGTCTCTGCGTGTGCAGGGGAGCAAAGCGCAAAGAGCGCGACGGCTAAATACCGCATTCCGTTTCGCATACCTGCTCCTTAGTCGTAGTCGACGCGTAAATAGCCGCGAGAGGTAAAACGCCCCTCGGCAGGTTTTTTACCGGTTACGCTGACGGGCCACGCGCGGATCCCCACCTGCGCCTGAGCGCTGTCGTCCAGACGGAACGGGATTTTGCTGGTCAGGTTGTTGGGCGTCAGCGGCACGCCATTACTGTTGGCAATCACAAAACCCACATCCGCGTTATCGGAAACCAGCGTACTGCCTGAAACCTTCTCCGCTTCAACACGCATCGTGAGCATGGCGTTCGCCTCGACGTTGGTGCATTTGATGCCGATGGTTTTGCTTTGCGCTGAGATCCCCTCCGGCTTATTCCCGATGCCCGCTTTACTGAACAGGGAGGCGCCAATGTCCCCGAAATCGAACTCCACCACATTCCCGGCATTAATTTCGCAGCTCTGAGGCACCTGTATGGTCCCGCTGTAGCTGATGGTATAAACCGGCGTGGTGAGCGGATCCGAGGAGGTCGTGGTGACGTAAACCCGGAACATGGTCGCCCGGGGGATCACCACCATATTGATAAAGCGTCGGGTCACTTTAAGCCGGAAGACGAGGCTGGAATCCTGTACGCCAAACGGTTTGTTTTTAGACACATTCGGGTGGCTCCCCATCTGAATGTAGCTTTTGGGCGGATAAAACGTGCCAGCGTAGCTGTCGGTGATTTTCATCGCCCCGTCCAGATAGTCGTTTAGCTTCAGATACTGGTAGCCATCGCTGGTGCCCGTAACAGGGAAATCGGTAACATAGCTGCGCTTGGTGGTGTTCCCGGACGTTCCCTTAGGGCAGACGGCGTTGACGCCCACCCACTGGGACTTCTCGCTGAGCGTGACTATCTGCCCCACCTGGTTATTGGAACTGTTGAATTTATCCGTCAGGTCGTAATACACCTCCGTCGGCACGCCATTTTCATTGACGCAGACCGTGGCGAACGCCTCAGATAGCGGCAAAAACGCCAGCAGGGATAGCCCCAGATAATGGATTTTATTCACAGCGGATCCCCTTAAGTGTGATCGCCTGTTGCAGGCTCTGTTCTGGCAGGCTGTAGGGCGCACGACACTGGGACTGCTTCCCGTCTCCCCACTGAATCAGCAGTTCCCCGCTCAGCGGCAGCCCGCTCAGGTAAATCTGACCGTCATCTCCCACCATGCTGGTTACGCCGCTCTGCGTCTCACGCACCACCGCCCCAAACGGTACAGGCTGGTTATCACGCTTCACGGTGAGCAGCGCACGCACGCCGATGCGGGTGTCAAAACTGGCGCGCACCAGCGCACCGTTCGTCGGTACGACGCTGGAAACGTTATTTTCAATGTCGGTGTTGTTGCTCATGGTGTTGGTGTCGAGCGCCACGCGGTTGTAACGGTACACCGTGGCGTACGGCATCACCGCATAGCCACGCCAGTCTGTTTTGACGCCGGTCTGGTTTTCGACGCTCACGCCTGACGCGCCCGGCGCTTTGATCAAGACGTTGGTATCGCCCAGCGGCTGGCTGAATGTGATGCCGTCTGAATGCCCTACCACGCCGCCGGAGAGCTGCCAGTTGAGGTCGTGCTGATCCCGGGCGTAGTTGTAGCCCACGCCCAGCGTGCCGTACTTCGCCTGCCAGTTGGCGCTGGCGCTGCCGCTGGCACCGTTATTGCTGGTGTGACCCTGCGTGACGCTGTAGTTCAGGTTACGATCCTGGAGCAGCGTTCCGCTGATCCCGGTCTGCCAGCTGGTATCACCGTCGCTGTTACGGCTGGCTGAAGCCGTGGCATAGGCCCGGTCGATGGCGTTATCGCGACGGTAGCCGTGACGGGTAAACAGGCTGAACGGGACGGAGACGTTGAACGAGGCGATCCGGTCGGTTCCATCAATGCCGACGGCCTTGTTCCACGACCAGGATAAGGCGTAGCTGACCCCTTTCACCCCGCCCGCGTAGCCGAGCTGATACCAGACGTTGGATTCGCTGGTGCCCCAGTAACTTTGCTGGCTGCCCGACACGTACACCGAGCCGTAATCGCCGAGAGACTGGGAGATATTGAGCTGGAAACGCCCTTTTTTATTCAGCGTCAGGTTGTGATAGCTCTGCACGTCCGGCACGCCGTCATCGTCCTGATCGTCGCCATACTGGTAGCCTTCCATTGTGCGCCAGGCCACATCGTCGAGGGTGTAGAAGCCTTTGGTCGAGTAGCGATAGCCCAGCAGCTGGAAGTTGGTGCCGAATCCGTTAAGGGATTTTGCGTACAGGAACCGCAGGGACTGCCCTTCATGGCGGCTGTCATCGGCAAGCTGGCTGCGGGCATGGGTGAGGTCAAGTGAAACCGCCCCCCAGTCACCGAGGTTTTTACCCGCGCCAATGGCGATGGCGGTATAGCGCGAGGCCAGCTGCGTTCCGCCGTACAGCGTGTAGCCGTCGGCAAGGCCCGCAATCATCGTACCCTGAGTAAAGAACGGCGTGTCCTGCTCGCTGTTGCCGCTGCGATAGTCCCCTGCCACCAGATCGTATTTCCAGCGCCCTTCACGCTGGAGCAGCGGAACGGTGGAATACGGGACGGTGTAGCGCTGCTGGCTGCCGTCCTTCTCTTCCACCGTCACCTCCAGGTCACCGCTTGAGGAGGTCGGGTTAAGATCAGTTATCGCAAAAGCCCCCGGCTGCACGTAGCTCTGGTAAATTACGTATCCGTTCTGGCGGATCACCACTTTGGCGGGGGTGCGGGCGATTCCGCGCACGGTAGGCGCGTAGCCTTGCAGGCTGTCCGGGTACATACTGTCGGACGAATAGAGGCGACCACCGCGAAAGCCGACGCTGTCGAAGACATCGTTACCGGTGTTGCTGTCACCCAGCACCAGCTCGCTTTTCAGCGGGATGATCGTACGCTGTGCCCAGGTACCAATATTTTGCCAGCTGCTGTGCCGCTGGCCGTTGCTTTCGGTATACCGCCACGCGCCGTTATTGCGTAATCGCCAGGCGCCATAGTTCAATCCGCTTTGCAGGTTCAGATAGTAGCTGTCGTCGTCGCTGCCCCGGTTGCCGGTAAAGCTGTAGTTCAGCAGCGCGGCGGGGATGCCTTCATCCCACTGTTCAGGCGGAATATACCCGCGGGCGCTGTTTTGCATCGCCACCTGAGGCAGGCTGACGTTCAGGCGCAACGAGGCGAAGTTGAACGCCGTTTCGCTACCCGGAATCGCCGTGGTGAGCGGAACGCAGGTATCACCCTGCACGTTGCTCAGTTCCGGGAAGGCGGCGATATTGACGCCAAAGCGATCGAGCATCGCGCGCGTTATACACGGCGACAAACCGCCCGCGACCGGCGGCGTGTTGTCGGCTTGCTCAAACCGCACGTCCTGCGTGCCGATAAACTCATCGTTACGCCAGATATCGACGCGATAGACGCCCGGTGCCTGCTGGTGGCCTTTTTCAAAACGCGACAAATCCGCCACGTTCGCCGTGTCATCGGAGAGAAACGCCGGGTTAAAGTAGCTTTCGCCCCAGCCAGCGAGTGGCCAGAGCGTTGCCATCAGTGCCAGCGCAACCGGGCAGTAACGCCATTGAGTGTTCATCGCCCTGTCTCTGCTCACAGGCTGACGCTACGCGCCGGCGTAATGGCGCCATAGTCATTCACACTCTGCCAGGAGAGCGTGCCGCTCGCGGCGGCAGGCAGCACCTGCTGCGCCGAGCTTTTAGGAGCAACCATCAGGTTATCCAGCGTCTGACCGCCGAGCTTCAGATTGACCAGCGTGACGTAATACGGCGAGGCATTGCTCACCTTAAGATGGTTGCCGACGCGCTCAAAACGCAGCTGTGAGAGCGCCTCTTCCGGCGGCATCGCCAGGTTAGCCGGGCGAACAAACAGCTTGATACGTGACAGAATAGCCAGTTGCAGGACGTTGTTGCCGTCCTGATGTTTTTTGCTGACGGAGGGAATCGCTTTGACGTTCATGTAAAAGAGTGATTCGCGATCGGCAGGCAGCGCCGGGCCTGCGTAGATAATGCGCAGGGTGTTTTCGCTGGCCGGCTCGCTGACAAACAGCGGCGGCGTGACGGCAAAGGTTTTTTCCTTTTGCCCGTTGGCATTTTCTATCCACGCGTTAATTAAATAGCGCTCTTGTTTATTGCTGTTGGTGATCGCCAGCGACGTTTGTTTGGCATCGGCCGGATAAATAACGCGCGTCGCGCCCAGCGCAATTCCGCCGGACGCATTCGCGCTGGCAGAAACCATCATCAAAATAAAAGCTAAAAACAGTCCAGGTTTAATCAGGGTGTTCATCACAACCGTACCTTTAATAATTAGTTCGCAGGCGTCAGGGATAAATCAACGTAAACCAGACATTCGACTGAATAGTGCCTGGTACAAGGTGTTCGGAAATTGCCCGGTAGCGGGCGCTGAAATGAAATACCAGCTCTCGGGTGTTAATGGGTAACCAGCTCACCGCCGTCGCGTTCGGGATAATCTGACGTTGCTGTTCGTCAAAAAGCGCCAGCCCGACACCACTGCTTACCGCATTTTCCCCCGGCCGCGATGTCGCCAGGAAAACCTGCGGGTCTTCTGCCGGTGTCACTCCCTGGAACTGGATCCCTACGGTGCGGGAGACGTCCACGCTGCAATCCAGCAGACGCACGGTGAAAGGCACATTAACCGTGGAAAAGCTGCCGACGCCGGAAAAGGCGTTTGTGCGGTATTGCCCCATATCCACGCGCATATTCTGGCTGTCCGGAGCCACGGCGCAGCCGCCGTTAACCAGCTCTCCCTTGAGGTGTACTTTGCCGCCGTCAATGACCACGGTATGTGCGTTTACCGCTGGGGCAATCGCAAGGGCGCACAGCAGTATCCCAGTCCTTGTCATCCTTCGCTCCCGGTATAGGCGATCAAAAGACCTCTTCCCTGAGGCCAGCCACATCCCTGTACTCAGGCATTACTCGTATTTCATTACGAATGTTGCGTCCGCGTTTGCCTGGCCCGGCTCGGTGGTCGCCGCCGTGGCTTTATAGCGCGCGGTGAAGTTCAGGGTGTTAGTCCCTTCAATCAGGTTCTGCGCCGCAGAGAAGGTGGCGCCATCCGGGGTCAGCGTGGAGGATTTGCTGTCGAGGATCTCAATACCTACGCCCTTCGCGGAGTTGTCGTTGTTACCGGAGCTTACCGCCAGCAGCGTTTTGTCGGTGGCGTCGATCTGGCCGGTAAACGCGACAGCAGCGGTTTTCGCTACCGCAGGATCGCAGTCGTTCAGTTCGATCGTGAACGGAATATTGGAGGTGGTGTCACCCACTTTAGTGAATTTCGCGGTACGGTACTGGCCAAGATTAACCGTCTGCTCTGAAGAGTCAGTATTCACTGAACACGCGGCATTCACTAATTCACCTTTAAAATGCACCGTACCACCGTTTACAGATACAGGCGCTACCGGATCTTCTGCGTGAGCGGCACCCGCGACCAGTGCCAGAGTTGCAATAACAGTAGAAGCAATGTTGCTGAGTTTCATGTCTATTCCTTTAAAATGTAAATAACCCTTCCCGCGCATATTCGGGAATAAGAAATACGTTCAATTAAAAAATTGAAGGCTTATTTCGGAGAGGACAAAGTAGCTCAGGAATCTATTTCGTAATATGTCAAAACGCTGCCATTTTGCCAGGTCACATCCTAATCGCCTCTAAGAAATTGACCATGCCCTGAGAAGGGGTTTTGCAGGCCATCGATGAAATCTCGTAAAGGGTGACTGACAGCGGCGCTCGCTTCTGACAAAATACAGGCAATCCCCCCTTTCTAACGTTACAGACGGAATCTTCTCTCTGATGGCAGCAAAGATTATTGACGGTAAAACGATTGCGCAGCAGGTGCGCTCTGAGGTTGCGGAAAAAGTGAAGGCGCGTAAAGCCGCCGGATTTCGCGCCCCCGGGCTGGCCGTTGTGCTGGTTGGCAGCAACCCGGCTTCGCAAATTTATGTCGGCAGCAAACGCAAAGCGTGTGAAGAGGTGGGGTTCGTCTCCCGCTCTTACGATCTGCCGGAAACCACCAGCGAAGCGGAACTGCTGGAACTGATCGACACCCTGAATGCCGATAAAGAGATCGACGGCATCCTGGTTCAGCTGCCGCTGCCTGCGGGCATCGACAACGTGAAGGTGCTGGAGCGCATCGCGCCGGACAAAGACGTTGACGGTTTCCATCCGTATAACGTGGGCCGCCTGTGCCAGCGCGCGCCGCGCCTGCGTCCGTGTACCCCGCGCGGTATCGTGACGCTGCTGGAGCGTTATAACATCGATACCTACGGCCTCAACGCCGTGGTAATTGGCGCCTCCAACATCGTGGGCCGTCCGATGAGCATGGAGCTGCTGCTGGCGGGCTGCACCACCACCGTTACCCACCGCTTCACCAAAAACCTGCGTCACCACGTCGAAAACGCCGATCTGCTGATCGTTGCGGTCGGCAAGCCGGGCTTTATTCCGGGCGAGTGGATCAAAGAGGGCGCAATCGTCGTGGACGTCGGTATTAACCGCCTGGAAAACGGCAAAGTGGTCGGCGACGTGGTGTATGAAGATGCCGCAGCGCGCGCATCCTATATCACTCCGGTTCCGGGCGGCGTAGGCCCGATGACGGTCGCAACACTGATTCAGAATACCTTGCAGGCGTGCGAGGAGTATCACGACGTAGAGGACGCGTAATCATGGCAACTTTTTCTTTAGGTAAACATCCGCACGTTGAGCTGTGCGATCTGCTGAAGCTGGAAGGCTGGAGCGAAAGCGGTGCGCAGGCGAAGATCGTCATCGCCGACGGGCAGGTAAAAGTAGACGGCGCGGTGGAAACCCGCAAGCGCTGCAAAATTGTCGCGGGTCAGACCGTGAGCTTTGCAGGACAGAGCGTGACCGTGACGGCGTAAGCTGTCTGATGCCCGGTGGCGCTGCGCTTACCGGGCCTACGTACGGTCTCCGTTTGTAGGCCGGGTAAGGCGAAGCCGCCACCCGGCAATTTCTCTCACAATCCCCTCACACCCATCACGGTTAATTATCGATCAACTTCAAATAATCACTATTCCCTCTGGCGAAATGTGAAAATTAAGTTGCGCGATTTTCAGACTTTCCCCACGATAAGTAGAACGTTCTACTAAAACGTTCTACTTACAATAACAGCGCGAAAAAAGCGCTACTCGGGGGAAATCAGCATGAGCCTGAAATCAGGGTTTGTTAAATCGCTGTCTAAGTTATCGATGATTGGTCGCGCCTTAATGCTGCCAATTTCACTGCTTCCCGCTGCGGGCCTGCTGCTGGCTTTCGGCGATAAGTTCCACCTGCCGCTGATGATGAACGCAGGCGGGGTTATCTTTGATAACCTGCCGATGCTGTTCGCCATCGGCTCTGCCGTCGGTCTGGCTTCGGAATCCGGCATTGCCGCACTCTCTGCGGCGGTCTCCGTGTTTGTCACTAACATCACCATCAGCACCGTGCTGAGCATTACGCCGGAAATGGCCTCTCAGGGCGGGAAATACGCCATGGTCGTCGGCATTCCGACGTTGCAGATGGGCGTCTTTGGCGGCCTGATCTGCGGTATTCTTGCGGCCTGGTGCTACAACCGCTTCCACACCATGCAGCTGCCGGAATTCCTCGGCTTCTTCTCCGGCAAGCGCTTTGTAGCGATTGCGACGGCGTTTCTGTCGTTCCTGCTCGGCCTGCTGCTGCCGTACGTCTGGCAGCATATTCAGTCCGGCATCGACGCCCTGTCCGTGGTGGTGAATGGCGATAACCAGGCGGCCTCGACCTTTATCTTCGGGCTGGTGGAGCGCGCGTTGATCCCGCTCGGCCTGCACCATATCTGGTATCCCTCCTTCTGGTATTCGTTCGGGGATTACACCACCCAGGCGGGCCAGGTGATCCACGGCGACCAGACCATCTGGTTCAAGATGCTGGAAGAAGGAGTGAAATCCTTCAGCAGCGACACCTACCAGAACGCCGGGAAATTCATGCAGGGCGAGTTCCCGCTGATGCTGTTCGCACTGCCCGCGGCGTGTCTGGCGATGTACCACGAAGCGCACACGAAGAATAAGAAAATCGCGGCCGGTATTCTGTTCTCTGCGGCGCTCACCTGCTTCCTGACGGGCATCACCGAGCCGGTGGAGTTCACCTTTATCTTCGTGGCTCCTATTCTCTACGTTTTCAACGCCATCATGGCGGGGCTGGCGTACATGACCATGTACCTGCTGCATGCGCATATCGCCAAATCGTTCTCGGCGGGCTTTATCGACTACCTGTCGTTCGGGATCCTGCCGTCGTTTAACGGCTATCAGACCAACTTCCTGAGCGCCGTTATCATCGGCATTCCGATGGCGTTGATCTACTACTTCACCTTCCGCTTCGTGATCCGCCGTTTCGACGTGAAAACGCCGGGCCGCACCGAAGTGACCGCCAGCGCGAATGACAAGTCCGATTCCGAACTTGCCACCGAAATCATCGGCCTGCTGGGCGGTGCGCAGAACATTGATTCCGTCGGCTCCTGCATCACGCGTCTGCGTCTGGAAGTGGCGAGGAGCGAAGCGGTGGACCGGGACGGGCTGAACGGGCTTGGCGCGCGCGGCGTGGTGTTCGTGGGTGATAACGGAATACAGGTGATTTTCGGGGCCAGAGCACAGTTTATCGCCCAGACCATGTCCACCATGATTGGCAAATAATAAGATGCCTGAAGGAGGCGTCTCCTGTACGCTGGGGAACGCCTCTTATCTGGCTGATAATCGGGAAATTTCAGGGAGCGGTTTTGAAGAAAGTCAGCATTATTGATGTCGCAAAGCATGCGGGCGTGTCGGTTTCTACCGTTTCGCTGGTGCTGCGCCAGAAAGGGAAAATCTCAGAGGCGACGATCGGGAAGGTCAATGCCGCCATCACAACGCTGGGCTATGTTCATAACGTCGCCGCTGCCAACCTTCGCGCCAACACCTCCAACTTAATCGGCCTGATCCTGCGCGACTTCAGCGACAGCTTTTCCATCAAGGTGATGGCGAGCATCGTTCAGGAGCTGGAGAAGCAGGGTTATATGGTTTTTCTCGGTCAGCCGCTGAACGACGGCGAACATCTTGAGCGTACCCTGCTCTCATTTAAGCAGCAGGGCGTGGCGGGCGTCATCTACCTGGCGTCGGACACCCGCGCCGCCTCTCTCCCGGAACACATTCGCCACTGCCCACTGCCGCTTGTGGCGGTTTCGCAGTCATTGCTGGAAGAGAAATGCAACCTGGTGATGCGCGATAACCGCCAGGCGGCGAACCTGGCCGCGCGTTATCTTATCGAGCGCGGGCACCGCAACATCGCCTACATTGGCGGGCGCGACGGGTGCCGTATCCGCGAGCAGCGCCTGCTTGGTTTTCGCAGCGCGATGACGCAGAACGGCCTGGTCTGGCGTGAGGAATATTCTCCCGCCTGCACCGATGACACGCAGGCGGCGGCCATGGCGACTCGTCAGCTGCTGGAGAAGAACAACACGATTACCGCCCTGCTCTGCCATTCACCGGACGCGATGATCGGTTCAATCTCTGGTATTCACCAGGTGGGGCGCACGGTGGGTAAAGACGTGTTTTTAACCCAGCAGGTGGCACTGATTGGTTTTGAAGATATGCTCCACGTTAATCTCACGTCGCCGTCACTGACTTACGTTTCGTCTGCCAGCGAAGAGACCGGCCGCCAGGCGGCAGGGCTGATGATCCGCAGGCTGAAAGAGCCGGATCTGCAAACGCAGCGCATTACCCTCTCCGGGCAGCTTATCGCGCGGGAATCGGCGTAAAATCAGAATTTAGCACAGGTTTGCTGCGGCGGATCTGCTGCTATATTCCCATGATTTGCCATGGATAAATGCAATGCCTACCGTTATCACCCACGCTGCCGTACCTCTGTGTCTGGGCTTAGGACTCGGAACTAAAGTCATCCCACCCCGCCTGCTGTTTGCCGGGATCGTCCTCGCCATGCTGCCCGATGCCGACGTACTGGCGTTTAAATTCGGTGTTGCCTACGGGAATATTTTCGGCCACCGCGGTTTCACTCATTCGCTACTGTTTGCCCTGGTGGTGCCGATACTCTGCGTGCTGGCAGGTCGACGATGGTTCAGGGCCAGCCTGACGCGCTGCTGGCTGTTTTTAACCGTGTCGCTGCTGTCGCACAGCCTGCTGGATTCGATCACCACCGGCGGGAAAGGCGTCGGCTGGCTGTGGCCGTGGTCAGATGAGCGCTTCTTTGCGCCGTGGCAGGTGATCAAGGTCGCGCCGTTTGCGCTGTCGCGCTATACCACGCCGTACGGGCATCAGGTAATCATTTCAGAACTGCTGTGGGTGTGGCTGCCGGGGATGGTGCTGATGGGGTTGCTGTGGTGGCGAAAACGTGCGCGCTGATGCCCTCACCCCGGCCCTCTCCCACGGGGAGAGGGAGAAAACCTAACAATTCCCTCTCCCTGCGGGAGAGGGTTAGGGTGAGGGGAAAATTACTTACGACGCCAGGTGGTTCCCTGCGGGCCATCTTCCAGAATAATGCCCATCTCGGTCAGACGGTTACGCGCTGCATCCGCCGCCGCCCAGTCTTTCGCCTGACGCGCTTCCAGACGCGCTTTAATCAGTGCTTCAATTTCCGCTACTTCGCCGTCGTCCGCCTGCGCGCCGCTTTGCAGGAACACGTCCGGCTCCTGCTCCAGCAGGCCGAGCACGGAAGAGAGCTTACGCAGATGAGACGCTAGCGCATTGGCCGCCGCCATATCTTCTGACTTCAGGCGGTTCACCTCACGCGCCATGTCGAACAGCACGGAGTAGGCTTCCGGGGTGTTGAAGTCGTCGTTCATGACCTCAACAAAGCGGGCTTCGAACGCCTCGCCGCCTGCGGCCGGAACAGACTTGTCGGTGCCGCGCAGTGCGGTATACAGACGCTCCAGCGCAGCGCGCGCCTGCTTCAGGTTCTCTTCGCTGTAGTTCAGCTGGCTGCGATAGTGACCAGACATCAGGAAGTAGCGCACGGTTTCCGCGTCGTAATACTTCAGCACGTCGCGAACGGTGAAGAAGTTACCCAGCGATTTCGACATCTTCTCGCGGTCAACCATCACCATCCCGGAGTGCATCCAGTAGTTCACGTACTCGCCGCCGTGTGCACAGGTGGACTGCGCGATTTCGTTTTCGTGGTGCGGGAACATCAGATCCGAACCGCCGCCGTGGATGTCGAAATGGTTGCCCAGCTGTTTGCAGTTCATCGCGGAACATTCAATGTGCCAGCCCGGACGCCCTTCGCCCCACGGGGATGGCCAGCTCGGTTCGCCCGCTTTGGACATTTTCCACAGCACGAAGTCCATCGGATTACGCTTCACGTCAACCACGTCCACGCGCGCACCGGCCTGGAGCTGGTCCAGATCCTGGCGGGAAAGCGCACCGTAGGTTGGGTCCGTCGGCACCGAGAACATCACGTCGCCGTTGTCCGCCACATAGGCATGACCGCGCTCGATCAGCTTTTGAGTGATATCAATGATTTCATGGATATGGTGGGTCGCACGCGGCTCGCTGTCCGGGCGCAGAATATTTAAGGCATCAAAATCCTTGTGCATTTCGGCGATCATGCGATCCACCAGCGCGACAAAGCTTTCGCCATTTTCATTAGCACGTTTAATGATTTTGTCGTCGATGTCGGTGATGTTGCGCACGTACTTCAGGTTATAGCCCAGGAAGCGCAGGTAGCGAGACACCACGTCAAACGCGACAAAGGTACGGCCATGGCCGATATGACAGAGATCGTAAACCGTAATACCACACACGTACATGCCGACTTCCCCGGCATGGATAGGTTTAAATTCCTCTTTTTGGCGCGTCATTGTATTAAAGATTTTTAACATCGAAGATTCCATGTAAACACGTGTGTGGATTGTTTGTTCCTTATAATACCTATAATTCGGAGTACGGTCAGCACACAATGCAAGGTGATCGTGTCCTGTGGTTATGCTATAACAAGCCCCTATATGTGACCCGAGCACGGGTCGACGCACCACAATAACGGAACAGGATGCAAAAATGGTTACTTTCCACACTAATCATGGCGATATCGTAATCAAAACCTTTGATGACAAAGCGCCTGAAACAGTTAAAAACTTCCTGGACTACTGCCGCGAAGGTTTCTACAACAACACTATTTTCCACCGTGTGATCAACGGCTTTATGATCCAGGGCGGCGGTTTCGAGCCTGGCATGCGCCAGAAAGAAACGAAAGAAGCGATCAAAAACGAAGCGAACAACGGCCTGAAAAACACCCGTGGTACGCTGGCAATGGCCCGTACTCAGGCGCCACACTCTGCGACCGCACAGTTCTTCATCAACGTAGCGGACAACGACTTCCTGAACTTCTCTGGCGAAAGTCTGCAAGGCTGGGGCTACTGCGTATTCGCAGAAGTGGTTGAAGGGATGGACGTGGTCGACAAGATCAAAGCCGTTTCTACTGGCCGCAGCGGTATGCACCAGGACGTTCCTAAAGAAGACGTTGTGATCACAAGCGTGACCGTCAGCGAGTAATTCGTGGCGACACTCTTTATTGCGGATCTGCATCTGCAAACAGAAGAACCGGCGATAACCGCCGGTTTTCTGCGTTTTTTACGCGGTGAAGCGAAAAGCGCCGACGCGCTGTACATTCTGGGCGACCTGTTTGAGGCCTGGATTGGCGACGACGATCCGAACCCGCTGCACCGTGAGATGGCTGCGGCCATTAAAGCACTGGTGGATTCCGGCGTCCCCTGCTATTTCATTCACGGCAACCGTGATTTCCTGATCGGCCAGCGCTACGCCCGCGAGAGCGGTATGACGCTGCTGCCGGAAGAGCAGGTGCTAAACCTCTATGGCCGCAATATTCTGATCATGCACGGCGACACGCTCTGCACTGACGATACCGGCTACCTGGCGTTTCGCGCCAAAGTTCACACCCCGTGGATCCAGAAAGTGTTCCTCGCCCTGCCGCTGTTTATCCGCAACCGCATCGCCGCCAGAATGCGCGCGGGCAGCAAGGCCGCCAACAGCAGCAAATCGATGACCATCATGGACGTCAACCCGCAGGCGGTGGTGAAGGTGATGGAGAAGCATCGCGTTCAGTGGCTGATCCACGGCCATACCCATCGTCCCGATGTGCATTCCCTTATCGCCAACGGCGAGCCCGCCCATCGCGTGGTTTTAGGCGCCTGGCACAGCGAAGGATCGATGGTCAAAGTCACGCCGGAAGGTGTGGAACTGATCGCCTTCCCGTTTTAACGCCCCCCCGTCTTTTCGCTCATTTCCCGACCACGCAACCGTTTTCCTTGCCGGTATTACATGCTATTCTCTGTGCCCTCGAAAGCAGTGTGTTCCGCACCACAGGAGTTTTAAGACGCATGTCTTCCCGCAATAATCCGGCGCGTGTCGCCATCGTGATGGGGTCCAAAAGCGACTGGGCTACCATGCAGTTCGCCGCCGAAATCTTTGAAATCCTGAATGTTCCGCACCACGTCGAAGTGGTTTCCGCGCACCGTACGCCGGATAAACTGTTCAGCTTCGCCGAAAGCGCCGAAGAGAACGGTTACGAGGTGATCATTGCCGGTGCGGGCGGCGCAGCACATCTGCCGGGCATGATTGCCGCCAAAACGCTGGTGCCGGTATTGGGTGTTCCCGTGCAAAGCGCCGCGTTAAGCGGGGTGGATAGCCTTTACTCTATTGTCCAGATGCCGCGCGGTATTCCTGTCGGTACGCTGGCGATTGGTAAAGCGGGTGCGGCAAATGCCGCCCTGCTGGCCGCACAGATCCTGGCGACTCATGATAAAGAGTTACATCAGCGTCTGGCGGAGTGGCGTAAAGCCCAGACCGACGAGGTGCTGGATAACCCGGATCCGCGGGGTGCAGCATGAAGCAGGTTTGCGTTCTTGGTAATGGTCAGCTTGGCCGGATGCTGCGTCAGGCCGGTGAGCCGCTGGGTATTGCCGTCTGGCCCGTCGGGCTGGATGCCGAGCCGGAAGCCGTGCCGTTCCATCAGAGCGTGATCACCGCCGAAATTGAACGCTGGCCGGAAACCGCCCTGACCCGCGAGCTGGCGCGCCATAACGCCTTTGTAAACCGCGACGTCTTCCCGATCATTGCCGACCGTCTCACGCAAAAACAGCTTTTCGACAAGCTCGGCCTCGCGACCGCGCCGTGGCAGCTGCTTTCCGATAAGCACGAGTGGGATGACGTGTTTGCGATGCTGGGAGACCTGGCGATTGTGAAGCGTCGCGTCGGCGGCTACGACGGCCGCGGGCAGTGGCGCCTGCGCGCGAACGACACCGCCGAGCTGCCGGATGACTGCTACGGCGAGTGCATCGTTGAGCAGGGCATTAACTTCAGCGGTGAAGTGTCGCTGGTTGGCGCGCGCGGGCATGACGGGCACACCGTTTTTTACCCGCTAACGCATAACCTGCATCAGGACGGCATTCTGCGCACCAGCGTCGCCTTCCCGCACGCCAATGCTGACCAGCAGACGCAGGCGGAAGAGATGCTGTCTGCCATTATGCATGAGCTGGGCTATGTGGGCGTGATGGCGATGGAGTGTTTCGTCACGCCGTCGGGTCTGCTGATCAACGAACTTGCGCCGCGCGTGCACAACAGCGGCCACTGGACGCAAAACGGCGCCTCCATCAGCCAGTTCGAGCTGCACCTGCGCGCCATCACCGATCTGCCGCTGCCGCAGCCGGTGGTGACCAGCCCGTCGGTGATGATCAACCTGATCGGCACCGATCTGAACTACAACTGGCTGAAGCTGCCGCTGGTGCACCTGCACTGGTACGACAAAGAGGTGCGTCCGGGGCGTAAGGTCGGCCACCTGAACCTGAACGATACCGACACGGACCGCCTGAGCGCCACGCTGGAAGCGATTGTTCCCCTGCTGCCGCCAGAATATGCGAGCGGTATTGTCTGGGCGCAGTCAAAACTGAAGTAAGTATCCCCCGCCGGGGAGTTGACCTTCCCCTTCCCCGGCGTACAATCCCCGCCCATTGCTGCTCAGTTTTCTTCTGGAATCACCATGAACGATGGAACGGACTATCGCGCGATCCTCGCGTCCGATACCCCTTTAATCGACGTTCGCGCGCCGATCGAATTTGCCCAGGGTGCGATGCCCGCCGCACTCAACCTGCCCTTAATGAATGACGACGAGCGTGCCGCCGTCGGCACCTGCTATAAACGCCAGGGTCCGGACGCCGCGCTGGCGCTCGGTCATAGCCTGGTCAACGGCGAAACGCGAGAGGCGCGCATCAACGCCTGGCGGGAAGCCTGCCTGGCCCATCCTGAGGGCTACCTTTGCTGCGCGCGCGGTGGCCAGCGCTCACACATCTCCCAGGCCTGGCTGAAAGAGGCGGGCATCGACTACCCGCTGATCCGCGGCGGCTATAAGGCCCTGCGTCAGACGGCGATTCAGGTGACCATTGAGCAGTCACAAAAGCCGATGGTGCTTATCGGCGGCTGTACCGGTAACGGTAAAACGCTGCTGGTGAAGCAGCATGCGCAGGGCATCGATCTGGAAGGGCTGGCGCACCATCGCGGCTCGTCGTTTGGCCGCACGCTCACCCCGCAGCTTTCTCAGGCGAGCTTCGAGAATCACCTTGCGGCTGAGCTATTGAAAAAAGACGCCGCGCGCTGGGTGCTTGAAGACGAGGGCCGGATGATTGGCTCCAACCACCTGCCGGAGTGTCTGCGCGACCGCATGGCTGAAGCGCCTGTCGTGGTGGTCGAAGATCCGTTTGAGATCCGTCTTGAACGCCTGCGCGAAGAGTATTTCGACCACATGTGGGCCGACTTTTCTGCCGCCTGCGGTGAAGAGGCGGGCTGGAAAGCGTACAGCGAATATCTGCATCACGGCCTGTACGCCATTCGTCGCCGTCTGGGGCTACAGCGTTTTGCGGAATTTACCGCGCTGTTAGATTCCGCGCTGCTGGAACAACAACGCTCTGGAAGCACTGACGCGCACTTCAGCTGGCTTGTGCCGCTGCTGAAGGACTATTACGACCCGATGTACGGCTATCAGCTGGAGAAAAAGGCGGAGAAGATTGTGTATCGCGGGACGTACGAAGAAATTGCCGAGTGGCTTGATCGCTGAAAAATAAAGCCGGGTGGCGGCTACGCCTTACCCGGCCTACGCGTGCTTTTGTAGCCCCGGTAAGCGCAGCGCCACCGGGGAACAAACCACTTAGAAGTCGTAACGCAGACGCACCAGGTTCATGTCGCCCAGGTTGTCGGTGCTGGAGGTGAACACGTGTTCGTAATCCACGCGGAAACCGTAATCCAGCTGGAAGCTGATACCCACGCCGTTGTCGATGCGCTGGTAGTTACGGCCATTCACGTACTCGATACGGTCGCCCATGAAGTACGGCTGGATGGATTTCACCGCATACTGACCAACCGGGAACTTGTAACCCGCAAAGTATTCAATACCCCATGCATCACCGGCGAAGTAGTCGTTAACGGACACTTTTTTGGTGGTCAGGAAGTTCTGATACCAGCCGCCGCCTGCGGAGAAGGTCCAGTTATCCGGCGTCCAGCTCAGGGCGGTACCAAGGATGTTCTGGTCGTAGGATTTGCTGTCGCCGTTGTCCGGGTTACGCATGTCCGCGCGGGTGTAGTTCCACGCTGCGCCCCAGGTCAGATCGGTAGTCAGGTGATAATCGATACCCAGTGAACCGCCGCCTTTACGCTTGTAGCGCAGGCCGTTGCCCGGCAGGTATTCGCTGTCTTCAAACAGGTAAGAGGCGTAGATGTCAGCATCGCCCACGGTTTTCTTGTACTTCAGCATCTGGCGTGAACGGTAAGAGCCGTCATAGTCGCCGTTGATCCCGTTACCTGGCGCCTGACCAATCATGTCGTAGTCCCAGATGTCGGTTTTTGCGCCCACCACGTCATAGTACACGCTGTTCTGCTGGCCGAAGGTCAGCGTACCCCAGGTGTCGCTCTTCAGACCGGTGTAGAGCATACGACGAGAGGTGTCGTGCGCGCCGTCGGCATAGTGATGATCCCAGTTGAACTGCGCCGGAATGTTCACACCCAGCTCGTAGTAGCTGATCCAGCTGATGTCATCGAACAGGTAGTAGTCTGCCGCGAAACGGAAGCGGGTGCCGCCGTCAAAGCCGTTGCGCTTGTAGCTGTTTTTGCCGTCATCACCGGTCATATTCTGGAACTGAGGACGAATACTGCCGCCAACGGTGAAGTTCAGGCGGCTCAGCGGGTTACCCGCCTGCGGATCCTGTTTCAGAAGGGTGATTTCCGCCTGAGATGCGAATGAAGCCAATGCCACTGCTGCGCCGATCGTTGTCGCCAGCGCTGTTTTTCTTATAGTCATTCTTTTTCCTTGATAGACACGCTGCTAAATATTTAGCTGGTGAATATTAACCGGAAAAATTCGGGCTGTGTGGGCGGGTTTTTAATGTTTTGTGCTACTAAATGCATGGTCATTAACGATTTGTGCCGTTAAGCGATGACGCATCAGCAGAAATGCCGGTGCGTCATCATCACATCAGTAAACTAGCTGACAAACTGGCGGAATAGCGCTTTACCTTTCAACAGCCGGGTTCCGAGCCAGCCGCCGCACAGGGACAGCAGCACGGCGCCGCAGACGGGCAGCGTGAGCCACAGCCGCCAGTCGGGCTCCCACGGGAAGTCGAAGACCTTGCTCTGGAGTACCGCCAGCGCGGTTTCCGCCCCGATGGCCGCCACCAGTCCCGCCACCAGACCGAGCAGGGCAAATTCGCTCCACAGCGTGGCGCGCAGCAGCCGTTTACTGGCTCCCAGCGTGCGGTAGACCACCAGCTCCTGATGACGCTGACGCATGCCCACCTGCACCTGCGCCAGCAGCAACAGCACGCCGCAGACGGTCACCAGCACTACCATCACCTCCAGCGCGCGGCTCACCTGCTCCAGCACCTGCCCGACCTGTTTGAGGATCGCGCCGATATCCAGCAGGCTCACGGTCGGAAATTCCCGGTTAAGCTGCGTCAGCATGCCGTTGCCGTTTTCCCAGCGGAAGCTGGTGAGCCAGCTCTGCGGCTGTCCGTCCAGCGCACCCGGCGGGAAGATGAAGAAGAAGTTTGGCCGCAGGCTTTCCCAGTCCACTTTACGCAGGCTGGTGACTTTGGCGGTGAAGTCCTGGGTATCACCGGTGAAGGTCACGCTGTCGCCGAGCTTCACGTTCAGGCGTGTCGCCAGCCCCTCCTCCATCGACACTTCCCCCGCTTTCGGCGGCCAGGTGCCGGCAACGATCGGGTTATGGTCCGGACGTTTCGCCTGCCAGGTCAGGTTGAGTTCGCGATTGAGCGATTCATCCTTATTTCCCTCCGTCGACTGGCCGTTGATCTGCGTCAGGCGGGCGCGCACGATCGGATAGAACGATTCCGGAATAATGTGATGCTCAGACAGGAAACCCTTCAGCGGCGTCACCTGTTCGGGAGCAATGTTGATCAGGAAATAGTTCGGGCTTTCCGGCGGAAGCTGCTGCTGCCAGCGATCCAGCAGATCCCCGCGCAGCACCAGCAGAAGCGCCAGCAGCATAAACGACAGCGAAAATGCCGAGAGCTGGCTGAGGGTAGACCACGGCTGGTGCAGCAGGCGGTTAACCGCTAACCGTATGGGGAGTGATTTAACTGTCAGCTTTCTCAGGACATTAAGCAATATCCAGCCCACTACGCCGCACAGCAGCGCCAGCACCACCGCGCCCGCCAGCACCGCCCACAGCAGCGTGCTGCCGCCCATCAGCCAGGCCAACAGCCCGACCGCCACCGCAATAATCACCGGCAGGTAGAACTTCAGCGGCCAGACGCTGGCCACCACATCGCGGCGCAGCACGCGCAGCGGCTGGGTGGCGAGCAGCAGCCGGTACGGGCGTAGCCCCACCAGCAGGGAGATCGTCGTCATCGCGCCGATTGCCCACAGCCACGGCCAGAAGCTGGCAGGCGGTAATGCCGCGGGCAGTACCGGTTTGAGCAGCACCATCAGCAGCTTTTCAAACAGCAACCCTATCGCCCCGCCGGTCAGAGCCGACAGCGCCACCACCATCAGCCACTGGCCGACAATCAGCTTGCGCAGCTGCGCGCGGCCCGCGCCGAGGGTTTTGAGGATCGCCACCAGATCGTAACGGCTGCGGCAGTAGTGCCCCATCGCCACGGCAACCGCCGCAATGGCAAGCAGCAGGGTTAACAGCGCCGACAGCAGCAGGAACTGCTGGGAACGTTCGAGGGATTTGCCGAGCGCCCCGTCATCCTGCTCCAGCCCGTACCAGCGGTGTTCCGGCTTGAGCTGCGGCAGGAGCCATTTTTCGTACGCCTCCAGCTGCGCAGGCGTCCCGCCAAACTTATACCGCCAGGTGACACGGCTTCCCGGCTGGACGGCGTGGGTTTTCGCCACATCCGCGGTGTTCATCAGCAGGCGCGGCGCAAGCTGGAACGGATTAAATCCGGAGTCGGGCTCCTGCACCACTTCCCCGGCAATTTTGAGTGTCGCGTCGCCGACGTCGATACTGTCGCCGGGTTTCAGGTTAAGAAGCGCCATCAGTCGCGATGCCAGCAGGACCGTACCGGCCACCGGTTTTAGCCCCGGCGGGCTGGTTTGTAAGTCACCGTACATGGGGTAGATGTCATCCACGGCTTTTACGCTGGCAAGCTGCGGCGTGTCGCCCGCAAAGGTCATGGTCTGAAAGGTGATCTGCTCCCCTACCTTCAGCCCCTCTTTGCGCGCTTCCTCAATCCAGCCCGGCGGCACGGGGCGAGAACTTTGCAGAGCCCGGTCCCCGGCCATAAATTCCCGACTCTGCTGGCTAAGCCCTTTCTCCATACGATCGCTGACGCTGCCGAGCGCCAGCACGCAGGCCACCGCCAGGCTCAACGCCAGCCAGACAATCAGCAGCGAGGGCGAGCGCCACTCGCGCCAGAACCAGCGGGCAATCATGCTTCCTCCTGAAGAATACCGTTCACCAGCCGCAGGCGGCGGTCGCAGCGGGCGGCCAGCTGCGGGTCGTGGGTAACCAGAATCAGCGTGGTGCCGTGCTCGCGGTTGAGGGAAAACAGCAGATCGGCAATTTTGTCCCCGGTTTTACGGTCGAGATTGCCCGTTGGCTCATCGGCAAACAGCACTTCCGGGCGCCCGTTAAACGCCCGGGCCAGCGCCACGCGCTGCTGCTCACCGCCGGAAAGCTGTGTCGGAAGATGGTCGAGACGTTTGCCCAGCCCCAGCTGTTCCAGCAACGCCTTCGCGTGATCGCGGCTTTCACGGGTATTTTCACCGCGCAGCAGGCCGGGCAGCTCAACGTTTTCCAGCGCGTTCAGCGTCGGGATCAGCATGAATGACTGAAAGACAAACCCGATATGCCGGGCACGCAGCGCGGCGCGGGCCTCTTCATCAAGCGCGTGGAGGGGCTGGCCGACCAGGTTCACTTCCCCACTGCTGCCATCGTCCAGACCAGCGAGAATGGCCAGCAGCGTGGACTTACCGGAACCGGATTCACCAATCAGGGCGATGGTTTCGGCACGTTTGACAACGAGTTCAACTCCGGTGAGGATGGAAAGCTCGTGTTCTCCCTGACCGACGGACTTCTTAAGACGATGAACTTCAACAATGTTTTCCGCTGGCATTTGCCCTTCCTGTTTTTGATACTGATGACCTTCCGCGCGGCGGCTGCGGACACGTTATTGATTCTGGGCGACAGCCTGAGCGCGGGCTATCGTATGGCCGCCAGTGCGGCCTGGCCCGCCCTGCTCAATGATAAATGGCAGTCCCGGGCGTCTGTCGTGAACGGCAGCATCAGCGGCGATACGTCGCAGCAAGGCTTATCGCGCCTGCCTGCCCTGCTTAAGCAGCATCAACCGCGTTGGGTGCTTGTCGAACTGGGCGGTAATGATGGTTTGCGCGGCTTCCAGCCTCAGCAAACGGAGCAAACGCTGCGGACCATTTTGCAGACCATTAAGGCCGCCAATGCCCAGCCGCTGCTGATGCAAATTCGCCTGCCCGCTAACTACGGCCGTCGGTATAATGAGGCGTTTAGCGCGATCTATCCTAAGCTTGCCAAAGAGTTTGATATTCCGCTGCTGCCATTTTTCATGGAAGAGGTCTATCTGAAACCCCAGTGGATGCAGGATGATGGCATTCACCCCAATCGCGATGCCCAGCCGTTCATTGCCGACTGGATGGCAACCCGGCTGGCTCCTTTAGTAAAACATGACTCGTCAAACAGCTGAGAACCTGACAGGTAAAGTTATGCAAAAATCGGTCTTAATAACAGGATGTTCCAGCGGAATTGGCCTTGAAAGCGCCCTTGAACTGAAACGTCAGGGGTTTTGGGTGCTGGCAGCCTGCCGCAAATCCGAGGATGTCGAACGCATGCGAGGGCTGGGATTTACCGGCATTCTGCTGGATCTCGATTCGCCAGAGAGCGTGGAGCAGGCCGCCGATGAGG
Source organism: Enterobacter cloacae complex sp. IR5403 (assembly GCF_049238705.1). NCBI lineage: Bacteria > Pseudomonadati > Pseudomonadota > Gammaproteobacteria > Enterobacterales > Enterobacteriaceae > Enterobacter > Enterobacter cloacae complex sp. IR5403. Next base: position 174,461 of record NZ_JBMKHP010000002.1, on the reverse strand, counting down.
TTATCGCCCTGACCAACAACCGTCTTTACGGTCTGTTCAACAATGCGGGCTATGGCGTGTACGGCCCGCTACAGACTCTCTCACGGGAACAGCTGGAGCAGCAGTTCTCCGCAAACTTTTTCGGGGCGCATCAGCTTACCATGCGCCTTCTCCCGGCCATGCTGCCGCACGGCGAAGGGCGCATCGTGATGACCTCCTCAGTTATGGGCCTGATCTCCACGCCGGGCCGCGGGGCTTACGCCGCCAGTAAATATGCGCTTGAAGCCTGGTCCGATGCGTTGCGCATGGAGCTGCGCCACAGCGGTATTAAGGTCAGCCTGATTGAACCGGGCCCGATCCGCACCCGCTTTACGGAAAACGTTAACCAGACGCAGGCGGACAAACCGGTCGAAAATCCCGGTATCGCGGCGCGTTTTACGCTTGGGCCAGAAGCCGTCGTTGCCAAAGTGCGCCACGCGTTTGAGAGCGATACCCCTAAAATGCGCTATCCGGTCACGCTGGTGACCCATGCCGTCGGCTGGTTGAAACGCCTGCTGCCGGGGCGGATGATGGACAAAATTTTGCAGGGTTGAGTTGAAGCGACCACGCTTACCCCCATGTAAAGAGTAAACCGATAAAAGAGAATGCCGCATGTCCGTACAGAATATCGTCAACATAACTGAAGCTAACCTGCAACAGACGCTCGAACAGTCAATGACTAAACCGGTGCTGTTCTACTTCTGGTCTGAACGCAGCCAACACTGCCTGCAACTGACGCCGGTCCTGGAAAGCCTTGCCGCGCAGTACAACGGTCAGTTCATTCTGGCGAAGCTGGATTGTGACGCCGAACCAATGGTGGCTTCCCAGTTTGGCCTGCGCGCGATCCCCACCGTCTACCTGTTCCAGAACGGTCAGCCGGTGGATGGCTTCCAGGGGCCGCAGCCAGAAGAGGCGATCCGCGCCCTGCTGGATAAAGTCCTGCCGCGCGAAGAAGAGCTGAAAGCGCAGGAAGCCATGGCGCTGATGCAGGAAGGCAAGTACGACGAGGCGCTGCCGCTGTTAAAAGACGCGTGGCAGCTGTCGAACCAGAACAGCCAGATTGGTCTGCTGCTGGCAGAGACCCAGATTGCGCTGCACCGCCCTGAAGACGCGGAAGCCGTGCTGAAAACGGTGCCGATGCAGGATCAGGATACCCGTTATCAGGGTCTGGTGGCGCAGATTGACCTGCTGAAACAGGCGGCCGATACCCCTGAAATTCAGCAGCTTCAGCAGCAGGTTGCAGACAACCCGGAAGATGCCGCGCTGGCAAGCCAGCTGGCGCTTCAGCTTCACCAGGTGGGGCGTAACGAAGAGGCGCTGGAGCTGCTGTTTAGCCATCTTCAGAAGGACCTGGGCGCCGCAGACGGACAGGCGCGGAAGATGTTCCAGGAGATCCTGGCCGCGCTGGGTACCGGTGACGCGCTGGCGTCTAAGTATCGTCGTCAGCTGTACGCGTTGCTCTACTAGCAAAAAAATGCCCGGTGGCGCTAACGCTGACCGGGCCTACAAAAGCCGGTATTACCCCGTCTTTTTCAACGGCGTCACCACCAGCTGGTGGCGCGCGTTGTAAAACTTCCGATAGGTCAGGTAGCAGGCAATGATGGTGGACAGGCTCGCCGTTGAGAGCAGCATAAACGTCACCATAATCTGGTACTTAATCGCTTTTACCGGATCGATACCGGCAAAAATCAGCCCCGACATCATGCCCGGCAGGCTCACCAGACCCACCGTTTTAGCGGAATCCACCGTTGGGATCAGCGAAGAGCGAATGCTGTCGCGGATCAACCGCGCCGAGGCCACCTTCGGCGTCGCGCCCAGGCTTAGCTTCTCCTGAAGCTGCTGCTGTTCACTGCTGAACCGTTGCCCCAGATTGTTGTAGCACAACCCGACCGCCACCATCGCATTGCCCGCAATCATCCCGGAAATAGGGATCACCTGCATCGGCGTAAATTCTATCGAGCCGGAAAGCACCAGCACCGCCAGCGTTAATGCGGTCCCGGTAGTGATGGCGATAAACGACGAGATGAACGCTTTATCGATATATTTACTGCGTTTCTTCGCGTTCCATGCCGCGTTAAAGCAGATAAACAGCACCATCAACAGGGTCAGCACGGCATGATTGACGTTGAAGATGTATTTCAGCACATAGCCGACGATGATGAGCTGAATGACCGCGCGAGAGATACTCCACAGAATATCTTTTTCCAGCCCCAGCTTTTCCCGGTAGCTGACCACAATCGCCACCAGCACCAGGACCATCGACAGCGCCAGCGATTCGTTGGTTATGTTATGTTCACCCACGGTGAGCCTCCTGCATTTTCCCGCCCTGCGGCCTGAGCGTGATGACATCATCCGCATGGGTAATTTCGTTTGAATCGTGCGTCACCCACAGCACGGCAATATTCTGCTCCCGGGCGTAGCGATGGATAATGTCATTGACGTTGCGCTTGTTAGCGTCATCCAGCGCGCTGGTGATCTCGTCCAGCAACAGCGCCTTCGGCAGGAATTGCAGGTTACGGATCAGCGAGACGCGCTGCTTTTCCCCGCCTGACAGTTCGGCGATCGATTTGGTCAGCGTCTCCGGCGAAAGCCCGAACCGGGTCAGATCGTCGGTAAACTTTTTCGGATCAGGCGTTTGGTTGCGGATGTGCCAGGGGAAAACCAGATTGTCGTACACCGTGTCGCCAAACAGGGACGGCGTTTGCACGCAGTATGACACCTGCTGGCGGTAGCTTTCCGGTGAAAGCGTGGCGATATCTTTTCCTGCAAACAGGATGGTTCCCTCCGTTGGGCTCAGTAGCGAAGCCACGATTTTGAGGAGGGTGCTTTTGCCGCAGCCGGAGGGGCCGGTTATCAGTTTAAATTCGCCCGGAGCGAGACAAAAATCGACGTGCTGAAGGATGGTGTTATCACCCACACGAAAGCCAACATCCCTGATATCCAGAAGATTTTTTTTATTATTCATTCCGATTCCGTTAACCGCTGTGATAAGAACAGCCTTTAGCATAATCCTTTCCGCTACGCAGCGCGAATAGCCTTAACCTATAGCAAGTGTTAAACTTTTTGCCTGGTTATTGTCACCTCTATCACTACAGGAAGTCAGCAACATGACACATATCTTTTATGAGTTCTCCTCCCTGAAGCCTGGTGTTCCTGATGTGGAAACATTAATGGAAGTCATCAATTCTTCTGAACTCACGCGTTTTGTCATGGGTGCAGAGGTGGTCGATTTTGTTAAGAAGGCGCTCATCGTTAACACCACAATCGGTAGCTTTAAAAACTGCTATTTTGCTTTCGATGATGGAGCTTACTTTCTCGAGTTTGACGGCAAGGGTAAATCCAGACGCTTTACTGAGGTGCCGGACTGGTTCGTTTCCCCTGCGGAATTTGCCCGCTCGCAATGGCTGATTAACCATGATCTGGCCGATGTGAAGGCGACGGCGTTTATTGACGTGCTGATGTCCTATCCGCTTAAAGAGCGCCGGGCGCACTGCAATCTGCTGTTTGGTCTGGATCTGCATAAGGTCAATGTGGTTCCGGCGCCTACAGCCCCTGCCGGAAAAATGGGCAATAAAAACGGAAAAACCACCAAGCCTCGCGTCACGGATCTCGGCTCTTTTGAGCTTTTTACCGCGTTCTTTGCGCGTATGAAAACCGCCGTCAATGCTAATGAATTCCCTACCCTACAGGTGCTGACCGGCCAGGAGGATCTTACAAAAGCGCCGCACAGCTTAAAGCAAGGGATCAGAACCTGGTTTAAGGCGATTACCGGCGATCTGCCGCCGAACAACAAACGTGTCGGGGCGGGCAATGCGGTATTGTTCTGCGCTCCCGTTCGCGAGCAGATCCAGCAGATAGAGGCCATCGGCCTGGAAAAATACTATCAGGGCTTATCAAAAGCCATCGCTGACGCCGGGGATGGGTTTATCACCGACTTCAGCTATACCTGGTCTGAAAAGTAACGTTTTGCGCCCCGCATTCCGAACGGGGCGTTTTATTTCTGCCAGTCCGGTTCCCACCTCTTTACAGGGGCGAAATCCTCTTCGTTAGCCGATATACTTACGTTCAACAAATACGCAGTTTTTCTCGTTACGGCATGCAAAACAGGAGGTTTTTATGCTCATCGTTGTTCCTGTCCTTATTTTCGTTGCGCTGGTTATCGTGGGCGCAGGCGTCAAAATTGTCCCGCAGGGTTACCAGTGGACCGTCGAACGCTTCGGTCGCTACACCAATACCCTTCAGCCGGGTTTAAGCCTGATCGTCCCGTTCATGGACAGGATTGGGCGTAAGATCAATATGATGGAGCAGGTGCTGGATATCCCTTCCCAGGAAGTCATCTCCAAGGATAACGCCAACGTCACCATCGATGCGGTGTGCTTTATTCAGGTGATTGATGCGCCGAAAGCGGCCTATGAGGTGAGCAACCTGGAGCTGGCGATCGTTAACCTGACCATGACCAACATCCGTACCGTGCTGGGCTCAATGGAGCTGGACGAAATGCTCTCCCAGCGCGACAGCATTAATACCCGCCTGCTGCACATTGTGGATGAAGCCACCAATCCGTGGGGGATCAAAGTGACACGCATTGAGATCCGCGACGTGCGCCCACCGGCAGAGCTGATTGCTTCCATGAACGCGCAGATGAAGGCCGAGCGTACCAAGCGTGCCTATATTCTTGAAGCCGAAGGGGTGCGTCAGGCTGAAATCCTGAAAGCGGAAGGGGAAAAACAGTCGCAGATCCTGAAAGCCGAGGGCGACCGTCAGTCTGCCTTCCTCCAGGCGGAAGCGCGTGAACGTTCGGCAGAAGCAGAAGCCCGTGCGACGCAAATGGTCTCCGAGGCGATTGCCGCCGGGGATATCCAGGCCGTGAACTACTTCGTCGCGCAAAAATATACCGATGCGCTGAAGGAGATCGGCTCCGCGAACAACAGCAAGGTGGTAATGATGCCGCTGGATGCCAGCAGTCTGATGGGATCTATCGCCGGAATTGCCGAGTTGATCAAAGACGGCGGAAACGAGCGTAAAAAATGATAGAGCTCATCGTTGCACATCCTCATGCGTTCTGGCTAAGCCTTGGCGGCTTACTGCTGGCCGCCGAGATGCTTGGCGGCAACGGTTATCTGCTGTGGAGCGGGGTTGCCGCGGTGATTACCGGGCTGGTCGTCTGGCTGCTGCCTGTCGGCTGGGAGTGGCAGGGCGCGCTGTTTGCCGTGCTGACGCTGCTGGCCGCCTGGCTGTGGTGGCGCTGGCTGAACAAACGGGTGAAGGCGCAGAAGCCGGTCGACGCGCACCTCAACCAGCGTGGGCAGCAGATCGTGGGTAGACGCTTTACGCTTGATAACGCGCTGATCAACGGACGCGGTCATATGCGCGTGGGGGACAGTTCGTGGCCGGTGGTGGCCGACGATGACCTCAGCGCCGGCACGCGGGTTGAGGTCATTGCGGTGGAAGGCATTACCCTGCGGGTTAAAGCCTGTTAGGCGTGGGTTTTACGGTGGCAGCAGCCGGAAAGATTGTCGATAATCGGGCACTCGGCGCTGTCATCTCCCGGGCAGGATTCTGCCAGCTGTAACAGTTGCTCACGCATCGCCTGTAATTCGATGATATGGCGTTCGATCTCCGCCACTTTTTCCAGCGTACGTTTTTTCACGTCGGCACTGTGGCGTTTCGGATCGTTAAACAGGTTAACCAGCTCGCCGCACTCTTCAAGGTTAAATCCTACCTGTCTTGCCTGGCGCAGTAACGTCAGTTCATCAAGATGCAGCTGCGTATAGCTGCGGTAGCCGTTCTCACTGCGCAACGGTGGCGTCACCAGCCCTTTTTCCTCATAAAAGCGAATCGCTTTGCTGGTTAAGCCGGTTTTTTTCGCAACATCGCTGATATTCACATTTCCCCCTTGACCTTCCCCTTGATGGAAGGTTTAACCTTCATAACAGTTAGCGAAAAGCAGAGTGAAGGTCAACAATTGACCAGAACATTATACGGGAGTTTTGTTATGTCTCACACTATTGACCTGACACTGGACGGCCTCTCCTGCGGCCACTGTGTCAAACGCGTTAAAGAAAGCCTGGAGCAGCGTCCTGACGTGGAAAGCGCTGAGGTGAGTATCGATCATGCCGCCGTGACCGGCAGCGCCAGCGCCGACGCGCTGATTGATACCATTAAACAGGCCGGTTACGGGGCGGAGTTAAGCCACCCAAAGGCTAAACCGCTGGCAGAGTCATCATCCCCGTCGGAAGCACTGACAGCGGCCACTCCTGAGCTTCCGGTAGCTGATGATATTGATGACAGCCAACAGCTGCTGATCAACGGCATGAGCTGCGCCAGCTGCGTCTCCCGGGTACAAAACGCCTTACAGGCGGTACCGGGCGTCGCACAGGCACGGGTAAACCTGGCGGAGCGTACTGCGCTGGTGATGGGCAGCGCCTCCGCCGCAGAGTTAGTGCAGGCCGTGGAGAAAGCGGGCTACGGGGCGGAGGCCATCGAAGATGATGCCGAGCGCCGCGAGCGCCAGCAGGAAACGGCTGTCGCCACTATGAAGCGTTTCCGCTGGCAGGCGATTGTCGCCCTGCTGGTCGGTATTCCGGTGATGGTGTGGGGCATGATGGGTGACAACATGATGGTCACCGCTGACAACCGCACCCTGTGGCTGGTGATTGGTCTGATTACCCTTGCGGTGATGGTGTTTGCTGGCGGACATTTCTATACCAGCGCCTGGAAGAGCCTGAAAAACCGCACCGCGACGATGGACACGCTGGTCGCGCTCGGTACCGGCGCGGCGTGGCTGTATTCGATGAGCGTGAACGTCTGGCCGCAGTGGTTCCCGATGGAGGCGCGCCATCTCTATTATGAAGCGAGTGCGATGATTATCGGTCTGATTAACTTAGGCCATATGCTCGAAGCCCGCGCGCGTCAGCGCTCGTCGAAAGCGCTGGAAAGATTACTCGATTTAACCCCGCCGACGGCCCGCGTGGTCACGGACGACGGGGAAAAAAGCGTTCCGCTCTCAGAGGTACAGCCGGGAATGACGCTGCGCCTGACCACCGGCGACCGCGTGCCCGTCGACGGTGAAATAACCCAGGGCGATGCCTGGCTGGATGAAGCGATGCTGACCGGCGAGCCGATATCCCAGCAGAAATCTCAGGGCGATGCGGTGCATGCGGGTACGGTGGTACAGGACGGCAGCGTACTGTTCCGCGCCAGCGCGGTCGGGAGCCATACCACGCTGTCACGCATCATTCGCATGGTCCGCCAGGCGCAGAGCAGTAAGCCGGAGATTGGTCAGCTTGCCGATAAAATCTCCGCCATTTTTGTGCCGGTGGTCGTCGGTATTGCCCTGCTGAGCGCGGCGATCTGGTATTTCTTCGGCCCGGCGCCGCAGATTGTCTACACCCTGGTGATCGCCACCACGGTGCTGATCATCGCCTGCCCTTGTGCCCTTGGCCTGGCCACGCCGATGTCGATTATCTCTGGGGTCGGACGCGCCGCCGAATTTGGCGTACTGGTCCGTGATGCTGACGCCCTGCAACGGGCAAGCACGCTGGACACCCTTGTCTTTGATAAAACCGGCACGCTCACCGAGGGCAAACCGCAGGTGGTGGCCGTCAGTACCGTTGGCTGTACGGAGACGGATGCCCTGCGCCTGGCCGCCGCGCTGGAACAAGGTTCCAGCCACCCGCTGGCGCGCGCCATCCTGGAGAAAGCCGGTGATGGCCGTCTGCCGCAGGTCAGCAACTTCCGCACCCTGCGCGGTTTAGGGGTCAGCGGTGAAGCCGAAGGCCATACGCTGCTGCTGGGCAACCAGGCACTGCTGACTGAACACGGCGTTGATACGTCCGCGCTGGACGCAGAGCTAAACGCGCAGGCCTCTCAGGGCGCGACGCCGGTTCTGCTGGCGAGGGATGGTCAGGTGGCGGCGCTGCTGGCCGTGCGCGATCCGTTACGCCAGGACAGCGTAGATGCCTTACAGCGCCTGCACCGCGCGGGCTATCGTCTGGTGATGCTGACCGGGGACAACCCGACCACCGCCAACGCCATTGCGAAAGAAGCCGGGATTGATGAGGTGATCGCGGGCGTGCTGCCGGACGGCAAAGCGGACGCCATCAAGAACCTGCAAAGTCAGGGTCGCCAGGTGGCGATGGTGGGCGATGGCATCAACGACGCCCCGGCGCTGGCGCAGGCTGACGTAGGCATTGCGATGGGCGGCGGGAGCGATGTCGCCATTGAAACCGCGGCGATCACTCTGATGCGCCACAGCCTGATGGGGGTGGCGGATGCGCTGGCGATTTCGAAAGCCACGTTGCGCAACATGAAGCAGAACCTGCTGGGGGCCTTCGTCTATAACTCGCTCGGCATTCCGATTGCCGCCGGGATTTTGTGGCCGCTGACCGGCACCCTGCTGAACCCGGTTGTTGCGGGTGCGGCGATGGCGCTCTCGTCAATTACCGTAGTGAGCAACGCTAACCGTCTGCTGCGGTTTAAACCGAAGGATTGAACCTTGTACCCGTACGCGCTAGCATGAACCTTTGCGATCATGGAGCGCGTATGGGTCTGTTTAATCGTCTAAAAACATCGTTTCGCGCCCTTTTTCCCCGCCGTTATGCCTGGCCCGGTATGGATATTTCGCTTCCGGGCGGGCAGCATCTGCACCTGGTGGGAAGCATTCATATGGGCACGCAGGATATGTCCCCCCTGCCCTCCGGCCTGATTAAACTGCTGAAGCGCGCCGACGCGCTGATCGTCGAAGCCGACATCTCCGGCCATGAATCGCCGTTTGCCGGGCTGGAAAGCGATCGCCCCCTGGCGGAACGTCTTAACGGGACGCAACTGGCTGAGCTTACCCGTCTTGCGGATGAGACCGGCGTCTCGCTCTCAATGCTCGACACTCTGCCCCTGTGGCAAATTGCCATGGTGCTACAGGCCACCCAGGCGCAGCGCCTGGGGCTGCGCGGCGATTACGGTATCGATTATCAACTGCTGAATGCGGCAAGGGCGCGCAACCTGTCCGTCATTGAACTGGAAGGCACGGACAGCCAGATTGCGCTTCTTCGCCAGCTTCCCGATGACGGCCTGATGCTGCTGGATGATACCCTGACCCACTGGCACACCAACGCGCGTCTGCTGCAAACGATGATTGGCTGGTGGCTGGATGCGCCGCCCGCAGACGGTAAGCTGGCGTTACCGTCGACGTTCAGTGAATCGTTGTATGATGTGCTGATGAACGCGCGCAACCAGGCGTGGCGGGAGACGCTATATGCCCTGCCTGCCGGTCGTTATGTTGTCGCGGTTGGCGCGTTGCATTTGTACGGAGAAGGGAATTTGCCGTCGCTGCTGAAATAAAAAAATGGCCAATATCTCTATTGGCCCGTCAAAGAGGAATTTCATCGTTTTTATTATACCGAAGTGACCTTCGGCTACGCCGATTGTCGCTCAAAGTGACCATCACTGCCAATACTATTGCGCAAGATGGTGCTATTTTTTAGACAAACGTCAGGCGTATGCTGCTGGTATGAATCGTCTGTCGTAAGAAGGATAGCCATGACTCCCGCCGTTAAATTACTCGAAAAAAACAACATTTCTTTCCGGATCCACACCTACGCTCACGATCCGAACGAAACCAACTTTGGTGATGAAGTGGTGCGCAAGCTGGGGCTGAACGCGGACCAGGTCTACAAAACGCTGCTGGTCGCGGTGAACGGCGATATGAAGCACCTCGCCGTGGCAGTGACGCCCGTCGCCGGACAGCTTGATCTGAAGAAAGTGGCCAAAGCGCTGGGAGCGAAAAAGGTCGATATGGCAGACCCGATGGTTGCGCAACGCACGACGGGTTATCTGGTCGGCGGGATCAGCCCGCTCGGCCAGAAAAAGCGTCTGCCAACGCTGATCGATGCGCCTTCGCAGGAATTTGAGACGATCTTTATTTCTGGCGGCAAACGCGGGCTGGATATCGAACTGGCCGCAGGCGATCTGGCGAAAATGCTGGACGCGAAATTTGCGGATATTGCGCGCCGGGAGTAGACGAAAAAGCCGGGTGGCGGCTACGCCTTACCCGGCCTACATGTTGCTCCCGTAGGCCCGGTAAGCGCAGCGCCACCGGGCAACCAAACCCCGCACTACTGCCAGCTCACCTCGCCCTTCGGCTCATACGCGTTCACGTCAATCGGTGAATTTTGCTGGATAAACTGCTTCAACACTTCCGCATCAATAAACCCGGTATTTACATAGCCCGGTTTGGTATCGATATGCGGATAGCCGTCGCCGCCGGTGGCGTTAAAGCTTAACGTTGCCAGGCGGTAGGTTTTCGCCGGATCAACCGGTTCGCCTTTGATTTTGAGATCGTTGAGCTTGCCGTCCTTCGCGACGAAGCTGACGTTAGCAAACTGCGGATACGCCCCGGAATCCGGCTTCATCTGCGCCACGGCGGTCAGGTAGTCAATCACCTCCTTCCCGCTCATGTCCGCATAGACCACCACGTTGCCAAACGGCTGCACTTTGAGCACGTCTTTATAGGTGATGTCTCCGCCTTCAATGGAATCACGAATACCGCCGCCGCTCATCACGCCGAAATCCGCATTCGTGCGCGCCATCTGCGCGGCCAGCACCAGACGCCCCATGTTGGTCTGTACGAAGCGGACTTTGCTGCGGTCCCCTTCCAGTCGTCCGTTAAGCGTGCCAATCTTCACGTCCAGCTGCGCTTTCCCTTTGCTCTGGAACGGCGTCAGCAGAGAGAGCATCTGCTGGTTTTCAGCGATCTCTGGCGTGTAGAGTACCCGCTCGCTTTTGCCGTCCGGGTAGGTCACTTTCTTCTTCAGGTTGACCGGGATGAGCTGATAGTGCACCAGCTTCATCTCGCCGTTACGGAATTCGAAATCCGCGCGGCCAACGTATTTACCCCACTCGTGAGCCTGTACAATCCAGATCCCGTTCTGACGATCCGGCGCGCACGGCGTGCCGGGCACATAATCTGCCTGCTTTTTATTCTCAGAGGCCATGCAGACCGGATCCTGCGAATGACCGCCCACAATCATCGCCAGCGAGCCCGCTGGAAGGCTGCGCGCCATCTCCACGTCGCCCGGGGCGTTAGAGCCGTGCTGACCGTTATCGTAATGCCCCATGTGGGTGGTCGCGATAATCACATCCGGTTTTTCATTCTGCTGCAACTCCTGGATCACCAGCTTCGCTTCGTCCGCCGGTTTACGGAATTCAATGTCGGTGAAAAATTCAGGGTTGCCAATTTTGGCCGTATCGTCGGTGGTTAAGCCGATGACCGCGATCTTCAGATCCTGACGCTTAAACAGCGCCCACGGTTTAAACAGGCGCTCGCCGGTGCTTTTCTGATAAATATTGGCGGAAAGGAACGGGAATTTGGACCACTTCTCCTGCTGGCGCAACACGCTCAGCGGATTATCAAACTCGTGGTTTCCGACCGCCATCGCGTCGTAACCGATTAAATTCATGCCGCGGAAATCAGGCTCGGCATCCTGCAAATCAGATTCCGGTACCCCGGTATTAATATCCCCGCCCGACAGCAACAGCACGCTACCGCCCTGGGCCGCGACCTCTTTACGAATGCCATCCACCAGCGTTTTTTGCGCCGCCAGGCCATATTCACCGTATTCGCTGCGCCAGAAATGGCCGTGATGATCGTTAGTATGCAGAATGGTAATTTTATAGGTTTTATCTTTTTCATACGCCTGCGCGGGCAGGCTTGTCAGCCCCCATGCGGCGATGAGCGCCAGCGCGACGCCACGCTTCATTAACTTCATCTTCTCTCTCCCTGACCCATAGACAAACGCAAAAATTACAGTGACTCACAAGAATAGACAAATAAGTTTTCAGAATTGCGACTTTCTTCAAATGTCACGGACGGGTATGTTAGTCGGATAATAATTACTCCCTGCATCTCTAATAACAAATCGACGTGGTATTTATGGCAATCAGTGAATCAACCCAGCCCGTCCAGGGCGCTCCGGCGTCGCCGCCGAAATCGCGCACTTCCTTTAAAGTATTAGGCGCAATCAGTCTCTCTCATCTGCTCAACGACATGATCCAGTCGCTGATTCTGGCGATCTACCCGCTGTTGCAGTCTGAGTTCTCATTAACCTTCGTGCAGATCGGGATGATCACCCTGACCTTCCAGCTGGCCTCTTCGCTGCTACAGCCGGTGGTGGGCTACTGGACGGACAAATACCCGATGCCATGGTCGCTGCCCATTGGGATGTGCTTCACCCTGAGCGGGCTGGTGCTGCTGGCCATGGCGGGCAGCTTTGAGGCGGTACTGGTTGCCGCGGCGCTGGTGGGAACCGGTTCATCGGTGTTCCATCCGGAATCGTCCCGCGTGGCGCGTATGGCCTCCGGCGGACGCCACGGGCTGGCGCAGTCTTTGTTCCAGGTGGGGGGGAACTTTGGTAGCTCCCTCGGTCCTCTGCTGGCGGCGGTGATTATCGCGCCCTACGGTAAGGGCAACGTGGCGTGGTTTGTGCTGGCCGCGCTGCTGGCGATTGTCGTCCTGGCGCAAATCAGCCGCTGGTATGCCGCGCAGCATCGCGTAAATAAGGGAAAACCTGCCGCGAAGATAAGCAATCCCCTTCCGCGCAATAAGGTGATCCTTGCCGTCAGCGTGCTGCTGGTGCTGATTTTCTCGAAATATTTCTATATGGCGAGCATCAGCAGCTATTACACCTTCTATCTGATGCAAAAATTCGGATTATCAGTACAAAACGCCCAGTTCCACCTCTTTGCCTTCCTGTTTGCGGTGGCGGCAGGCACGGTGATAGGCGGCCCTGTGGGGGATAAAATTGGACGTAAATATGTCATTTGGGGCTCTATCCTCGGCGTCGCGCCGTTTACGCTTGTTTTACCGTACGCAACGCTGGAATGGACCGGAATATTGACGGTGATTATTGGTTTTATTCTCGCATCGGCATTTTCAGCCATCCTGGTCTACGCGCAGGAGCTGCTGCCGGGACGTATCGGTATGGTTTCCGGCCTCTTTTTCGGTTTTGCCTTTGGCATGGGCGGCCTTGGCGCAGCCGTGTTGGGGATGGTTGCAGACCACACCAGCATCTTCCTGGTCTATAAAATCTGCGCTTTCCTGCCACTTCTGGGGATGTTGACCATATTCCTGCCTGACAATCGTCATAAAGCGTGACTTCACGGCTGCCAAAGTTAAACTTTGGCAGCCGGATAACCTGATGCCATAAGGCTTTCCTCTCCCTCCCCTCAGCAAATTTATCAAAATCTGCCTTTTTTCATGCTTATTGCCTTTTTATTGTGATTTCAACAATTATTCATAAACATAAGCGTAAAAATTGTCATAAACTATTAATCGGCTTTTTGGTATTTGCACCAAAAATGGATCACCCATCGCGAAAGGAGACGGAATGCACCACGCCACACCGCTTATCACCACCATTGTTGGTGGACTTGTGCTCGCTTTTATTCTCGGCATGATTGCCAATAAACTGCGTATTTCGCCCCTTGTAGGCTATTTGCTGGCGGGCGTGCTGGCAGGGCCCTTTACGCCGGGTTTTGTCGCTGATACCAAACTGGCGCCTGAGCTGGCGGAATTGGGCGTGATCCTGCTGATGTTTGGCGTCGGGCTGCATTTTTCCCTGAAGGATCTGATGGCGGTAAAGTCGATCGCCATACCGGGAGCGATCGCCCAGATAGGGGTGGCGACGCTGCTGGGCATGGCGCTTTCGGCGGTGCTGGGCTGGTCAATCATGACCGGTATCGTATTTGGGCTGTGTCTTTCAACCGCCAGTACCGTGGTGCTGCTGCGCGCGCTTGAAGAGAGACAGCTGATAGACAGCCAGCGCGGACAAATCGCGATAGGCTGGCTGATTGTTGAAGATCTGGTAATGGTGTTGACGCTGGTTCTGCTGCCTGCCGTTGCCGGGATGATGGAAAAAGAGAATATCGGCTTCGCCTCGCTGGCGCTGGATATGAGTATTACCATCGGTAAAGTCGTGGCGTTTATCGCCATCATGATGCTGGTGGGCCGCCGTCTGGTGCCGTGGATCATGTCCCGCAGCGCCGCCACGGGCTCGCGTGAACTGTTCACGCTTTCGGTCCTTGCGCTGGCGCTGGGCATTGCCTTTGGCGCCGTCGAGCTGTTTGACGTCTCCTTTGCGCTGGGCGCGTTCTTCGCCGGGATGGTGCTGAACGAGTCCGAGCTGAGCCACCGTGCCGCGCACGATACCCTGCCGCTACGTGATGCATTCGCGGTGCTGTTCTTTGTCTCCGTCGGGATGCTGTTCGACCCGCTGATCCTCATTCAGCAGCCGCTGGCCGTGCTGGGTACGCTGGCAATCATCATCTTTGGTAAGTCCGTTGCCGCCTTCTTCCTGGTACGGATGTTCGGTCACTCGCCGCGCACGGCGCTGACCATCGCCGCCAGCCTGGCGCAGATTGGCGAGTTCGCCTTTATTCTTGCTGGTCTGGGGATGGCCCTGAACCTGCTGCCACAGGCGGGGCAAAATCTGGTGCTGGCGGGGGCGATCCTCTCCATCATGCTAAACCCGGTATTGTTTGCCCTGCTGGAGAAATATCTCGAGAAGACCGAAACCCTCGAAGAGCAAACCCTGGAAGAAGCGATTGAGGAGGAGAAACAGATCCCCGTAGATATCTGCAACCACGCGCTGCTGGTCGGTTTTGGCCGCGTCGGCAGCCTGCTCGGTGAGAAGCTGATGGCCCAGGGGATCCCCCTGGTAGTGATTGAAACCTCCCGCACTCGCGTCGACGAGCTTCGCGAGCGCGGCATCCGCGCGGTGCTGGGCAACGCGGCTAACGAAGAGATTATGAATCTGGCGCATCTGGACTGCGCTCGCTGGCTGCTGCTCACTATCCCGAACGGTTACGAGGCTGGCGAGATTGTCGCCACAGCCCGTGAAAAATGCCCACATATCGAAATCATTGCCCGAGCCCATTATGATGACGAAGTGGAGTACATCACCGAGCGCGGCGCGAATCAGGTGGTGATGGGTGAGCGTGAGATTGCGAATACGATGCTGACAATGCTGACGAAACCGCCGGTTGAAGAGGCGGTGACGGGGTAAGTTTTGTGCGGTCTGGTCCCCTCACCCCAGCCCTCTCCCCATAGGGGAGAGGGTGTTCAAGTTCCCTCTCCCCTATGGGGAGAGGGTTAGGGTGAGGGGTTTCTTTTACCTATCCCAATACGCCTCTTCGAGGCTGTCTTCCCGTTCCGGCAGCCCCCGCGTTAAGCGCGGTGAATGCTGGTTCAGCACCTGATAACTCACGCGGTTCGCGTACTTGCACACCTGCGCCAGCGAGGAGTAGGTCAGCCAGTTGAAGGTGTGCTTGCTGGAATTCGGCACATTGGTTTTGTGGTAGGCGTTGGCAGTGATGTCGTGCAGCAGCGCGGCCAGCGCGCCGTCGCCCGCGCCGTTGGTGTTCATGATCTTCTCGGGTCCCCCCATATACGGTGCGATGTGAGAGAAGATACGCAGCGGGTTGATGCAGTCTTTATGACGCATGGCGCGGCTGAACTCGTACTGGTTAAATTCGGCAATTGCGCCCGGCAGCAGCGGGTGCTGGGTTTTGCGCTTGCTCTCTTCTTCCGTGAAGCCCGCCATGTACAGCCCGACCGGCCCGGCGGTGCAGAGCACCAGATCCACCCAGTCCAGCGCCTTATCAGACGCCAGCAGCGGATCGCTTTCGCCGGTCAGCGCTTCGGCTTCTTCTTCATTCATCGCCAGAATCGAGACGTGTTCTTTCAGGAAGGCCTGCCACCACTCCGGGTTGTCGGCAATGACGAATTTGGTGCCCAGCGTCAGGACCACCGGCACGTTGTATTTCTTCGCGTACTCAATTGCCTTCATGGTTGCGTCCGGCATTGGTTCGCCCGGCTTGCAGCGCACCAGATAGGAGGTCAGTACCAGCGCAGACGCGCCCGCGATCACCTCTTCCGGGATACTTTCAGCGCGCAGCTTGTTCATATGGCCGGGGCTGATGGCAAAGGTACGCTCGCCGGAATCGCTTATCAGGGTAAAGCAGCGGCCAATCGGCCCGTCAACGCCCTGCAAATAATTCAGATCGGTGCGGCTGGAGGTATTGCACAGGTAGCGGTAGGCGTAGCCTCCGATTTCGATATTGCTGCACATCACGCCAAGCAGCACCGAGCGGTCGTCTGCCAGGACGGAGTAGTTGTGCATGGTGTTGCCGATGGTGCCGCCGGCAAACTGGTGGGTGATAAGATTTTCGCGCACCAGCTCCTGATACAGCGCTTCAGCAACGTCATCCTCAATCACCAGCGAGTGCCCGGCGCTCAGACCGTAACGTGCGACAAACGCATCATCCACTTTGGCTTCAATGTCCACCAGCGTCTGATCGATACCGACCACCCAGGCAGCGCTGGTTTCGCTTTCCTGCTGAATTTGCTGTAACAGCGGATCGCGGGCATCGACGGGGAAATAGTGTTTGGACTTACGTTTACCGGGAAATTTCATGGTCTGAACTGTGCAAAGAATACGGGCCGGGAATGGTAGCACAAACCCGGCCCGTAACGCGATCAGCGGCGGGTGGTGACCAGTGAGACCATCATGTCGATGTGTTCAGGGGAGTCGTTAAGCGCAGGAATGTATTCGTATTTCGTTCCGCCCGCCTCCATAAAGAACTCTTTGTTCTGGACAGCAATCTCTTCCAGCGTTTCCAGACAGTCCGCCGAGAAGCCCGGCGACATCACCTGAATGTGCTTCACGCCCTTCTCGCCCAGCATTTTAAGCGTTTCATCAGTATACGGGGTGAGCCACGGTTCACGGCCGAAGCGCGACTGGAAGGTCATCATCACCTTCTCAGGCGGCAGGCCGAGGGCGGAGACCAGCTCGCGGGTGGTATCGCGGCAACGCTGGGGGTAATCATCCCCTTCGTTGGCGAAACGCTGCGGAATACCGTGATAGGAGAGCAGCAGCAGATCCGGCTCGCCGTGTTTTTCAAACGACGCGCGCGCGCTGCTGGCAAGCGCCTGAATGTACAGCTCGTTATCGGCGTAGTCGCGGATAAAGGTGATGCCCGGTATACGGCGGCGGGTCGCCAGAATGCGCGCCAGTTCGTCCCAGACGGCGGCTACCGTGGAGCACGAATACTGCGGATAAAGGGCCAGCACCACAATGTGTTCAACGCCCTGCGCCAGCAGAGAGTCGACGGCGCTTTCCAGGGACGGCTTACCGTAGCTCATGCCGAGCGCAACGGGCATGTCCGGCAGACGGGCGGCCAGCGCCTTCTCCTGACGACGGCTGTAGACCATCAGCGGCGAGCCCTCTTCCATCCACACGGACTGATAGAGCTTTGCCACACGCGGGGAACGAATCGGCAGAATGACGCCACGCAGCAGTGGCCACCACAGCAGTCTTGGGGTATCCACGACGCGCGTGTCGCTTAAAAATTGTCGCAGGTAGCGTTTGACCGCCGCTGGAGTAGGTGCTTCTGGGGTGCCCAGATTGGCAAGCAGGATGCCGGTTTTCGCCTGACTCATTCACGCCTCTTAACCATTTGATAGGCTGTCAATTGTAGCGGAAATGCGTTTAAACGAAACCCATTGCTGTAATAGGTAAGATGAGAATTTTTCTCACCCGGGACTCCGGGTGAGAGAGGTGCGCTTAGCCGAGGATTTTTTCCAGCTCTGCACGTACGTCAGCCACGGCTTTTGTGCCGTCCACTTTCGCGTATTTGGTGTTACCCGCCTGCGCTTCTTTGGTGTAGTAGCCGATCAGCGGTGCGGTCATCTGATGGTATTCCACCAGGCGTTTACGCACGGTTTCTTCCTGATCGTCTTTACGGGTGGTCAGCTCTTCGCCGGTCACGTCGTCTTTGCCTTCAACCTTAGGTGGATTGAATTTGATGTGGTAAACGCGGCCAGAGGCAGCGTGCACGCGACGACCAACGATACGGTCAACGATCAGCTCGTCCGGTACGTCGAACTCCAGCACGTAATCCACGTTGATGCCCGCTTCTTTCATGGCGTCAGCCTGAGGAATGGTGCGCGGGAAGCCGTCCAGCAGGAAACCGTTACGGCAGTCTTCCTGAGCAATGCGCTCTTTAACCAGCGCGATAACCAGTTCGTCGGTCACCAGTTTGCCTGCGTCCATGATGTCTTTCGCTTGTTTACCCAGCTCGGAGCCAGATTTAACAGCGGCGCGCAGCATGTCACCGGTGGAGATTTGCGGAATACCGTATTTCTCCATGATGAACTGAGCCTGAGTTCCTTTACCCGCGCCCGGAGCGCCAAGCAGAATAATACGCATTGCGAAAATCCCCTCAAAAGTCGATTCAATTTTTCAAAAAGCGCTAAACAATACCACCAGAACGGGTATGGCTCAAGGAAGGCGGGAGGGCTGAAACGGTTAACGGGGGGAGATAATTTGGCTTCGTGCGGTCTGGTGCCCTCACCCTAACCCTCTCCCACAGGGAGAGGGAACTCTTTCACCCTCTCCCTGCGGGAGAGGGCCGGGGTGAGGGAAGATTACGCCAGCAGCAGCGCATTCACACGTTTAATGAACAGGTTAGGATCTTCCAGCGTACCGCGCTCGGCCAGCAGGGACTGATCCAGCAGCAGTTCAACCCACTCCGCAAAGCGGGCGTCGTCCTGGGTATCCGCCGCGCGTTTCACCAGCGGGTGATCCGGATTAAGCTCAAAGATATATTTCACATCCGGCACGGCCTGGCCCGCCGCAGCGAACAGTTTCGCCATCTGGGTGCTCATTTCGTCCGCATCGGTGGTGACAATGGCTGGCGTATCGGTCAGACGGTGCGTGAAGCGCACCTCTTTCACGCGGTCGCCCAGCAGCGTTTTAACACGCTCAACGAACGGCTCCAGCGCCTTCTCGGCTTCTTTCGCGCTGTCGTCCACTTCATCCGCCAGCTTATCGATAGACTCGTCGGCTTTGGCAACGGACTGGAAGGTTTTACCGTCGAACTCGGTCAGGTAGTTCATCATCCACTCGTCGATGCGGTCAGACAGCAGCAGCACTTCGATGCCTTTCTTACGCAGCAGTTCCAGATGCGGGCTGCTCTTCGCTGCCGCATAGCTGTCGGCGGTGATGTAGTAGATCTTCTCCTGCCCTTCTTTCATGCGGGAGATGTACTCTTCGAGCGACACGGTCTGGGCGGAGGAGTCGTTGTGCGTAGAGGCGAAGCGCAGCAGTTTAGCGATAGCTTCCACGTTCGCGTTGTCTTCCGCCGGACCTTCTTTCAGCACCAGGCCAAACTGTTTCCAGAAGGTCTGGTATTTTTCCGCATCGTCCTTCGCCAGTTTTTCCAGCATCTGCAACGCACGTTTGGTCAGGGCGTTGCGCAGGTTACGGGTGACGGTGCTGTCCTGAAGAATTTCACGGGAGACGTTCAGCGGCAGATCGTTGGAGTCTATCAGGCCACGCACAAAGCGCAGGTAGTTCGGCATGAACTGCTCGGCGTCGTCCATGATGAAGACGCGCTGCACGTACAGCTTCAGGCCGTGCTTGTGATCGCGGTTCCACATGTCCCATGGCGCCTGCGCCGGAATGTACAGCAGGCTGGTGTACTCCTGTTTCCCTTCCACACGGTTGTGGCTCCAGGTCAGCGGATCGGTGAAGTCGTGGGCGATGTGCTTGTAAAACTCGTTGTACTCGTCGTCTTTAATTTCAGCTTTATTACGCGTCCACAGCGCCTGCGCCTTGTTGATTTTTTCCCAGGAAACCACGGTTTCGCCGTCTTTCTCTTCCTGTTTTTCAATCTCAACCGGCAGCGCGATGTGGTCGGAATATTTGCTGATGATGGAGCGTACGCGCCAGTCGTTCAGGAAATCGTCTTCGCCTTCACGCAGGTGCAGGGTGATTTCGGTGCCGCGATCCGCTTTGGTGATGTCATCAACGGTGTACTCGCCTTCACCTTTAGACTCCCACAGCACGCCGTTCTCGGCGCTGTCGCCCGCGGCGCGGGTGCGCACGGTGACTTTGTCCGCCACGATGAACGCCGAGTAGAAGCCTACGCCGAACTGACCGATCAGCTGGCTGTCTTTCGCCTGGTCAGAGCCCATGGACTCAAGGAACGCTTTGGTGCCGGATTTGGCGATGGTTCCGAGGTGGTCAATCACCTCGTCGCGGTTCATCCCGATGCCGTTATCGGCGATGGTCAGGGTGCGGTTCTCTTTATTAAACGAGACGCGCACGCGCAGCTCGCCGTCGCCTTCATACAGATCCGGGTTAGACAGCGCGCGGAAGCGCAGCTTGTCCGCCGCATCCGAGGCGTTGGAAATCAGCTCACGCAGGAAGATTTCTTTGTTGGAATACAGGGAATGGATCATCAGGTGCAGAAGCTGTTTTACTTCTGACTGGAAACCACGGGTTTCTTGTCCTTTCATCTAAGTCGACCTCAACAATGCCATTTAATGGGGTTGTAAAACGTTGAGTGAGAGATGGGGATAAGGGGAGGAATTTTCAAGCGGAGGCCGCGCGCGCAGCCTCCGTTTGGTCAGAAAACAATCTTGTGACGTCCGGCCAGCGAGTGTGACAGCGTGGTGCCGTCGACCATCTCCAGCTCACCGCCGACCGGCACGCCGTGGGCGATGCGGCTGGCGTCAACGCCGTACTGCGCGCACAGCTCGGCGATGTAGTTGGCGGTTGCCTCCCCTTCCACCGTCGGGTTGGTGGCGAGGATCACCTCTTTGATGGTTTCCGACTCCAGGCGCTGCTCCAGGCGATCGAGACCGATATCGTCCGGGCCGATGCCATCCAGCGGGGAGAGATGCCCCATCAGCACGAAATAGCGGCCGGAAAACTGCCCGGTTTGTTCGATGGCGTAGATGTCCGCCGGACTCTCCACCACGCAAATCTGACCGTTTTCCTGACGACGCGGGTTCGTGCAGATGTTACATACGTCCTGCTCGGTAAAGGTCCGGCAATCCGCACAGTGGCCAATTTCTGACATGGCGCGGGTCAGAGCCTGCGCCAGGCGCATCCCGCCGCTGCGGTCGCGCTGCAA
Source organism: Enterobacter cloacae complex sp. IR5403 (assembly GCF_049238705.1). Taxonomy (NCBI): domain Bacteria; kingdom Pseudomonadati; phylum Pseudomonadota; class Gammaproteobacteria; order Enterobacterales; family Enterobacteriaceae; genus Enterobacter; species Enterobacter cloacae complex sp. IR5403. The sequence continues at coordinate 153,467 of NZ_JBMKHP010000002.1, read as the reverse complement.
TAGCGTAAACGCCATACGCTGCGCCGACTTCGGGCCAACGCCCGGCAGGCAGCGCAGTGCTTCCATTAACTGCGTGAGCAGCGGACTGGTTTGCATCAGAATGGCATCTTAAAGCCCGGCGGCAGTTGCATACCGCTGGAAACAGAGGCCATTTTCTCTTTCTGGGTTTCGTCGATACGGCGAGCGGCATCGTTAAACGCGGCTGCAACCAGATCTTCCAGCATCTCTTTGTCGTCTTCGAGCAGGCTCGGGTCGATTTCAACGCGACGGCAGTTATGCGCACCGTTGATGGTCACCTTGACCAGACCGGCACCGGATTCACCCGTGACTTCCAGCTGAGCGATCTCTTCCTGCATCTTCTGCATTTTTTCCTGCATCTGCTGAGCCTGCTTCATCAGACCACCCAGACCGCCTTTTCCACCAAACATAGGCTTCTCTCTTCTTTCACGTTAAGGATTACAACCGTAAGTCAGACTCACGATCAAATGGGGCGAATACTCTCTTCATCCAGATCGGCGTCGAAGAACCGACGCAGGGTCTGGATGTTGTTATCCGCAATTATCGCCTCGCGCGCCTGCGCGAGCTTCTCTTCATAAATGGCCTGACGCCACTCGAGCGGCGTTTTCACCGCCGGATTATCATCTTCAATGATAGTCAATTCAACCGGTACACCCTGTAATGCGGTAAGCGCCTCGGCCAGCGCCTTTTGCGCGCCAGGGGAGTTGAGGTGCCGCTGGCCAGGGCGCAGGTGCAGACGCACCTGATTACCGTCCTGCTCTTTCCAGGCGTTCAGTGCGACCTGCTCCACCAGCTTCGGCAGTTGCAGTTTGCTGACCTCGGCGGCCCAGGCGTCGCGCTCAATGGATTCTTCCGCGAGCTTCGCGGACAGCTCCGGCGTTTTTTCATGCTCCAGCGCCTTTTTCAGCGCTTTTGGCGTGGCGACTACTTCCTTGACCGTTTCAACAACGGTAGTCGCCTTCCAGCGGTATGCCTCTTCTTTCGCCGGGGCTTTTTGCTCGAGCGCGGACGGTGCCGGACGCGACTGCACGCGCTCCGTTACCGAGGCCAGTCGTTCAAGCGCGGCGTTGTTCACCGGCCGCGCTCTTGCAGGCGCTGCCGGTTCACTCTTTTTTGGTTTGGTTGCTCCCTGCGCACGTTGCAACTGGCTTCGTGCGGCAAGCACCGAACTGGTGGCATCCGACAGCGGCACGTTTTGCGGCGGCGGCGATGCCGGTTGCGGTGGCACCTGCTGCGGTGACATTACCGCGGTCGGCGCAACCGGCGCAAAGGACTGCCGGGGCGTTTCCGGCTCCGGCAGTGGCTTGCGCGGATGGAAGGCCAGCGCGCGCAACAGCGTCATTTCAACGCCCATCCGGCGATCCGGTGCAAACGGCAGCTCTTTGCGGCCAATCAGCAGCGTCTGATAATAAAGCTGAACGTCAGCCGGCGGCACGGTGCGCGCAAGTTCACGCATCCGCTGTTCAATGGTCGCCATGTCCGCGCCAATGGCCGACGGAGACAGTTGCAGCATCGCCACGCGGTGCAGCAGGCTGAGCATCTCGACCAGCAGCGCTTCCCACTCAATGCCACGGGCAGCGGCGTCGTTGACGAGGGTCATTACCCGCTCACCGTTGGCGGCAATCATCGCTTCAATAAGCGACAGCGCCTGATCGTCATCCAGCGTACCGAGCATGGTGCTGACCGCGTCGGTGGAGAGTTGACCGTCACCGCTGGCAATTGCCTGGTCGGTCAGGCTCAGCGCATCGCGCAGGCTGCCGTCCGCGGCACGGGCCAGCAGTTGCAGCGCACGCGGCTCGTGGACAATGTTCTCTTCATCGAGGATATGCTCAAGCTGAGCGCGGATCTGCTCAACGTCGAGCGCCTTCAGATGGAATTGCAGGCAGCGCGAGAGGATCGTGACCGGCAGCTTTTGCGGATCGGTGGTCGCCAGCAGGAATTTGACATGCGCAGGCGGCTCTTCCAGCGTTTTCAGCAGGGCGTTGAAGCTGTGGCGCGACAGCATGTGCACTTCATCGATCAGATAGACCTTGAAGCGGCCACGCGCCGGGGCGTACTGCACGTTGTCGAGCAGATCGCGGGTGTCTTCCACTTTGGTGCGCGAGGCGGCGTCGATCTCAATCAGATCGACAAAACGCCCCTGCTCGATCTCACGACAGTTGTCGCACACGCCGCACGGGGTGGCGGTGATCCCGGTTTCGCAGTTCAGACCTTTTGCCAGCAGACGGGCAATAGAGGTTTTACCGACGCCGCGGGTGCCGGAAAAAAGATAGGCGTGATGGATGCGACCTAGCGACAAGCCGTTCGCCAGGGCCGTCAGCACATGTTCCTGACCGACAACGTCAGCAAAGGTTTGTGGTCGCCATTTACGGGCTAACACCTGATAACTCATGGGCAGGCTCTGCAACGCTGGAAGGTGAATTAATGGAGGGGAATGCTATCACAACCTCACCCATTGAGCGAGGTTGTGAGATACGGGATTAATGTCCCGGGAATGGCACCAGGCTGTAGCTGGTAATACCCTGTTTTTCCAGGCGCTGCTCGCCGCCGAGATCGAACAGGTTGATGATGAATGCCGCGTCGGTCACTTCCCCGCCCAGACGACGGATCAGCTTCACGGTCGCTTCGATGGTGCCGCCGGTTGCCAGCAGATCGTCCACCACCAGCACTTTGTCGCCTGGCTTGATGGCATCAACGTGAATTTCCAGCTGATCGGTGCCGTATTCCAGCTCATAGCTCTCAGCAATGGTTTCACGCGGCAGTTTGCGCGGCTTACGCACCGGCACAAAACCCACGCCCATCGCCAGCGCAACCGGTGCGCCAAACAGGAAGCCACGGGCTTCTGTACCTACTACTTTGGTGATCCCGGCGTTTTTATAACGCTCAACCAGCAGTTCAATGCTGAGGGCGTACGCTTTCGGGTCTTCCAGCAAGCTGGTGACATCGCGGAAAAGAATGCCAGGTTTTGGATAGTCCTGGATACTTTTGATGCTATTTTTCAGATATTCAAGCTGCTGTGCAGTTGCGGTCATCGGTTTGTGCCTAAATGAAACAGTGTTACTCACGGCGCGCGACGAGTCGGTCAAAGTAACATTTGTTTAACCTTTGACCAGGCGCACCTGTGCTCGAAAACGGTCGAATTTACTGGCTGTGCGCCATAATTGCAACCGCCATGATGAGGCTTCAGTGCTTTTGTTGCTTTTCATCAACCACGGGGATCCGCCACATAAAGATCAGCAGGCAGACCAGGATCGCCAGCAGCAGAATGCGCACCCACATCATTTTCACCAGCCATAACGAGACGGCGAAGGTGATCAGGATGAAGGCGATGGCGCGCGGCTTGGCCCCGGGCGGCATGGCCCGGTGTTTTTGCCAGTGCCGCAGGTAGCCGCCAAACCACGAACGGTACAGAAGCCAGTGGTGAAAACGCGGCGACGAGCGGGCGAAGCACCAGGCGGCCAGCAGGATAAACGGGGTGGTCGGCAGCAAGGGTAAAACCACACCCAGTGTGCCCAGCACTACCGCGAGCCAGCCAATGATGATTAAAATAGTACGCTGCATAATGCGAATCGTTATCAAACTGAACGGCTACTTTACCACTGGAGAGCGCCTTGAAAACAGCACTGCTTCTTGAGAGGCTGCAAAATCAGCTGATCGCGCTGCGGGCGCAGGCCACGCCGCTGATGGGTCACGCCACGCTGAAACCACGCTTTGACCGGCAGCTCTTCCGCACCCGCAGCACCGTCATTCAGGATTATCTGGCTGAAGCGCAGACCAACCTCGACGAGCTTCGCCACGCGGTTGAGAGTGAACAGCGGGAACAGGTCGCGTGGCTTGCGGAGCATCTTACCGAGCAGATCACCGCCCTGCACCGGGAAATCGCCGCCTGGCCGTTACGAGTGTGGGACAGCGCCTCGCCGGGACTCGGTAAATGGCAGCGCAAGCGGCTGGAGAACCAGGTGTTTGAGCGCCGTCTGTTTGAGATGAAGCGTGAGCGCGAAGCCCGCCTGAACACCAGCGAAACGCTGGAAGAGCAGCAGTTATTAATGCGTGAAATCAGCGCGCTGGAAGGCCGCATCGTCCGCTGCCGTCAGGCGCTGGATGAGATTGAACGCGTTATTGAACGCCTGACCCGTTAACAGGAGCCACTGATGTCACTGGAAAATGCCCCCGACGAGGTCAAACTGGCCGTCGATTTAATTATGCTGCTGGAGAATCATGCGATCCCGGCGGAGACGGTGCTGAAAGCGCTGGAGATTGTGCGGCGGGATTTTGAGGGGAAACTTCCCCCTCACCCTGCCCTCTCCCCAGAGGGGAGAGGGAAATAGTTTAAGCGGGAGTAGGGTCGTCCCCCTTAACCTCGCGCTTCACTTCCGTATGCTCGTCACCTTTCTCGTTACGCAGGTGCACTTCAAGCTGGTTGAAGGCGATATTAATGTTGTTTTCACGACACAGACGGTCAATGGTGCGGTTCAGCTCATCGACGGTGTAGCTGCGATCGCGCAGTTCGCGTACGTACAGGCGCAGCTCATGATCCAGCGTGCTTGGCCCGAAGGTGGTGAAGAACACGTCAGGCGCAGGATCGTGCATCACTTTAGGATGTGATTTCGCGGCTTCCAGCAGGACCTCTTTCACTTTATCCAGATCTGAACCGTAGGCCACCCCGAGTCGGATCACCACGCGGGTGGTGGTATCCGAGAGCGACCAGTTGATCAGGCGCTCGGTCACAAAGGCTTTGTTCGGGATGATCACCTCTTTACGATCGAAGTCGGTAATGGTGGTCGCACGAATACGGATCTTGCTGACGGTCCCGGAGAAGGTGCCGATGGTGACGGTATCGCCGATACGCACCGGACGTTCGAACAGGATAATCAGGCCAGAAACAAAGTTACCGAAGATCTCCTGCAAGCCGAAGCCGAGACCCACCGACAACGCTGCCGCCAGCCACTGGAGTTTATCCCACGAGACGCCCAGCGAGCCGAATACCGTCATCGCCCCGACAATAATAATGACGTAGTTCAGGATGGTGGTAATGGCGTACGACGCCCCCTGACGCAGGTTCAGCCTTGAGAGCACCAGCACTTCCAGCAGACCCGGAAGGTTGCGGATCAACGCCCAGGCAACCACTGACGACACCAGCGCAAAGAGCAGGCTGCCCATGGTGACGCTTTTCATTACCGCAGCGCCCGCTTCGGTACCGTTGTATTGCCAGAGGGTGATACTGTCGAGGTAGGCGAAGACGGTAATTAAATCAGACCAGATGGCCCAGAACATCACCGCAAACAGGGCGATCATCACCAGCATGGTAATACGCATCGTTTGCTGGTTAACCTGCTCCAGGGCAATGGTCGGCTCTTCCTGCGGCTCTGCCCCTTCAGCCCCCTCTTTCACCTGATGCTGCCGACGGGCAACGGCACGACGATACGCAATGCGGCGCGCCGCCACGCTCAAACCACGCAGCACGGTCTGGAACAGCAGGTTCCACACAATCACCAGATAAACCGTTTCGATCCAGCGGCCTGACAGACGAAGCGTGGTATAGAAGTAACCCGTTGCCGTCAGCACCATCAGCGCCAGCGGAATGATCGCCAGCACCGTTACGGTAACCAGACGAAGATTGTGGGACTCTTTATCCCGCCAGCTGTCGCGGCACATCGGCCACATCAGGACGGCAATCAGCAGCAGGTTCAGCAGTATGACGATCTGGCCCAGTACGTCATCCATCAGATGCAGCGGCGAAAGCTCGGCCACAACGGACCAGAAGTGCAGCGGCAGCAGCGCGAGGCTGATGCGCACGATCTGGCGACGCCAGTGGCTGGTGAGTTTTTCCGGCATGTTGAAGTGGCGGACGGCGACGCCATCTTTTTCCAGCACTTTCCAGCACAGGCCAAACACCAGCCAGAACAGCGCCAGCTTCTTGCTGAACGCCCACAGCAGATCGCTGATATTCAGCTGCATGGTCAGCAGGATCAGGCCCACGGCGAGTATCAGCAGGCAGACCGGCAGAGCACGGATCAGATCGATAAGGATCGCTTTCGGGGTGTGCAGCTGGCTGTCGTTACGCAGTTGCCCCACTTCCGAGGCCAGCTTCGCCTGGTACTGTTTCAGCCATTTCAAACGCCAGCGAATTACGCCAGCGATGAGCAGCAAAGGCAGACCCGCCAGGAAGGCAATCATTACCGCAGGCCAGGCTTTCTCCCAGTTCACGGTAATTTTCATGCTTTTTATCTGGGATTTCAGCGTTTCCGGGAAAGATTTAAACCAGTCCCAGTCCATGGGTTTATTGCTGTTCACCCAGAAAATCTGCTGGGTCAGGATCTCCTGGAGGCTTTTAGAAACGCTCACCAGCTGCTGCTGGTTGATTTGCAGGTTAATCGCCATCATCAGCTGGTTGCCCAGCTGCTTGTTAAGCTGATCGAGCAGTTCGCGGCGCATATCCACCACCTGCAACAGCGCGTCGTGAACTTCAGCGTTCACTTCACCTGAATGGCCCTCTTCCACTTTGGCAACGAAGGTATCGCTCTGGAATAGCGCATCGCGCTGCTGGTTGACGTCAAACTGTTCAAGACGCAAATCCGCAATGCGGTTGGTCATGTCTTCCAGCTCGTCGGCGGACGGCAGCGTCTGCTGTTGCTGGTAGAGAATGCGCGACAGCAGCAGGCTGCCCTTCAGGACGGCAATCTGCTCCTTGACGTTGCGCTCGGCCTGCAACGCGCGATCCAGCCAGTTTTTGACCTTGATATTCTGCTGCACCAGCGCGCTGCCGTTTTCAGTTGCCTGAATCAGACGCTCGCTCAGCTGGTGGTTGATCTCCAGCTCCTGCTTCACCAGCGGGTTGGCCTGAATACGCGCCGTCTCGTCTGGGGAGACCGCTTCCTGCGCCGTTTTTTCAGTCAGGGTCAGGCGCTTGCTGTTTACCGCTTCCTGCAACAGCTGAAGCTGATGCTCAAGCCGGTTGATATTCGCGGTCACGTAGTCACGCTGTTTTTGCAGCGCATCCTGTAGCACCGTGTTGCCTTCCAGACTCTTACGCTGCTGTTCAATCTCCGCGTTTAACAGCGTCTGCTGGATATTCAGCAGCGTTTGCTGGGTGGGGCGAAGCGCCCCTTCCCCCACGGTGACGCCATTCAGACGGTTACGTATCTGCTGTAGCTGTTGCGACGCCGAGTACATGGCGTTCTGCACGCGCTCAGGCTGGGTTTGCAGCGAAACCAGCTGGCTGTTGTAGGTTGAGAGATCGGACTGCGCCGTTTGCAGATCGTCCAGCAGCTGCGCCACGCGCGACTCAAGCTGGCGCAACGACAGCGTGGCAAGCGTTTTTCGGGTTTCATCGTCGTTATCGACGTCGCTGAGCGCATTCAGCGCCTCCGTAGCCTTACGCATGTTTTCCGGCGCCTGAGCGACCTTCTGCCGCAGCTGGGCCGTTTCGGCTTTAATGCGATCGATCTTGTCCAACGTTTCCAGGGTTTCCGTCAGGTCCTGCTGAACGAGTTTTTCCTGGGCGGAGAGATCTTTCTGCTTATTCAGGGTGTCGAGTTGCGACTGAACATCAGCGCGCGTGGGAATGTCACTGCCGTTGTCTGCACGGGCCCAGGAAAGCGGCGCGGCTGCAAAGTAAAACAGCAGGATCAAAAACAGGGCCAGAACAGGATGTTGCGAGCGATTGGTGTGCAGCATAGTTGTGAATGTGATGTGAGAAATGACCGGGAATAGTCGGGCATGAAGGATATCACGCCCGGCTGAAGCAGAATAGTACGACGGAAAGGGTCTGCGATTTTTCCCGTGCCCGATCAGGCAGAACGCGGGTTATGCTTACTTTGAAGGGTCGGACAGAGCTGGCACATCTCAAGAAAAATGTCGACGTAGCTGCGCGCCTCTGATCTGAGATCGAACGACTCCGGGGCGAAAAGCCAGTTTTCCATCAGGCCGGAAATATAGCTGCGCATCAGGATCGCCGCCCGGCGGGTGAGTAAGGTGGCAGGAAGCATTTTAGCCTGCATGCACTCCGTGAGGACCTGTTCGATGCGATCGTAGCTCTCCAGACACAGGTCGCGCTGCGCCTGCTGAACCACCGCCATTTCGCCAACGAACTCACATTTATGGAAGATGATTTCCATCATCAGACGACGACGCTCTTCAACAACTGTCGCTTCAAGGATATATACTAGAATTTCTCTTAACACAGAGAGTGGATCGTGAGGGAATTTTGCCCGATACTCACTCTCAAGATCGCTAATGCTGGACTCTGAAAGCTCCCAGATTTCACCAAACAGATCGGACTTGTCTTTGAAATGCCAGTAAATCGCTCCCCGCGTGACGCCCGCGGCCTGAGCAATCTGTGCCAGCGAGGTTGCCGAAACACCCTGCTGTGAGAACAAACGCATGGCCACATCCAGAATGTGTTGTCGGGTTTCCAGCGCTTGTTGTTTGGTTTTTCGTGCCATACGTTGATGAATTTACAGGAGTCAGATTTACATACATTTATGAATGTATGTACCATAGCATGACGATAATATAAACGCAGCAATGGGTTTTTAGACTCAGGACCCTTGATCAATTTGAAATCGGACACTCGAGGTTTACATATGAACAAAAACAGAGGGTTAACGCCTCTGGCGGTCGTTCTGATGCTCTCAGGCAGCTTAGCGCTTACAGGATGTGACGACAAACAGGCTCAACAAGGAGCTCAGCAGGTGCCAGAAGTTGGCGTCGTGACGCTCAAATCCGAACCTCTCCAGATGACAACAGAACTACCGGGCCGCACCAGCGCCTACCGCATTGCGGAAGTGCGTCCGCAGGTGAGCGGTATCATCCTGAAACGTAACTTCACCGAAGGCGGTGATGTCAAAGCAGGTGAGTCTCTGTATCAGATTGATCCAGCAACCTATCAGGCGTCTTATGAGAGCGCTAAGGGCGATCTGGCCAAAGCCGAAGCGGCAGCCAAAATCGCGCAGCTGACGTTGAATCGTTACAAGAAACTGCTCGGCACGCAGTACATCAGCCAACAGGATTACGATTCTGCCCTGGCCGATGCACAGCAAGCTAACGCAGCCGTTGTGGCGGCGAAAGCGGCGGTAGAAACCGCGCGTATTAACCTGGCCTACACCAAAGTGACCTCCCCTATCAGCGGTCGCATTGGTAAATCTTCCGTCACCGAAGGTGCGCTGGTGCAGAACGGTCAAACCACCGCGCTGGCCACCGTGCAGCAGCTTGACCCGATCTACGTTGACGTCACCCAGTCCAGCAACGATTTCCTGCGTCTCAAACAGGAGCTGGCTAACGGCACCCTGAAACAGGAAAACGGTAAAGCCAAAGTGGAACTGGTTACCAACGACGGTATCAAGTTCTCACAGACCGGCACACTGGAATTTTCTGATGTGACCGTCGATCAGACCACCGGCTCTATCACCATCCGGGCCATTTTCCCGAATCCGGATAAAACCCTGCTGCCGGGGATGTTCGTACGCGCCCGTCTTGAGGAAGGGACTAACCCAAGCGCCATTCTGGTTCCGCAGCAAGGTGTGACCCGTACGCCACGCGGCGATGCGAGCGCGCTGGTTGTGGGTGCCGATAACAAAGTCGAAACTCGCAATATTACTGCGACGCAGGCGATTGGCGACAAGTGGCTGGTGACGGAAGGTCTGAAAGATGGCGATCGCGTGATTATTACTGGTTTGCAAAAAGTTCGTCCTGGCGCGCAGGTCAAAGCTCAGGAAGTGAAATCTGACGACAAACAACAAGCGTCGGCCGCTGGCCAGTCAGAACAAACCAAGTCTTAACTTAAACAGGAGCCGTTAAGACATGCCTAATTTCTTTATCGATCGCCCCATATTTGCGTGGGTGATCGCCATAATCATCATGCTGGCCGGGGGACTTGCGATCCTGAAGCTGCCTGTCGCGCAATATCCAACGATTGCGCCGCCGGCAGTGACGATTTCCGCAACCTACCCGGGCGCTGATGCCAAAACGGTGCAGGATACCGTTACGCAGGTTATCGAACAGAACATGAACGGTATCGATAACCTGATGTACATGTCCTCAAACAGTGACTCAACCGGTACGGTTCAGATCACCCTGACCTTTGAATCCGGTACGGATGCGGACATTGCACAGGTTCAGGTGCAGAACAAATTGCAGCTGGCGATGCCTCTGCTGCCGCAGGAAGTACAACAGCAGGGCGTGAGCGTCGAGAAATCGTCCAGTAGCTTCCTGATGGTTGTCGGCGTGATCAACACCAACGGCACCATGACGCAGGAGGATATTTCCGACTACGTGGGCGCCAACATGAAGGACGCCATCAGCCGTACGTCTGGTGTGGGTGACGTTCAGCTGTTCGGTTCCCAGTACGCCATGCGTATCTGGATGGATCCGAATAAACTGAACAACTTCCAGCTGACGCCGGTTGACGTGATCAGCGCAATTAAAGCGCAGAACGCCCAGGTTGCCGCCGGTCAGTTGGGTGGTACACCGCCGGTGAAAGGCCAGCAGCTTAACGCGTCGATCATCGCGCAAACGCGTCTGACCTCCGCCGATGAGTTCAGCAAAATTCTGCTGAAGGTGAATCAGGACGGTTCGCAGGTTCGCCTGCGTGACGTGGCGAAGGTTGAGCTGGGCGGCGAGAACTACGACATCATTGCGAAGTTTAACGGCAAACCGGCCTCCGGTCTGGGTATCAAACTGGCGACGGGCGCGAACGCCCTGGACACCGCGACGGCTATCCGTGCAGAACTGAAGAAGATGGAACCGTTCTTCCCGTCAGGTCTGAAAATCGTTTATCCGTATGACACCACGCCGTTCGTTAAAATTTCGATTCACGAAGTGGTGAAAACCCTGGTTGAGGCGATCATTCTCGTCTTCCTGGTGATGTACCTGTTCCTGCAAAACTTCCGCGCAACGCTGATCCCAACCATCGCCGTGCCGGTTGTACTGCTCGGGACCTTCGCGGTGCTGGCAATATTTGGCTACTCGATAAACACCCTGACGATGTTCGGGATGGTGCTCGCCATCGGCCTGCTGGTGGATGACGCCATCGTGGTGGTCGAAAACGTCGAGCGTGTCATGGCGGAAGAAGGCCTGCCGCCGAAGGAAGCAACCCGTAAATCTATGGGCCAGATCCAGGGCGCGCTGGTCGGTATCGCGATGGTACTGTCTGCGGTATTTATCCCGATGGCCTTCTTCGGCGGCTCTACCGGTGCGATTTACCGTCAGTTCTCCATCACCATTGTTTCGGCGATGGCGCTGTCGGTACTGGTTGCACTGATCCTGACGCCAGCCCTGTGCGCGACGATGCTGAAGCCGATTCAGAAAGGCGGTCACGGCGAGCATAAAGGCTTCTTCGGCTGGTTCAACCGCATGTTTGATAAGAGCACGCACCACTACACCGACAGCGTGGGTAACATCCTGCGCAGCACCGGTCGTTACCTGCTGCTCTATATCATCATCGTGGTGGGGATGGCTTTCCTGTTCGTTCGTCTGCCAAGCTCGTTCCTGCCAGATGAAGACCAGGGCGTGTTCCTGAGTATGGCGCAGCTTCCGGCCGGTGCGACGCAAGAGCGTACGCAGAAAGTGCTGGATGAGATGACCGACTACTTCCTGACCAAAGAGAAAGACAACGTCGAATCCGTGTTTGCGGTTAACGGCTTTGGCTTCGCGGGTCGTGGTCAGAACACCGGTATCGCCTTCGTTTCTCTGAAAGACTGGTCTGAACGTCCGGGCGCAGAGAACAAGGTAGAAGCCATTACCGGTCGCGCAATGGGCACCTTCTCACAGATTAAAGATGCGATGGTCTTCGCCTTTAACCTGCCAGCGATTGTTGAACTGGGTACGGCGACCGGCTTCGACTTCCAGCTGATTGACCAGGGCGGTCTGGGCCACGAAAAACTGACTCAGGCGCGTAACCAGCTGTTTGGCGAGGTGGCAAAACACCCTGACCTGCTGGTGGGCGTACGTCCTAACGGTCTGGAAGATACGCCGCAGTACAAGATCGATATCGACCAGGAAAAAGCGCAGGCGCTGGGTGTGTCCATCAGTGACATTAATACCACGCTGGGTGCAGCCTGGGGTGGCAGCTACGTCAACGACTTCATCGACCGTGGTCGCGTGAAGAAAGTGTACGTGATGTCCGAAGCGCAATACCGCATGCTGCCGAACGATATCAACAACTGGTACGTTCGCGGCAGCAATGGTCAGATGGTGCCGTTCTCCGCCTTCTCAACCTCGCGCTGGGAATATGGTTCGCCGCGTCTGGAGCGTTATAACGGCTTGCCATCGATGGAAATCCTCGGTCAGGCAGCGCCGGGCCGAAGCACCGGTGAAGCCATGAACCTGATGGAAGAACTGGCCAGCAAACTGCCTGCGGGTGTCGGCTACGACTGGACCGGCATGTCCTATCAGGAACGTCTGTCCGGTAACCAGGCCCCTGCCCTGTACGCTATTTCACTGATTGTGGTGTTCCTGTGTCTGGCGGCATTGTATGAGAGCTGGTCGATTCCGTTCTCCGTTATGCTGGTGGTTCCGCTGGGGGTTATCGGTGCGCTGCTTGCCGCAACGTTCCGTGGGCTGACCAACGACGTTTACTTCCAGGTAGGCCTGCTGACAACCATTGGCTTGTCGGCGAAGAACGCGATACTTATCGTCGAATTCGCCAAAGATCTGATGGAGAAAGAAGGAAAAGGCCTGATTGAAGCAACGCTGGAAGCGGTTCGTATGCGTTTGCGTCCAATCCTGATGACGTCCCTGGCGTTTATCCTCGGCGTTATGCCGCTGGTGATCAGTTCAGGTGCAGGCTCCGGCGCACAGAACGCGGTAGGTACGGGTGTAATGGGTGGTATGGTCACGGCGACCGTTCTCGCCATCTTCTTTGTGCCGGTGTTCTTCGTGGTGGTTCGTCGCCGCTTCAGCCGCAAAAATGAAGATGTTGAGCACAATCATTCGGTAGAACATCACTGATACCGGTTTCACATGATAAAAAGGCCGCATTTGCGGCCTTTTTCATTTTCAGAAAAAATCATAAAATAGACCTATTGCCTTTCTATTTATTTTTTCTTTTTAATCACGCCTGGCATAATAGGCCGATAACTTACACCAGGAACTCAGCATTCTTTTATTATCATTTCGTGACGTAAATTATTCGGACTATTCCTAAGCAATGGAAAATATCTGAAGATATCTGGTTTCGGACTTCACATGAAACTTTGCGCTAACTCAATGAATTCTAAGGAACCGATAAAAATCGTCTTTTTTATTGATTAACGCGGTCGCGGCAAAAGGTAGATTTGCGTAAAGGCTCGAACAGTAACGATTTAATTGTAATTTTTCGTAATAGCGCGGTGAAATCTTGATCAGAGTGGCTTATAGTTAAAGTTATCAGGAACACAGCTCCCGTGTGGCTAAGCAAGTTGTATCCATCCCGACATGATGTTCGGTGAGTAAAAAATCACTCAGAAGGGGATGCGCTATGGACGAGTACTCGCCAAAAAGGCATGATATCGCGCAGTTGAAATTTCTCTGCGAATCCTTGTACCATGACTGCCTTGCCAATCTTGAAGAAAGTAACCATGGCTGGGTGAACGATCCAACGTCTGCTATCAATTTACAGCTCAACGAGCTGATCGAGCATATCGCCACCTTCGCACTTAATTATAAAATTAAGTACAATGAAGATAATAAGTTGATAGAGCAAATTGATGAATACCTGGACGACACCTTTATGTTGTTCAGCAGCTACGGCATTAACGCACAGGATTTGCAGAAATGGCGTAAATCAGGAAACCGTCTATTTCGCTGCTTCACTAATGTCAGCAGAGCTAATCCGGTTAGTCTTTCCTGTTAAAATTATTACAATTACTAAGGTGAATTTATGTCTGATAAACCATTAACAAAAGTCGATTATTTGATGCGCCTGCGACGCTGCCAGTCAATTGACACCCTCGAACGTGTTATTGAGAAAAATAAATACGAGCTGTCTGATAATGAACTGGCGGTATTTTATTCAGCTGCCGACCATCGTCTGGCTGAACTGACCATGAATAAACTGTATGACAAGATCCCCTCTTCGGTATGGAAATTTGTTCGTTAATCATTGAAGAGAGACTGTAAAGGCACTACGCCCGTTGTTAAGCTGAATTTACCTTTCGAATTACGCTTCAAGTGCAAACGCCAGGTTCCCGTATAAAACGTATTTATGCGCAAGAATGTTGTGACTCCCGTCACAGCCACTTTTAGGGAACGTTCCCTTTCTGGTTAATCCTCTTTACGCTACGTAAAACGATTCCAGAGAGGTTCCCATGAGTGAAGAAAAACAGAAGATGATTGCAGGTGAATATTACCGCCCTGGCGATGACACGCTGAGGGCTGACCGTTTACGCGCGCGTCATCTTGTTCATCGCTATAACCATACCGCCCCCGATGAGAAGGCCGAACGTCGCGCCTTATTAGCTGACCTGCTGGGTCAAAGCGAAGGCGCCTATATAGAGCCGAGCTTCCGCTGCGACTACGGGTATAACATCTATCTGGGTAAAAATTTTTACGCCAACTTTGACTGCGTCATGCTGGACGTCTGCCCTGTCCGCATTGGCGATAACTGTATGCTTGCGCCTGGAGTGCACATTTATACGGCCACGCATCCTCTGGATGCGACCGAACGTAACAGCGGGCTGGAGTACGGTAAACCGGTCACCATTGGTGATAATGTCTGGATCGGCGGACGTGCAGTCATTAACCCGGGCGTCACCATTGGCGATAATGCGGTTATCGCTTCCGGCGCGGTAGTGACCAAAGACGTACCGGCCAATGCTGTCGTGGGCGGCAATCCGGCGAAAATCATTAAAATGCTGTAAGCGCATCCTGAGTAACTGTTATGCTTTTTCCTGGCATAACTGTTACTTTCATCGCCTAAACCCCTCTCATAAAATAGGCAGATCACCTGTATTTTCAACAATCATAAAGGCAAAAAATGACAGAGATACAGCGCCTGCTTACCGCCACCATCGACGATCTCAATACCCGCGAAAAGCGCGACAATCGCCCGCGCTTTAGCATCAGCTTTATTCGCAAACACCCCGGGTTGTTCGTCGCCATGTACGCCGCCTGGCTGGCAACGCTTATCGTCATGCTGAAGTCTGAAACGCTGGTCGATTCCGTCTGGCTGCTGGTTGTGCTGTTCGTGGTGTTTAACGCGTTTTACTTTTTCGACGTCAATCCACGTTACCGGTATGAAGATATCGACGTACTCGATTTCCGCGTGTGCTACAACGGGGAGTGGTACAACACGCGTTACGTGCCGAAAGAGCTGATCGACAGCATCCTGCACTCGCCGGCCGTCGAAGCCGGGCAAAAAGAGAAGTTGCAGAAAATGGTCACCACCAAGGGCCAGCTCTCTTTTTATGATGTCTTTACCCTTTCCCGCTCCACTGCTGCGTAATGAGCGCCTGAAGACGTCGGATACCCGGCGCAAACTGCGAAGCAGAGGTATTGCCGTAACCTAAAACCAGACCGGTTTGTCCCTGCTTCGTCTCAAGGTAATATCCGCTCAGCGCAGCGGGTGCCAGCTGAAACGCTCTTGCCTGCTCCACCAGCCGCTGGTCGTCGATACCGTCAATCGCCAGCGTCAGGTGCATTCCCCCTTCCCCGGCAAGAACACGGTACGGCGTATGAAGCTCTGCGCTCAGCACCTCCCTCAGCTGGCGGTAACGCTTACGGTAAAGGCGGCGCATGGCGGCAAGATGTCGTGCATAGTGGCCTTCCTCAATAAACAGCGCCAGGGTGCGCTGTTCAGCGCGATGCCCGCCGCGCAGCAGCGAGCCGATGGCAGGACGCGCCGCCTTCGCCAGCGCTGGCGGTAACACCATGAACCCCATCCGGAGCGACGGAAACAGCGTTTTGCTGAACGTCCCCAGATACACAACGGGCGCATTGTTGAGCATGCCCAGCATCGCCGGGACGGGCTCACCGGTATAACGAAATTCGCTGTCGTAATCGTCCTCAATGATCCACGCGCTGTGCTGCCGGGCCAGTTCCAGCAGCGCCAGACGCCGCCGCGCGCTGAGCACGCTTCCGTAAGGGAACTGATGCGATGGCGAAGTAAAAATCAGCGTGGGTGAAGGCGCAGACAGCCCTTCCCAGCACATCCCCTCGTCATCCACCGGTATGCCGGTCATCGCCAGGCCGGTTTTGACAAAAGCGCTTTTGGCGCCGCTATAGCCGGGATTTTCCACCCAGGCGACATCCCCCGGCTCGCTTAACAGCATCGTGCACAGATTGACGCCCTCCAGCGCCCCTTCGGTTATCACTATCTGGCTGGCGTCACAGTCAATGCCGCGGGAGAGCGCAAGATGGCGGGCAATGGCGGCCCGCAGCGTCGGCTCACCGGCCGGGTCGCCATATCCTAACAGGGCGCTACCCTCCTCGCGCAGGACGCGATCGTACAACCGCCGCCACAGCGGCAAGGGGAAATAGTTGATGGCAGGCGTTCCCGGCGTAAACGCCATCACCGGAGTGTCGCGCGGCACAGGCGCGGGCAGCAGGGCGACACGTTTTGTCAGCCTGACGTCCGGGTCCGGTAATGTCCGGGCAATCGTCCGAGGAGCGAATTGCCCCACCCGCGTGCCCTGGCGGCTACGCAGCAAATAACCTTCGAGCGTGAGCTGGTCCAGCGCCGCGTTGACGGTATTTCGGGACACAGAGATCTGCTGCGCCAGCGTTCGTGAGCCGGGCAAATGGCTGCCGGACCGCAGCCTCCCGCAAAGCAAGATAGAGCGCACGCTGGAGCGTCTCTTCCCCACGTTTTTTCAGCGCAGCATGGAGCAAGGTGTATAGCTCATCACCCGGTATATTCATCTTTCCTCCTCGTGGTACCAGAAAAACATAGCCTGGTGGTTCTTTTTAAGGAACCAGCAATTCATTAATCTGGAGATCTTCTTAACGTCATGGGAATAAAGATGAATACATTCAATGAGTTTGGACAACCTGTAGGGGAAAGCCTTATCGACTGGCAGCCTCGGCCGCACCCGTCCCGGGTGGTCCTTCAGGGTCACTATTGTCGGCTTGAGCCGCTGCGCGTGGAGCATGCCCACGCGTTGTTCTCTGCGTATTCCCTGGCCGGAGATACCCGAAGCTGGACGTGGCTGCTGCGTGAACCCGATGCCACCGCAGAGGAGTTTGCCGAATGGGTGGCGAGCGTGAGCGAATTAGCCGATCCCATCCACTTTACCGTTATCGATAACCAGACCCAGTCTCCTGTCGGGACGCTGTCCCTGATGCGGATCGATCCTAAAAACGGCGTTGTGGAAGTGGGACATGTTCACTTCTCGTCACTGTTAAGCCGCACGCCCATGTCGACAGAAGCGCAGTATCTGCTGATGCGGTACGTGTTCGATACCCTGGGCTACCGGCGTTATGAGTGGAAGTGCAACAGCCTGAACGAACCCTCCCGCAAAGCGGCCCTGCGTCTGGGCTTTCAGTTTGAAGGGCGTTTTCGCCAGGCGCTGGTCATAAAAGGCCGAAACCGGGACACCGACTGGTTTTCAATTCTCGACAAAGAGTGGCCAGCGCTGGCGAGCGCGTTTGAAAGCTGGCTTGCCACCGACAATTTTACCGCCGATGGCAAACAGAAAAGATCCCTGGAAAGCTGGCGAGAAACGCGCGTCTAGCGTCTTTTTTTACGCCCCTGCACCGCCTTAAAGCGCGGGTTAGATTTGCAAATCACGTATAAGCGTCCCTTGCGTTTGACTATCTGGCAATCCGGGTGACGCTGTTTTGCACTGCGCAATGAGTTCAGCACCTGCATGATTAGCCTCGCTTCGCATCAAGAAAGCCGCCAAAACGCTTGCGGAAGCGCGCCGCGCTGCCATCCGTCGAGAAGGTCTTCTGCTTCCCGGTATAAAACGGATGTGATTTAGAGGAGACATCAAGGGTAACGTAGGGATACGTTTTTCCCTCAAGCTCAATTTCACGGTCTGTCTTAATCGTTGAGCCAACTTTAAAGTATTCATTCGCCGTGGTGTCGTGAAACACAACGGTGCGATAGGTTGGATGGATATTCGGTTTCATCTCTGGCCTTCATGTATTGTTATAACATAACAAAATACTATCTGAGCTTTGCTGCAAAAACAACCCCTGTGACGCTCAGCCTGTTTTTGAAAGGTTTATTCAGGTACCTGCCTGAGACTGTTGCATGCTATAACTATATCATTTAGCGATAAAAAACTTTTTCCTCTGGCGCGCAAACTCCAGGCCCGAGGCGGGCATATGGGAAGGATAAAGCAGCATGCGAACCCGACATCTGGTCAGCCTGGTGACAGGCGTACTGATTTTCTCTGTGCTGGTCCCTGTGTGCCTCAGTATCTGGCTGGCGCATCGTCAGGCTGAGGAGAAATTTGTGGAAGCGCTGGACAGCTATGCCTCGCGCGTCCTGATCCGTACCGACAGAGTCGTTGCGCAGGCAAAACAGGCGCTCACGCACCTACAGTCATTCCACGCCCCGCCCTGCACTCCCCCGCATTTACGCGAAATGCGCCGGGTCGCGTTCTCATGGCGCTATATCCAGGAAGTGATGTATATCGATAGCCTGAAACCGCTCTGCTCATCCCTGGAACAATCCAGTAATACGGCGATCTTGCCGCCCCCGATGCGGATCACCGCAGACGGGTTTAGCGCGTGGCTCACCTCGCAAAACGACCTTGGCATTGATCGTTATATGGCCGTTCTGGGGAAAGGACATTATCTGGTGATGGTTGATCCGGCCTCGCTTGTGGATGTTGTTCCTTTCGGTGATATTTCGATGGATGCCGCCCTGGTGGGCAGCGAAACCCATCGGATATTTGCCAGAAGCAATATTGTCGACCCGTATATTCTTTCTGTCGTTAAGGAGCAGCAGGACGTTACGCGCGTGCAATACAACGGCTCGATGTACGTATTGAAGCCTGTACCCGAACTGGGGTTTACGGTGATCGCGTGGGCGTCGTTAAAACCGCTGGCGGAATCCTGGCACCAGCAGCTGATCGTCTGGCTACCGGCTGGCATCTTGCTAAGCCTGGTTGCTGCCCTTATTGTCCTGCGCATCCTCCGCCGTTTGCTGTCCCCGCGTCACCGCCTGATCGACGCGATCAACAACCGGGAGATCGAGGTTCACTACCAGCCCATCGTGGCGCTGTGTAGTGGAAAACTGGTGGGTGCTGAAGCGCTGATGCGCTGGCCGCAGCCGGATGGCAGTAACCTGTCGCCTAATCTCTTTGTTCCGCTGGCTGAGCAGACGGGGCTTATTTCAAAGCTCACGCAGCTGGTGGTGAATGAGGTGTTTGAGGATCTAGGCGCCTGGCTGCACCATCACCCGGAACTGCACATTTCTGTCAACCTTGCGCCATCGGATTTAACGTCCCCCGAGCTGCCTCGCCAGTTGAGCCAGTTGCTCAATAAATGGGGCGTCCACCCGCGCCAGATCGCCCTTGAATTGACCGAGCGCGGCTTTGCCGATCCCGCCCTCAGCGTGCCTGCCATCGCTGCGTTTCGCCGCGCCGGACACGCTATCTACATTGATGATTTTGGCACGGGTTACTCCAGCCTGAGCTATTTGCAGGATCTGGATGTCGATACCCTGAAGATCGATAAATCCTTTGTGGATGCGCTGGAGTACAAGAACGTGACTCCCCACATCATCGAAATGGCCAAATCGCTTAAACTGGCGATGGTCGCAGAAGGCATTGAAACTGAAGGGCAGATCGAATGGTTGCATCGCCACGGCGTGCAGTACGGCCAGGGCTGGTATTTCAGCAAGGCGCTGCCTAAAGAGGATTTCATTCTCTGGGCCGGGCACAACCTGGAGAAGCACCTTACTTAAGGTACGATTTGATCACCTGCATCACGACCCCGAGATCGGCTTCGCGCTGCGCTTCCTCTGGCTCTTTCACCACGTGATCGGTTAAATGTCCCTCAATCACTTGCATCATCATGCCGTTTACCGCGCCCCTGATCGCCGCCAGCTGCTGTAACACCTCGGCGCATTCATGATCGCTGTTGAGCATTTTTTCCAGCGCAGCGCTCTGCCCCTGAATTTTTTTCAAACGGGTCAATAACTTCTTTTTATCACGAACCGTGTGTGACATCGCTTAGCTCCTCTTTGGTGGCGTAAAAAGCATATCACGCTCTACTCCCCCTGGGTATTTTTCTACTGGGGGGTAGTATTATACTACTGGGGGGGGGGTAGTATTCGCGACATGTTTTCCACCCCGGAATGTTCCATGAACGATTTTTCTTCTCTTCTTCAGCAGGGCAACGCCTGGCTGTTTGTTCCCAGCGCCATCCTGCTTGGCGCGCTCCACGGCCTCGAGCCAGGCCATTCAAAAACAATGATGGCGGCTTTCATCGTGGCGATCCGCGGTACGCTCAAACAGGCTGTGTTGCTTGGGTTGTCCGCAACGCTGTCTCATACGGCGGTCGTCTGGATCATTGCGATGGCGGGATTATGGTTTGGTCGGGGATGGGATGCAGATACGTCTGAGCCCTGGTTTCAGTTGATTTCCGGGGTTCTGATCGTGTTGATCGCCCTGTGGATGGCGTGGCGAACCTGGCATGAGAGCCAACCGCATTACCACCATGATGATCATCATCACCATCATGATCATCACGACCACGCGCATCATCACGACCACACGTCTCCTCTGGTTGAAGAGGAGTGGCAGGATGCCCACCAGCGCGCACACGCCCAGGACATTAACCGACGCTTCAACGGTAAAGAGGTCACCACCGGGCAAATCGCGCTATTCGGCCTGACCGGTGGGCTTATCCCCTGTCCGGCCTCCATTACGGTGCTGCTGATCTGCCTGCAACTGAAACATTTCGCGCTCGGCGCCACGCTGGTGTTCAGTTTCAGTATCGGACTGGCGCTCACTCTCGTCGCCTCTGGCGCAATTGCCGCATTAAGCTTGAAACATGCGGCGAAGCGCTGGCCCGGCTTTAGCGCCTTTTCGCGCAAGGCGCCGTGGATCTCAGCGGCACTGATCGCGGTAGTCGGGATTTATATGAGCATTCACGGCGCAAGCGGGATCCTGAGATAAGCATTGCGGCCACGGCAGTGGCCGCACGTGTCGGCTCAGCCGTTCTGCTGCCAGCTAAACGTGTAGCGCAGCCGGCGGTTTTGCAGAATGAAGGCCGGGGCTACGCTCGGGCTCCATGAGTCGTCCCCCCCTACGCCCATGTGAAACGCATCAAGATTCAACCAGCAGCCAGCCTCTTCCCGCAGCAAATGCTGATGCGTTGTCTCATGCAGCTGCCGCTGGCTATAACGGCTCAGGGAGAAATGGAACTGTCCCTGCAACTGATGGGAGCCAAACGTCAGCTCGCGGGTGTCGCAGCGCAAACCGTTCTCCGTCGGGAAGATATACGGCGTCTGCATCTCTTCCAGCGGTAACGCCCAGCGCCCCTGCTGCGCCGCCAGTTTTCTGTCCGGATAGTTCTCCAGCGGGCCTAGCCCCAGCCAGCGCACCGTTTCCGGGATATCCGCCAGCATAACGCTCAGGCCCACGCGAGCGGGCTCCGGAATGTCAGACGCCACCGTCACCTGCACATCACCGTGCAGCACCCCGTGGTCATCAATCCGCCAGAGCTTGCAGCTGATAAACAGCGCTTTACCCTGATGCTCCCAGACGTGCTGCGTGGTCACCACCACCTCACGGGCATGCTGCTCCGCTTCACACTGGAGGAGGCGCGCGGACATCCCATACATCCCTGCCGCTTTCCAGCGTTCCACCCACGCGTTCGGATCGATGCGGGTCGCCTCGCTGACACCAATGTCATTGTCCAGCGGCGCGCGGGTGAAGTTATCCGTTAGCGGGGAACGGAGCGTTTCAGCGCCCTCGTTCCACCACTGGGTCAGGTTTCCGGTGAGACGGCTAAACTGCCAGCGCTGCTGCTGATGAGTAATGTCCAGCGCTTCGTCCTGCACCGTTAGCTGCGGAGGGGTTCCGCCTGCTTTCGGTGGCGCAAGGTACAGCGGAGCCGGGAGCGGCCACTGATCCCAGGCACAACGGTGGCCGGGCGGCGACCACGGCGTGGCCTGCGGCTGAACGATCTCCACGTTGAGCCAGACCTCGCCCGGCTCAGCGTCAAGCTCAGGCAGCGGGATCTCAACGCGCTGCGTCTCCTGAGGCGCAACAGAAAGGGGTGTTTCGCCGGAAGCCAATACCGCACCGTCACGCGCCACTGACCATCGCAGATGCTCGTTGTCAGTATGACGGAACAGATAATCGCTCTGGATATCGACGACCAGCGGAACGGTGCTCACCAGCGTAAAGGTAAAGAACTGCTGGGCACGCTGCGCCTCGTAAAGGGCGGGGTGCGGAGTGCGATCGGGAAACACCAGCCCGTTGAGGCAGAACTGACGGTCGTTGGGCTTATCGCCAAAATCGCCGCCGTAGGCCCAGTATGCCGTGCCGTCTTCCGCTTTTTTCGTCAGCGCCTGATCGACCCAGTCCCAGACAAACCCGCCCTGCAACCGGGGATGGCTGCGGAATGCCTGCCAGTAGCTGGCAAAGCCGCCAAAGCTGTTGCCCATCGCGTGGGCATACTCGCACAGGATCAGCGGACGGGTTTCGTCCGGCATGCCGATCCACTTTTTAATCGACCACTTTGGCACCGCCGGGAACGGCTGATCCTGATCGACGCGGGCATACATCGGGCAGACAATATCGGTAGCGGCCGTACTGGCGCCACCGCCTTCGTACTGCACCGGCCGCGTGGGATCGGCGGTTTTCAGCCAGCGGTACAGCGCATCGTGATTCGCCCCATGCCCGGACTCATTCCCCAGGGACCAGATGATGATGGACGGATGATTCCGGTCCCGCTGCACCATACGCGTTACGCGTTCGCTCATGGCAGGCAACCAGCGCGGATCGTCCGCCAGGCGGCTCATCGGCACCATGCCGTGGGTTTCAATATTCGCCTCATCGACCACGTACAGGCCGTAGCGATCGCAAAGCGTGTACCACAGAGGATGGTTCGGATAATGTGAGCAGCGCACGGCGTTGAAGTTATGCTGCTTCATCAATTCGATGTCGCGGCGCATGGTCGCCTCATCCATCACCTGCCCCTTCTCAGGATGATGTTCGTGACGGTTCACGCCGCGGATCAGCAGCGGTTTGCCGTTAAGCTTCAGCAGGCCGTTGCTGATTTCGACGCGTCTGAAACCGACATCGCAGGCTTCAGTCTCCAGCACGTTACCCTGCGCATCCCGAAGCGACATTGTCAGCCGATAGCATTCCGGTGTTTCAGCGCTCCACAGCACGGGAGCGTTCACGCGGATCGCCACCGTGAGCCGTTCTGCCCAACTGCCGCGTTCGTCCACGATGGCCGATCCGGGCTGCTGCGTGGTTTGCGCGCAGGCTTCGCCGTTACGCCACAGGGTAAACGCCACCTCGCATTCGGCGTAGCGTGAGCCTTCCAGCGCAACGTCAACCTGGAGTATCGCCCGATCGCATTCGGCATTCAGATCGGTCACGATCTGATAATCGGCAATTCGCGTTTCCGGCTTGTGCAGCAGCGAGACGTCACGGAAAATGCCGCTCATCCGCCACATGTCCTGATCTTCCAAGTAGCTTCCGTCGCACCAGCGTAACACCATCACCGCCAGACGGTTCTGCCCCGGTCGCAGCACCGCGCTGAGATCGAACTCCGCAGGCAGACGGCTGTCCTGCGAATAGCCCACCCACTGGCCGTTACACCACAGATGAAAAGCTGAATTCACCCCGTCAAAAATAATGCGGGTTTGCCCGCTGCACAGCCAGGCGTCATTCATCTCAAATGTGAGCGAGTAACAACCAGTTGGGTTTTCAGCCGGAACATACGGCGGGTTCACATTTATCGGATAGGTGACGTTGGTATAGATGGGAGTGTCAAATCCCTCCATCTGCCAGTTCGACGGCACGGGCATCCCAACGGCGTCAGCCAGATCGTCCGTTATCCATGCCTCGGGAACCTGCTCTGGCGCCGGGAAAAAGCTGAATCGCCAGACGCCGTTAAGCAGACGCTTGCTTAGCGAAAGTTTATCCTCGCGGGCGAAGGTTTCATCGCGCCAGCTATGAAAAGGCGCGTGTGTAGCCAGACGATTCCACTGCGTCACGCCCGGGTTTTCCCAGTCACGACGCGCCAGAAGTGCGCTGAGGGTCAGCGGCAATGTAGAAGACATATCAACCTCTTTGCGAAGCGCTCACAATTTCAGCCAACATGCCCTGGTAAACGGTGGCGGTAAAGACTTTGATCGTCACCAGGCGAGCACGATCACAAAAGTGCTAGCTGCGCGCCAGTTTCTCCGCCAGCAGCGCCAGCGTTCTGAGCTGTTGTGCCAGATCTTCACGATCGGCCTGCCGTGCGGCGCGCGGCGCGGTGGAATGACGCACGACCAACGTAACGGGAAGTTGTTCCTGCCAGCGTTCGTCGTGATGGTCAGGTGCCATCAGCCACTCCACGCTGCGCTCACCGGCCTCGCGGAACGCCTGCCGAACGGTGGTGAGCGGAGGTGAAAACCACGCGCTGTCAGCCGTATCATCAAACCCGACAACCGAGATCTGCCCCGGTACCGCAACGCCTTTTTCCGCACAGGCGCGTAAAACGCCAAGCGCCATCTGATCGTTAGCGACGAGGATCGCCTCCGGCAGCTGCGCGCCCGCCAGGAGCTGATGCCCTTTCTCATAGCCCGAGGCCGCGCTCCAGTCGCCCTGCGCCACCGCAAACGCCTCCACGCCGGCCCGGGCCAGCGTGGTTTTCCATCCCGCCAGACGAGCCCGGGCAGAGACAGAACTTTCCGGCCCGGCGAGCAGCGCAATTCGCTGGTGCCCCAGCGAAAGCAGATGCTCTGCCCCCAGGCCAGCGCCCTGTTCGGCATTGAAAACAAGGCTGTTAACCCGAGCTGTGGGGGAAACATCGAGAAAAAGAACCGGGGTCGGCGAGGCCATTTCCTGAAGCATTTCTGCCTGTGCATCTTCCAGCGGAACGTTCACCAGCAGCGCCTCCACGCGCTGCGCCAGTAATTCCTGCAAAGCAGCCTGACACTGCGCGGGTTGCTCCACCATGGAGATGAGTACGCTAGCCCCCTGCTCCACTGCCCGGGATTTTACAGCTGAGGCGATTTGCGACGGCGCATGCAGCGCCAGATCGCTGGTCATTAGCCCCAGCGTGCGGGTACGTTTCCCGGCCAGCTGCTGCGCGCCACGGTTAGGCACATAGTGTAGCGCCGCCATGGCCTGCCGGACCTTTTCCCGCGTACGGGCAGAAACGTGTTCTGCGTCGTTAATCACCCGGGAAACGGTCTGATAGGAAACGCCCGCCATGCGGGCAACGTCATAAAGAGTGATCGCTTTCATACATTCTGGCGTCGTAAAAAGAGAAGTCTCTATTCTGACACAGTTACGCCATCATAGCCTGTGAGCGCTTCGCAAAATTAAACAATCCGCTCCGGCCGCGCGGCTTTCTGAATGCGCGGTCCCTGACGAAACCACGGCAAACAGAGCTGGATCAGCGGGCCGATGGTTAATGCATACAGTACGGTTCCAACGCCAAACGCTCCCCCGAGGAGGTAGCCGACGATCAACACGGTCACCTCGATCGCGGTACGCACGCTGCGGATCGACCAGCCCAGCCGGGCATGTATGCCGGTCATCAGACCGTCGCGCGGGCCTGCGCCAAAACCCGCGCCGATATACATCCCGGTGGCAAGGGCGTTAACCACAATGCCGGAAACCAGCAGGGTGATGCGCACGGGCAGCGAGGTGAGCTCAGGGATCAGCGTCATTGACGCATCTGCCGCCAGACCAATACAAATCACATTACTGATAGTGCCCAGCCCCGGCAGCTGACGCAGCGGGATCCACAGCAGCAGCACCGCGGCCCCGGTTAAAATAATCACCGTGCCAATGCTCATCCCGGTCTGGATAGCGACGCCAAGGTGAAAGACATCCCACGGGTCGACACCCAGATCCGAACGAATAAACATCGCGGTTGAAAGCCCGTACAGGCCTAAACCGACATAAAGTTGTACCAGACGACGTACCATTTTCTCTTCTCCGAAGAACCAGGTTCCATCTTCGTTGAAAATGGCACTATGATTAATGTCCAGTTTTCAAATAGTGGACTGCATATGTCATCACGTCGTTTTGGAAGCCAGTCTCTGGTACGCCTGTTAGGGCACTGGCAGCAAGCCTCTTCCCGCACCCCGCTGTGGCGCCAGCTGGCTGACGCGTTACGCCTGTTAATTCTGGATGGCAGGCTGGCGCTAAACACACGCCTGCCCGGAGAGCGGGAACTGGCCGCCGCGCTGAGCGTAAGCCGCACCACCATCAGCAGCGCGCTGGCGCATCTGCGGGAGGAGGGTTATCTGGAGAGCCGTCACGGCAGCGGTTCGCGGGCGATCCTGCCAGACAGCCGCGCCGTGCCCACGCTTTCCACTGCCAGCGCGGCGCTGGATCTCTCAACCGCCGCGCTCAACGCGGGGCCAGAGATCCACCAGGCCTACGCCCACGCGCTAACGGCCATCACGCCGAATCTGGCGCTGACCGGGTACGATCAGCTTGGGCTTCCGGCGCTACGTGAAGCTATCGCCGCCCGCTACACCGCACGCGGTCTCCCCACCCGGGCAGACGAAGTGATGGTAGTGAACGGCGCCGTCAGCGGCTTTGCCCTGATCTTAAGAATGATGACTGGCCCCGGGGATCGCGTGGTGGTGGATCATCCCACTTACCCGCTGGCGATAGCCGCTATTCAGGGGGCACTATGCCGGCCCGTGGGCGTCTCGCTGCCTGAAACGGGCTGGGATACCGACGGTTTTGCCGCAACGCTTGCCCAGACCGCCCCGCGTCTGGCCTATCTGATGCCGGATTTTCATAATCCGACCGGGCGTTGCATGGATGCCGCGACGCGCCAGACCATAACCGACATCGCCGCGCAAACCCGCACCACGCTGGTGGTGGATGAAACCATGGTCGATCTCTGGTTCGATGCTCCCCCGCCGCCGCCGCTCGCCGCCTTTAACCCGGAGGCCACGGTGATGACGCTGGGTTCCGCAGGCAAAAGCTTCTGGGGTGGGCTGCGTCTCGGCTGGATCCGCGCCTCGTCACGCACTATCGCCACCCTCGCGCAGACGCGCGACACGCTGGATCTGGGCTCTCCGGTGCTGGAACAGCTGGCCACGCTGTGGCTTATCGAAAACAGTGAAACCTTCCTGCCTGCCCGGCGGCAAATGCTGGCAGAACGGCGCGACCGCTGCGGCCAGATGCTGCGGGAACATTTCCCCGAATGGCGGTTTCAGGAAGCGGAGGGAGGGCTTTCATATTGGATTGAGTTACCCGGCATGCTGGCGACGCAACTGGCGGCACGCGCCGAAACGACAGGCATCATTATGGGCACCGGCACGCGCTTTGGGCTTTCAGGCGCGTTTGACCGCTACCTGCGAATGCCCTTCTCACTCAGTCCGCCAGAACTTGAAGAGGCATTATTGCGGATCAAACCGCTGTGGCGTGCATTAAATAAAAGTGTAGCGCCAGTAAAACGGAGCCTGGTGTAAATTATTTGCCAGAAACAATAAAAACTGCTGACTGTAACGCATGCAGTCAGCAGTTTTCATGAAGAACAGCTTAATGTTGAGGAGGAATCGGGAAGCCTTTCAGCGAAATAATGAAATTATCCCCTTCTTTCTTTATTTTTGCACCGGTATCACACCAGTCAGACGCAATTCGAAAGAACTCATCACTTCCTACATTCCAGCCAAGACGAACATGTTTCACGTAGCCGGAACGTAACAGATTGCAGGCCTCGTTGTAGTCACTGGCAGTCGATAGTTGTTGTTTCATTTTCTCTTCTTCAGAAGTTTACGTAGTGCTTTGATTTCTTTAGGAGTAAATGGAGTTACGCTCTCTTCTTCCGTATGCTGATTATCAACATCCTCTTCCGATACTCCCGCCTCTTCTACTGCTTCAAATGCCAGCAGCAGCAGTTTCTCTGTGGTCACGCTTAAATTCTCATTATTGTCTTCCGCATAGTGGCGAAGTCTTTCTTTTAGCGCTTCATCAATTTTAACGTTTAAAACCGCAGTAACCATGATTGTCACATCCTTTCGGAACACGTGTTTAATTTAATACACGAAGATAAGTTTGTTATCCAGATATATATTTTTTAGCTTATGACAGAATAAAGGCATCCGAAAATAAAATGACAGTCTATTATTACAGGTTTATGACATTATTATTTCAGTTAAATGAAGACTGTATTACAGAAAATACAATAGACACATAATTTAGAAGGTTTATTCAGGGGAACGACTGGAGAGGAGCACAAATGGGTGGGGGCCCTGCCAGCTACATCCCGGCACCCACGTCGTCTGCCCTGGCTGCTTCCTTCCGGACCTGACCTGGTGAACAGAGTAGCGTTGCGGGAGAACCAACAGAGCCCCCATTGAGAGCGTTGATAACCAACGCGCTGGCGCATTATCCCTGTGGAGCACCTCAATTGCAAGCCGCTGGCAATCGGATGCTGGATTATTGCGCAAACTGCCCCGACAATCTTCTTTATCTTCGTATAACATTACCCTTCGCTGATTTCCCGCAGGAGAAACAATGGACGAACATGACACTTTCCCACAGCGAGTGTGGCAAATCGTGGCTTCGATTCCGGAAGGCTGTGTCACGACCTATGGGGAAGTCGCCCGGCTGGCGGGTTCTCCGCGTGCGGCGCGTCAGGTAGGCGGCGTCCTAAGGAGACTACCGGAAGGAAGCACGTTACCGTGGCACCGGGTCGTCAATCGCCATGGCGCCATTTCCCTCACCGGGCCGGACTTGCAGCGCCAGCGTCAGGCATTACTCTCAGAAGGGGTGCAGGTGTCCGGGGCAGGACAGATTGATATGCAGAAGTATCGCTGGGAGTACTGACGCCCTCTCCCGTCAACATGGAGAGGGCGAGAGAAAATTACATCTGTGTTGGCGGTGTAGGCAGAGTCGGCTGATTGGTCTGCGTTGCAACAGGTACTTCAGTTTGCTGCACCGGTACCAGGGTCAGGTCGATTTTGGTGCCACCTTTGTTGACCGCTTCCTGCACGGTATCGGTGATAAAGACCAGTTTATCGTTGATCGTTACCGCCGCGCTCAGGAGGATACGCGCATTGGGTTGCACGTCAGACGGGTTGTACGGCAGCACAAAGCTGAACGGCGCCTGTTTACCCTCTGTACGAACCGCGCGCTGCGCAAGCACTTTGGACGGCGCATCCGCCAGGGAAGCATCAGACAGCGTGACCGTTAAAACCGCATCCGGCGGCAGCGCAACCTTCTGTTTGATCCAGATCGTACCGGAAACATTTGGCTGCTGAATAGCTTGCTGTGAAAGGGTGTTAATCCCGTTTGCGCTTGCTGTTGGCACCGGTACATCGGCACTCTTACCAGCACAGGCGGACAACGCTACCGCAATTGCTACACCACTGAGCATAGGCACGAGTTTCATTGAAGTCTCCTTATCATCAATGCACCAGCGGGATCGATCCCATCTGATGTCGTTTTATTCACACAACGAATACAAGTGTGGCACAAATCACGGATTTATGCCTAATTTCGTCCGGATATTAAGATTATTCTACCCATCGGACCACTTTCATTTCTGGGTTATACTCAGCGTATCTTTCGCCACGGCGTTTATTGAGGACCACTATGAGTCAGGCACTGAACAATCTGCTGACATTGCTGAACCTGGAAAAAATAGAAGAAGGGCTATTTCGCGGACAGAGCGAAGATTTAGGCTTACGCCAGGTTTTTGGCGGCCAGGTCGTGGGGCAAGCGCTGTATGCCGCCAGGGAGACCGTCCCGGCAGACCGTCTGGTGCACTCGTTTCACAGCTACTTTTTACGCCCCGGTGACAGCGCTAAACCGATTGTTTACGACGTGGAAGTTCTGCGTGACGGTCAAAGCTTCAGCGCCCGTCGCGTGGCGGCCATCCAGCATGGGAAACCCATCTTCTACATGACCGCCTCGTTCCAGGCGCCAGAGCCGGGCTATGAGCATCAAAAAACGATGCCGCCTGCCCCGTCTCCGGACGATCTGAAATCAGAAACCGAAATTGCCCGCGCACTCGCGCATCTGCTGCCGCCGCAGGTAAAAGAGAAGTTTCTGTGCGATAAACCGCTGGAGATCCGCCCGGTCGAATTTCATAACCCAATGAAGGGGCATACCGCTGAGCCCGCCCGCCAGGTGTGGATCCGCGCCAACGGCAGCGTACCGGCAGATTTACGCGTGCATCAGTACCTGCTGGGGTATGCGTCAGATTTCAACTTCCTGCCGGTTGCGCTACAGCCGCACGGCGTGGGCTTCCTCGAAAAAGGGATGCAGGTCGCCACGATTGACCATTCCATGTGGTTCCACCGTCCGTTCGATATGAATGAATGGCTGCTTTACAGCGTGGAAAGTACCTCTGCGTCCAGCGCGCGCGGCTTTGTACGCGGGGAGTTTTACACTCAGGATGGCGTGCTGGTGGCTTCTACCGTTCAGGAAGGTGTGATGCGCAATCGCGGGTGATGTAAAAAGCCCGGTAGCGCTGCGCTTACCGGGCCTGCGAATTATGCTTTTTCAGGCCGGGTAAGGCGAAGCCGCCGCCCGGCAAAGCACTCAAATTATGCGTTATAGGCATTCTCGCCGTGGCTGTTGACGTCCAGACCTTCGCGCTCCTGCTCTTCTGGTACGCGCAGCCCCACGGTCATATCGGCCAGCTTGTAGCCGATAAAGGCCACAACGCCCGACCAGACAACGGTGATCGCGATACTTTCCAGCTGCACCAGCACCTGATGTCCCATGGTCACGCCTTCTGCGTAACCCACACCGCCCAGAGATTGGGCAGCAAAGATACCGGTCATGATACAGCCAACGATGCCGCACACACCGTGTACGCCGAATACGTCACACGGATCGTCAACGCGCAGAACACGTTTCAGTGCGGTAACGCCCCACAGCCCCGCCAGACCTGCGACGATACCGATCAGCAGCGCACCGCCCACGCCCACGTAACCGCACGCTGGCGTAATACCTACCAGACCGGCAATCGCCCCGGAACAGGCACCCAGCAGCGATGGCTTGCCGCGAACGGCCCACTCGCCAAATACCCATGAGAGGATAGCGCCGGCGGTTGCCACAACGGTATTCACGAAGGCCAGCGCGGCGATTTCGTTAGCGGCGCTGGCTGAACCTGCGTTGAAGCCGAACCAGCCAAAATAGAGGATGGCGGTGCCGGTAAAGACCATCGGCAGGTTGTGCGGCTTGAATGCTTCCTTCCCGAAGCCCACGCGCTTGCCAATCAGGTAGGCGCCTACCAGGCCTGCTACCGCGGCGTTGATGTGCACAACGGTACCGCCCGCAAAGTCCAGCGCGCCATGGGAAGCCAACAGACCACCGCCCCAGACCATATGCGCAATCGGGATATAGGAGAGCGTCAGCCAGACCACCACGAAAATCAGTACCGCAGAGAAGCGGATACGCTCAGCCAGTGCGCCCACAATCAGCCCCACGGTGATGCAGGCGAATGAGCCCTGGAACGCGACATGAATATACTGATAAAAGCTGCCCATCACCGCGGTCAGTTCGATATTTTTCAGCATCGCCCAGTTAACGTTGCCGAAGAAGGCGTTGCCCTCCCCGAAGGCCAGCGAGTAACCGTAAACCACCCACAGCACGCACACCAGCGCGAACGTGACGGCAACCTGCGTCAGCATGGAGAGTACGTTCTTGCCGCGGATCAGGCCGCCGTAAAACAGCGCGATCCCCGGAATCGTCATGAACAGCACCAGCGCGGTGCAAATCATCATAAAGGCGTTATCGGCTTTGTCTGCCACAGCAGGTGCAGCCATTGCCAGGCCCGGCAGCAGTGCCAGCGAACCCAGACCTGTTTTCATTGTTGCTTTCTTCATTTTCTCGATCCCTATCACTGTGTGCCAGGAGTTACTTACAACGCCGCTTCGTCAGATTCGCCGGTACGGATGCGAATGACGCGCTGTAGTTCGGCAACGAAAATTTTGCCGTCGCCAATTTTTCCGGTGTAGGCCGCTTTGCTGACGACATCAATCACCTCATCAAGCTGATCGTCGGCAATCGCCACATCAATCTTCACTTTTGGCAGGAAGTTAACGCTGTATTCCGCCCCGCGATAAAGCTCGGCATGACCTTTCTGACGCCCAAAGCCTTTCACTTCGGTGACAGTCAGTCCCTGAATACCCATGGAAGACAGCGCTTCACGCACGTCTTCGAGTTTGAATGGTTTGATTACCACCGTAACCAGCTTCATATATCCCCTCCAGTCAGAATTCGGTAATGGCCGCAGCTAACACGAGAGGGATATTGCAAAGGGTGTGCCAGAAGTGAAAGGTGAGGAGGAAAGCAACGCGGCGCGCATGCGCCGGGAAGAGGTGAAAAAAAACGCACCATGGCAGTGCAGGGTGCGTTTCAGTTTTGCACCAACGGTTAAGACTGTTAGCGCATTGCCTTGTTATGGTGCATCAGGCGCTGAGTGACTCTTCCTCACGCACGCTGGCGGCCAGCTCGTCGCCTGCCAGCTGCAACTGATACATCTGCCAGTAGCGTCCTTTTGCCTCAAGCAGCGCTCTGT
Organism: Enterobacter cloacae complex sp. IR5403; assembly: GCF_049238705.1. NCBI lineage: Bacteria > Pseudomonadati > Pseudomonadota > Gammaproteobacteria > Enterobacterales > Enterobacteriaceae > Enterobacter > Enterobacter cloacae complex sp. IR5403. The sequence continues at coordinate 120,839 of NZ_JBMKHP010000002.1, read as the reverse complement.
GCGTCCCCCGTTCAACGGCCTGACCACGGTGCAGCACCAGAATAGTATCGGCATCGACGATCGTTGACAGGCGGTGGGCGATCACCACCAGCGTAGTGCGATCCCGCACGGCAGCCAGCGCCTGCTGGATCGCCTGCTCGGTACCGGAGTCAATGCTTGCTGTCGCTTCATCCAGAATTAACACCTGCGGCGTCTCAATCAGCACGCGCGCCAGCGCCAGAAGTTGCTTTTGCCCGACGGAGAGGTTATTGCCCTGCTCGCCCAGCCGGGTATTGATCCCCTCGCTTAACCCGCGCGCCAGATCCGCCAGCTGCACCGTTTCCAGCACCTCCCACACCTGCTCAGGGGTGAAAGGTCGTCCCAGCGTCACGTTGGCATAAAAGGTATCCGCCAGTACCACCGGATCCTGCTGCACCATCGCGACGCCCTTACGCAACGCGTTGTGGCTAAGCGAGGAAAGGGGCCGTCCGTCCAGACGGATCTCCCCCTGCGTCAACGGATAGTAGCCCATCAGCAAACTGGCGAGCGTGCTTTTGCCGCTACCGGTATGCCCAACCAGGGCGACAAAACCGCGCGACGGTACCTCGAGGTTGATATCCTGCAAGACAAGCTGGTCGTCGCGGTAGGCAAACGAGACATGATCAAACGCGATAGATCCACTTTCCAGCGGGCGTTCGTCATCGCCATAGGTCTGACGCGGCCTGTCCATCAGCTCGAATACACGCTCGCCCGCGACCACTGCCTGTTGCAGCATCGATTGCTGCGTGGTGAGTTCAATCAGCGGTTCGTTAAGGCGTCCAAGGTAGCTGATAAATGCGTACAGCACCCCCACCTCGATGGTTCCGCGCGTCGTCAGGCCAAACAGCATCAACAGCCCGCACAGTACCAGCGCTGAGAAGAGGCTCAGCAGCGGGCGTAACAGGAAGCCATCCAGACGTAACGTCTGCATCCGCGCCATATAGTGTGAGCGGCTGGCTTCCCCCATTCGCTCGCCAAAACGCGCCTGCTGGCGAAACTGCTGGATAACGCTCATGCCGTTGATCACTTCGTTGAAGCCATCATTGATATCTGCGAGGTAAGCGCGCACGCGACGAACAATCGGCGTGCTGTAGCGCTGGTAAATCACCATCACAATCAGCACCGCCGGGAAAATAGCGATCGCCACCAGCGCCATACGCCAGTCCAGGCTGAACATCGCCACCAGCATCGCGCCAATTAACGCGGCACTGCGCAGAACCGTTGCGACAACGGTTACATAGAGGTCGCGGATCACCTCGGTGTCATTGGTAACGCGCGAAATAACCTGCCCGACCGGCTGAGTATCAAACTCGCTCAGCGGCTGGCGCAGCGCGGCATCCATCACATCCGTGCGAAGCTGCTGGACCACGCCCACGGCGGCCCGGTTAAACAGCAGCGACTGCGCATAGTGCAGCCCCGCCGCCGTCAGCTGTAGCCCGACATACGCCACTCCCAGCCCAGCCACCAGCCCCAGCGGCAGATAGCTTTTCGCCACCATGTTATCGATAAAATAGCTGATAAGCAGCGGACCGGTCACCTCCGCTATCGCGGCGATCCACAGCAACAGCACGGCGATGGAAAGCGGTTTGCGCCACGGTGAGCCATAGGCCAGCAGCCGTTTTAACGTCGGCCACATCTGTCCAAACTTACGCATCGGCGACCTCCTCATCCAGCGCGGCTTCAAGCTGTTGATAGCGGTACATATCCCGATACCACCCGGTCTGCCCGGCAAGCTGCTCATGCTGACCACGCTGAGCAATATGCCCGTGCTGAAGCACCAGAATTTCACTGGCTTCGGTTAGGGCCGACAGACGGTGCGCGCTGATGATGACCGTACGCCCCTCCCCCCACTGGCGAAGGTTATGCAAAATTTGATGTTCAGTACGCCCGTCAACCGCGGACAGCGCATCATCCAGTATCAGGATCTCAGCGTCCAGCAGCAGCGCGCGGGCAATAGAGATACGCTGTTTTTGTCCGCCGGAGAGCATAACGCCCCGCTCACCCACTTCCGTGTCGTAGCCCTGCGGCAGGCGCAGAATATCCTCGTGGACGCTGGCCAGACGCGCCACGTGCTCGATCTGGTCCTGTGTCGCCGTCGGACACCCGAGCGCGATATTGTTGGCAATGGTGTCTGAAAACAAAAACGGCGTCTGGCTGACAACCGCCAGGCGGCTGCGCCAGTCATCCAGCAGCAGACGTGGCAGCGGGATGTCGTGGAAACGGATATCGCCTTCGCTCACGTCAAAATGGCGCTGAATCAGTGACAGAATGGTGCTTTTACCGGAGCCCGTCGGGCCGCAGATGCCCAGCATCTGACCAGGACGCAGCGTGAAACTGACGTTCTCAAGCACCGGATGTTCCGTTTGCGGGTAAATAAAGGCGCGGATATCAGCCTTGAGAATACCCGGACCTTCCGGTACCGGCTCGCTGCCATCGTTCACGACCGGCACTTCCGCCAGCATGGCGCGGATACGGCTGTAAGCGGCGCTCCCGCGTTCAACGATATTAAACATCCAGGCCAGCGCCAGCATCGGCCAGATCATCAGCCCAAGGTACATCGCAAAGCTGGTTAACTGCCCGAGAGTCATCGTGCCTCGCACCACCATCCAGCTGCCGCCGCCCACCGCCAGCAGGTTCGCCATGCCAATCGCAACATAAATTGTTGGATCGAAACGGGCATCAATACGCGCCACGCGCATGTTTTTCGCGCCGGTATCGGCGGCGTCGGCGGCAAACAGCGCGGACTGGCGGTCTTCCAGACCAAACGCTTTGATCATGCGGATGCTGGTCATGCTCTCCTGAGTGCGATCGTTCAGCGACGAGAACGCCGCCTGCGCCAGCTTGAAGCGTTCATGGAGCTGCTCGCCGTAGCGGTTAATTGCCAGCGCCATCAGCGGCATCGGCAGCAGCGCCAGCAGCGTGAGCTCCCAGCTAATTTGCGTAGACATGACAATCAATACCGCACAGCCCATCACCAGGGAATCCACCAGCGTTAACACCCCTTCACCGGCGGCAAACACCACGCGGTCTACATCGTTAGTGGCGCGGGCGATGAGATCCCCGGTACGGTGACGCAGATAAAACTCAGGGTGCTGGCGGCTCAGCTGGCGATAAAAGTCCTCGCGCAACTCAACGGCAAGCTGATAAGACGCGCCGAACAGCAGCACGCGCCAGACATAACGCAGCAGGTAAACCACCACGGCCGTCAGCACCAGCGTACCGACCCACATCATCACCCGTGCGGCGGTGTAATGTTGTTCCGTAACGCCATCCACGACGTAGCCCACCACTTTGGGCGGGATCAGTTGCAGAATGGCAATGATAATAAGCAGGGCCACCGCGCCGAGGTAGCGTTGCCACTCCCGACGAAAGTACCAGCTTAATTGGGCAAATAATCGCACGCGGTCTTTTCCTGAAGGTATTTTAAGAAGTTATTCAATGGGTAACGCTGTGGTGTATTTAATCTGTTCCATGGCGAAACTGGAGGTGACATCGGACAAGCCCGGTACGCTATTGACCAGCCGCTTGTAGAAATCATCGTAGCGCTTCATGTCTGCCACCTGAACGCGCATCAGATAGTCGTATTCTCCCGCCATACGCCAGAAGCCGAGCACCTCGGGCATGTCGGAAACCTGGGTGACGAAGCGGCAGTACCATTCGCTACTGTGATGCTGCGTTTTTATCAGGACGAAGGCGGTCAGTCCAAGCCCCAGTTTTTCGGGGTCCAGCAACGCCACTCGTCCCAGCAGAATGCCATCATCTTCCAGCTTCTTGAGGCGCTTCCAGCACGGTGTGGTGGTCAGATTAACGGCATCTGCCAGCGCCTGCAAAGAGAGGGTGCAGTCGCTTTGCAGCAAAGAAAGCAGCTTACGGTCAATTTTATCTAACATAGCCACCTCGAAGAGAAAATTATTCTCCTTACATTCTATTTTAAAGGTCAGATAGCAACAATTTTTTCTGTGCTTTTCGCTATGCTGGGCACAAAATGACAAACGGATAACTACGATGAATAGCACCTGGGTTAAACATGCCATCAGCGAAATAAATGCCGACTATCAGCGCTCGGCAGACACCCACTTGATCCGCCTGCCTCTGCCCGGATTTCCCGGCATTCAACTTTACCTGAAGGATGAAAGCACCCATCCTACCGGCAGCCTGAAGCATCGCCTGGCGCGTTCACTCTTTTTATACGGTTTATGTAACGGCTGGATTAAAGAAGGCACCACGATTATTGAATCGTCGTCCGGATCAACTGCCGTCTCCGAAGCCTACTTTGCCCGCCTGTTGGGTCTGCCGTTTATCGCCGTAATGCCTTCCTGCACGGCGAAACGTAAAGTCGAACAGATCGAATTTTACGGCGGACGCTGCCACTTTGTGGAAAGCGCCTGCGAGATCTATTCGGCCTCCGAAATGCTGGCCCGCGAACTGAATGGTCACTATATGGACCAGTTTACCTTCGCCGAGCGCGCCACCGACTGGCGCGGCAACAATAACATTGCGGACAGCATTTTCCGCCAGATGACCCACGAGCCGCATCCTGTCCCCACTTACATTGTCATGAGCGCGGGCACGGGCGGAACCTCCGCCACCATCGGACGTTATATCCGCTGTCAGGGTTATGATACGCAGCTGATGGTGGTTGACCCGCAAAACTCGGTGTTCCTCGATTACTGGCAATCCCGCGATGCCAGCCTGCGCAGCCCCGTGGGGAGCAAGATCGAAGGGATTGGTCGCCCGCGCGTCGAACCCTCGTTCATTCCGGACGTTGTGGATGAGATGCTCCGCGTGCCGGACGCCGCCAGCGTCGCGACGGCGCACTGGCTGGAGACACAGCTTGGCCGTAAAGTCGGGGCTTCCACCGGCACCAATATGTGGGGCGCGCTACAGCTGGCCGCGAGGATGCGCGAAGAAGGCCGTACCGGCTCTGTCGTCACGCTGCTGTGCGACAGCGGGGAGCGCTACCTGGACACCTATTACAACGCAGAATGGGTACAGGCCAATATTGGCGATGTAGAACCGTGGAAAGCGCAGATTTCGCAGCTGGTGAAATAAAAAAAAGCCAGGCTTTAGCCTGGCTTGCTGGAAGGGTCTCACTATTCGGGGGAATATGGGAGGTTATTTTTGTCCAGCCAATGCGTCAAAAAATGGGACACCGCTTCGTTACGACAGTGTCCGATAACCGGTAAATGCGGGAGCGCGGCGATAAGTTGCGGCATCGCGTTCCCCATAATCAGCCCACGGCCCACGCTGCTCAGCATCTCGTGGTCGTTCATGGCGTCACCAAAGGCCATACAGTCCTGCATCGTCAGCCCCAGATGATCGCTTAGCAGCGCCAGCGCAGATCCTTTGTTACAGCCCACCGGCAGCACTTCCAGGCAGTCCACCGCCGAGAAAGTCAGGTGCGCCCGGTCGCCCAGCGCCTCGTTAAGCTGAATACGCAGACGGCAGAGATCGTCGTGATCGCCACAGAAGCAGATCTTGGTCACCTTGTGTGCCGGAATGCGGCGCAAATCGATAAGCTGATATTTAAAGCCGCTGTAAACGTGAGCGTGCAGCAAGGCCGGGATCTCACGCCCGGTAAACCAGCCTTCATCGTTGAAAACATGCACGCTGGCCTGCGTATCCCAGGTGCTGTGCAGGACAATGTCCGCCACTTGCGGGTTCAGATCCTGACGGTGCAGTACATCGCCATCGACGGAGTGAATGCGCGTCCCGTTGCCGGTGATCAGGAACGCATCGAGGGCAAATGTCCCCAGCAGATGGCGCATCTCCAGCACATGACGACCAGTGGCAAACGTCAGGGTGACTTCACGCTCGCGCAGGCGCTTAAGTGTGTTCAGGGTTTTCTCCCCTAAACGGTGATCCGGCATTAACAGCGTGCCGTCCATATCAAATGCAGCGAGCCGAGCCATGATTACTCCCGAAATGTGATGCGGTTAACTTGTGCATCAGTATTACGTGAGATATACGGAAGTAATAGTGAATAGATGATAATTATTGTTCCGGGTTTTTCATGCGCCAGCTTAATCGTCTTAACCAGTATCAGCGTCTGTGGCACCCCTCCGCCGGCGCACCGCAGCAGGTGACCATCAGCGAGCTTGCCAGCCGCTGCTTTTGCAGCGAGCGACATGTTCGCACCCTGCTGCGCCAGGCGCAGGAGGCGGGCTGGTTAAGCTGGCACGCCCGCTCCGGACGAGGTAAGCGTGGGGAATTACGCTTTCACGTCACCCCGGACTCGTTGCGTAATACGATGATGGAAGAGGCCCTGAAAAGTGGACAGCAGCACAACGCGCTGGAACTGGCCCAGCTCGCGCCTGAAGATTTGCGATCGCTGCTGCATCCGTTTATGGGCGGGCAGTGGCAGAACGATACGCCGACGCTGCGTATTCCCTACTATCGCTCGCTGGAGCCGCTTCAGCCGGGGTTTCTCCCTGGCCGGGCGGAGCAGCATCTGGCGGGACAGGTATTCTCTGGTTTGACGCGTTTTAATGGAAACAGCAGTGAACCCACGGGCGATCTGGCGCATCACTGGGAAGTCTCTGCTGACGGCCTGCGCTGGCATTTCTACATTCGCTCCACCCTGCACTGGCATAACGGCGATAAAATAGAGACGGCACAGCTCCGGCAAAGCCTGACGGCGCTGTTATCGCAGCCCGGCATGGGCACGCTTTTCCGCAGCGTCTTACGTATCGAAACCACGCATCCGCAGTGCCTGACGTTTATTCTCCATCAACCTGACTACTGGCTGGCGCACAGGCTGGCAACCTACTGTAGCCGTCTGGCGCATCCCTATTACCCCGTGGTGGGCAGCGGTCCCTTTCGGCTGAGCGTTTTTGAGCCTGAACTGGTGCGTCTGGAAAGCCACGAGCAGTATCACCTTGGCCATCCGTTGCTTAAGGCTATCGAGTACTGGATCACGCCCCAGCTTTTTGACTACAGTCTGGGCACCAGCTGTCGCCACCCGGTGCAAATCGCCATTGGCGAGGCCGACGAGCTGGCCAGCCTGCGGCTGGTGAGTAACAGCACCAGTCTGGGTTTCTGCTACCTCACGCTGAAACAGAGCCCGCGTCTGAGCGAACTTCAGGCAAAGCGGCTGATTAATATCATTCATCTCTCAACGCTGCTGCACACGCTTCCCCTGAACGAAGGGCTCATCACCCCTACCGAGGAACTGCTTCCCGGCTGGGCGATCCCCCAATGGCCTGATTTAACCGACGTTGCGCTGCCAGAGGCATTGACGCTGGTCTACCACCTGCCGGTTGAGCTTCACACCATGGCCAGCCAGTTAAAAGCATACCTTGCGCGGCAGGGTTGTGAATTGACCGTCATCTTTCACGACGCCAAAACGTGGGACGGGTGCCAGCAGCTTGCCGATGCAGACATCATGATGGGAGACAGACTGATTGGCGAAGCGCCAGCGTACACGCTTGAGCAGTGGCTCCGCTGCGATGCGCTCTGGCCGCATCTGCTGAGCGCACCGGCATACGCCCATTTGCAGGCCACGCTGGATGCGGTGCAGACGCAGGCCGACGAGCGTGACCGACACGCAGGACTTCAGGCTATATTCAGCCGGTTAATGGAGTCAGCCGTCCTGACGCCGCTCTTTAACTACCAGTATCAAATCAGCGCGCCTCCGGGCGTCAACGGCATACGCCTTAACACTCGCGGCTGGTTTGACTTCACCGAAGCCTGGCTTCCTCCCCCAAACGCGTGAAGAAGCTGGTCGCCGCTTTAGCCAGGCGTTAACATGACGCTTTTACTGTAACTGTCGAGATGATCTATGAAACGTGCCGTCGTCGTGTTCAGCGGAGGACAAGATTCCACCACCTGCCTGATTCAGGCGCTTCACCAGTATGATGAAGTGCACTGCGTCACTTTTGATTATGGTCAGCGTCATCGCGCTGAAATCGATGTCGCTCGTGAACTGGCTCTCAAACTGGGCGCCCGCGCTCATAAAGTGCTGGACGTCACGCTGTTGAATGAACTGGCCGTCAGCAGCCTCACCCGCGACAGCATTCCGGTGCCTGATTACGAACCGGATGCCAGCGGCATTCCGAACACCTTCGTACCGGGCCGCAACATTCTCTTCCTGACCCTGACGGCGATCTATGCCTACCAGGTGAAAGCCGAAGCGGTGATCACGGGCGTGTGTGAGACGGACTTCTCTGGCTACCCGGACTGTCGGGATGAATTCGTGAAAGCACTCAATCACGCCGTCGATCTGGGAATGGCAAAAGAGACCCGCTTCGAAACGCCGCTGATGTGGCTGGATAAGGCTGAAACCTGGGCGCTCGCCGACTACTGGGGCAAGCTGGATGTTGTTCGCAACGAGACCCTGACCTGCTACAACGGCATTAAAGGGGACGGCTGCGGGCAGTGTGCCGCCTGTAACCTGCGCGCGAACGGTCTGAATCATTACCTTGCGGATAAAGCGGGCGTGATGGCCGCAATGCAGAAAAAGACCGGGCTGAAATAAGGGCTACCTGACCGTGCTGTCGAACAGTTTTACACCGGCAGCACGGGTGATCTTCATCAGTGTAGTCAGCGTTGGGTTACCATTTTCGGACAGGGTGCGGTATAGCTGCTGACGTGAAAGCCCCGCTTTGGCTGAAATCTCTCCGATACCGCCGCGCGCTTCGATAACGCGTCTGAGGGCAATCAAATAGGCTGGGATCCCCTGGTCTTCGTAAATTTCATCCAGTGCAATTTGCAGATAGAGTTGCGCGTAAGAAGGATTTTTGCGCAGCATTTTGACTACAGCTTCATCATGGCTGACGGTACTTGAGAATTTTCGCTCACTTTTGCTCATGGGGTTTATCCTTATGATGATCTTTCCAGTAGTCTATTGCCAGCATCACATCCGCTTTCTGGCTCTTTTTGTCACCGCCGATCAGCAATAATAAGATTTCCCGATGCTGGACTGCAAAATAGACTCGATAACCGGGACCACAATCAACCTTCAACTCCCAGACACCCTCTCTGAGATAACGGTAATCGCCAAAATTCCCCTTCTCCGCGCGGTCGATTCGCAGAAGGATCCGAAACGCCAGCTCCGGATCCTTTCGTCTCAACTTTGCTACCCAATCCTCAAACGGTATTTTTCCGTCGCGGGTTCGGTAACGTTTAACAACGTAGTCCCTGTTCATGATTTTATCCCTGAAAACCCTTTTTGTCTTTTATAAAAGACAAAAATTTACGCGATCATCAGCTCCAGCTTTTCGCGCAACTCCCCTTCCAGCGGCAACGCTTTCTGGGTTTTGAGATCGATACAGACAAAAGTGATCAGCGCATCGGCCACCACCTGCCCTTCTGGCTCCAGCGTAACGACCTGGCTCAATACACCACTTTTGCCATTCAGTTGTTGGACCTCACTCGTCACGGTGAGCACATCCCCCAGCACAGCCGGGCGGCGGTAGTTAATGTTGATGTTGACGACCACAAACGCGATGTTGTGTGCGGTCAGCCACTGGAAGCTTTCGCTGTTCTCCAGGCCGTCCCAGCGCGCCTCTTCAAGAAATTCAAGGTAGCGGGCGTTATTGACGTGCTGGTAAACATCGAGGTGATAACCACGGACTTTGATTTGTGTCTGCATAGCGCAATAGCCTTTAGTTGTTATAGGTTCAGAGGTCATAACTGGTATGACCTCTTTATCCTGGCAAATTTTTGCCGCAGTGCAAGTGATTACGCGATTACAGCGTCAGGTGTGCGAGATTGCGCTCAACCAGCGCGCTGCCCATACCCGGCACCTGCTTGAGATCGTCAAGGGTTTTGAAAGGACCATACTCTTCACGATAGCTGACGATGGCCTGCGCTTTTTTGAGGCCCACGCCATTCATTACGCGGGCAAGATCGTCCGCAGAGGCAGTATTGATACTGACCCGCGTACCCTCGACCTCAATGGCTTTCGTGCTGGCCGTCGCGTTGGCTTTAACCTGACCTTGTGACGTTGCATCGGCCTGAGTTTGTGCAGCCTGGGCTTTAGCCGAGGGGGACGCCGCCAGCGCGCCCGCACTCATCCCGGAAGTGGCAATCGCCAGGGTAATTAACAGTGCTTTGATTCCACATTTCATGCTGTTTTCTCCTTGTTTGTTGACAGCCACGCCACGATAACCGCACGTGAAAACCGGGACAAACAGCAGATTGCAGAAATGGAAAAGGCCGCGAAAGCGGCCTTTAGTTTTTGCAGAGCGTTACGAAAATCTGCGAGCAGATACGTAATTATTGCTCCTGAGTGACCACATCACCCAGCTTGATTTTGGCTTCTTTACGCAGGTTGCTCATCAACGCTTCGAAAGCAATCTGGGCATTGTTCTGGGTAATTCCCTGAACCATGGCCTTCTTCTGCGCGTCTGGCAGCGTGCCGGCTTTCACTTCATCCAGCGCCAGAACCACCACGTTACCCTGCATATCGGTCGTGGTGCCAAAGACAGGTTTGTCTTTCGCCGGCAGGCTCAGGCCAAAGGCCGCCTGGCTGACAGGATCCTGACCGGTACGGCTCAGCGTTTTTGCTTCGCCAAAGCTCAGGCCAGCCGCTTTCAGCGCATCGTTCTTACCGGCTTTCAGGTCGGCCAGAATTTTCTCTGCATCCAGTTTTGCCTGCTGTGCCGCTTTGTTGTGTTTGACCAGCGCCACCACCTGATCTTTCACTTCCGCCAGGGGCTTCACTGCCTCGGCTTTGTGCTCGCTGACGCGCAGTACGAACGCTCGGTCACCATCAACGGTAATGATGTCTGAGTTGCTGCCCGGCGTACCGTTCTCACCGACCAGACCACCATTGAAAATGGCATCTGAAACTGGTTTGAAGTTCAGTTCTTCCGGCAGGTTTTCGTGGCTGAACCAGCCCGTCTCAACCGCTTTAACGCCAGCAGCCTGCTCAGCGCCCGCCAGTGATTCGTTGTCATTGCTTGCGGCATCGCTCACTTTCTGTTGCAGAGCATAGAAGGCGTCCAGCGCTTTCTCCTGCTTCACTTTCGCGGCGATATCATCACGAACGTCAGCCAGCGGCTTGGTTTTCGCCGCCACAACATCGTCCAGACGCGCCACCAGGAAACCAACGGAGGATTTGATTACACCAGACAGTTGGCCTTTCTCTTTCAGGCCTGCATTTTTCAGCTCGTCCGGGGTAGTAGACTCTTCCAGCCAGCCCATATCACCGCCGTTTTTGGCAGAAATAATGTCGGTGGATTTTGCTTTCGCTAAGGTGGCGAAATCAGCGCCTTTGTTCAGCTCGTCCAGCACGGCTTTCGCTTCTGCTTCCGTTTTGGTCTGGATCACGCTGTAACGGTTACGCTGCGGCTGAGTGAACTGATCCTGATGCTGGTCGTAATAAGACTGGATCTCGGCGTCAGTCGCGTTTTCCTGCATTGCAGCTGCATCCAGCTTGATATAGCTTACGCGGAACTGTTCCGGAGAGATGAAGTTGTTCTTGTTTTGCTCGTAGTAAGCATTAACTTCAGCGTCACTGACCTGCTGTTTCGCTGCCAGTGCGTTGACATCAATTGTCGCTTCACGCACCACGCGTTGCTGCGCCACCAGTGCCGCCAGCTCTTCAGTTTCGCCTTTCAGCATGAAATCGGTGCCCACCACCGCGTTGATCAGCTGTTGCGTGGTCAACTGGTTACGCAGCGCCTGAGCGTACTGGTCAGCCGTCATACCCATCTGGTTAACAATGCTGTTGTAACGCGCGTTGTCGAACTTCCCATTAGACTGGAAAGCCTGCGTTGAGAAGATGGCTTTTTTAACCTGCTCATCGCTGATGCCCAGACCGAGGCTTTTCGCGTACTGATCCAGCAGCGCCTCGTCAATAAGGCGGTTCAGCGTCTGCTGACGCAGGTTTTTCATATAGCCTTCGTTGGCTGCAAGTTCAGAGTATTGGTCGCCCAGCTGTTGCTGCATGCGGTTACGTTCACCAGCAAAAGCGTTCTCGAACTGCCCACGGCTAATTTCCTGGCCATTCACTTTTGCGGCGTAGTTCGCGCCACCGCCGATGAGGTAACTACTCACACCGGTCAATATGAACGACACGATAATGATACCGAAAATAATCTTGAGCACGAGACTGTTAGCAGCCGTGCGTAAGCTGTCCATCATGGTGTAACAACACTCCGCTGTAGGTGACTGGTTACCTGACGCTGACGGAAAATCCTGACCGTCGCGCGTAAAGGCGTATTGTGACAAGAAAACAGGGCAATTGTCAGCCCACAACTCGCATAAACTCGCACAAATCAGGTCTGGACAAACAAAAAAGGCACATCAAACGATGCGCCCTTGTACTTTTCAGCTTCCCTGGAGCGGGAAAGCAATCAGTTTACTGCGTCTTTCAGCGCTTTACCTGCACGGAAACCCGGCACTTTAGCGGCAGCAATGGTGATCTCTTTGCCGGTCTGAGGGTTGCGGCCAGTACGGGCTGCACGCTCTTTAACCGCAAAAGTACCGAAGCCTACCAGTGCAACGTCGTCCCCAGCTTGCAGAGATTCAGTAACAGAAGCAATTAAAGCATCTAAAGCACGTCCCGCTGCAGCTTTAGAAATATCAGCACCCGCAGCAATTTTGTCAATCAGTTGAGATTTATTCACTGTTCTCTTCCTCTCTTTATAATTTATATCGCACCTGAATCCTTCACAGCGCGACCGCGCAGCAGTTATATCAGTCCTGCTATGACCTTACAACACCCGTTGTTGATGGCTAACCCAATCAGCAATCTAAATTAGCTATACAAAAAAAGGCTGGCAAGTACGAAATGACTTACCAGCCTTGTTTTTATTGGCGCTCTTTGCGCGAGGTCACTATTTTGCGGTTACAACCTGCATTCCGGACGGTTCATTTTGCAGTGCGAGAGTCAGAACTTCCTCAATGCGTTTCACCGGATGGATCTGCAAATCGGCAATAACGTTGTCCGGAATCTCTTCCAGATCGCGTTTATTCTCGTAAGGGATCAATACGGTTTTGATCCCACCCCGGTGGGCCGCCAGCAGTTTTTCTTTTAACCCGCCGATAGGCAGTACCTGACCACGCAGCGTAATTTCACCGGTCATGGCCACATCAGCACGAACCGGGTTCCCTGTCAGGCAGGAAACCAGCGCCGTACACATGGCAATACCCGCGCTTGGGCCATCTTTCGGCGTCGCCCCTTCCGGAACGTGAACGTGAATGTCGCGTTTTTCGTAGAAATCCGGGTTGATACCCAGTTTTTCCGCGCGCGCGCGCACCACGGTCAGCGCCGCCTGGATGGACTCCTGCATCACTTCACCCAGTGAACCGGTGTAGGTCAGCTTGCCTTTGCCCGGGACACAGGCGGTTTCGATGGTCAGCAGATCGCCACCCACTTCCGTCCATGCCAGACCGGTCACCTGGCCAACGCGGTTTTCGTTATCCGCGCGACCATAGTCGAAGCGCTGAACGCCCAGGTACGCATGCAGATTGTCGCCGTTAATCACGATGTGCTTCAGGCTCTTATCCAGCAGCAGCTGTTTCACCGCCTTACGGCACAGCTTAGAGATCTCACGCTCGAGGCTACGCACGCCCGCTTCACGGGTGTAGTAACGAATAATGCCAACAATGGCGCTGTCCTCAACGGTCAGCTCGTTAGCCTTCAGCGCGTTACGCTCAATCTGCTTCGGCAGCAGGTGCTGTTTAGCAATGTTCAGCTTCTCGTCTTCGGTATAACCGGAGAGACGGATCACTTCCATACGGTCCAGCAGCGGCGCAGGAATGTTCATGGAGTTGGAGGTCGCCACGAACATCACGTCGCTCAGGTCGTAGTCGACTTCCAGATAGTGATCGCTGAACGCGACGTTCTGCTCTGGATCAAGCACTTCCAGCAGCGCCGACGCCGGATCGCCACGCATGTCTGACGACATTTTGTCGATCTCATCGAGCAGGAACAGCGGGTTTTTGACGCCCACTTTCGCCATCTTCTGGATCAGCTTGCCCGGCATGGAACCAATATAGGTACGACGGTGGCCGCGGATTTCCGCTTCATCACGCACGCCGCCCAGCGCCATACGGATGTACTTACGCCCGGTCGCTTTGGCGATGGACTGGCCCAGAGAGGTTTTACCCACCCCTGGAGGCCCTACCAGGCACAGAATTGGGCCCTTGATTTTGTTCACACGGCTCTGTACCGCGAGGTACTCAAGAATGCGGTCTTTCACGCGTTCCAGGCCGTAGTGGTCGGTATCGAGGATTTCCTGGGCCTGACGCAGGTCTTTTTTGACCTTGCTGCGGGCATTCCACGGAACCTGCACCATCCACTCAATGTAGCCGCGTACAACGGTCGCTTCCGCCGACATCGGAGACATCATTTTCAGCTTTTGCAACTCAGCTTCGGCTTTCTCTTTCGCCTCTTTCGGCATCTTCGCCGCGTCGATCTTACGCTTCAGCGCTTCGTTTTCATCCGGCGCATCGTCCATCTCGCCGAGCTCTTTCTGAATGGCTTTCATTTGCTCGTTCAGATAGTACTCACGCTGCGATTTTTCCATCTGCTTTTTGACGCGGTTGCGAATGCGCTTCTCAACCTGGAGCAGATCGATCTCCGACTCCATCATCGCCATCAGGTATTCCAGACGTTCGTTAACGTCGGACATTTCCAGCACGGACTGTTTGTCAGCCAGCTTCAGCGGCATGTGCGCAGCGATGGTATCCGCCAGACGTGCAGGATCGTCGATGCTGTTCAGCGACGTCAGCACTTCAGGTGGGATTTTCTTATTCAGCTTGATGTAGCCTTCGAACTGGCTGATCGCGGTGCGTACCAGCACTTCCTGTTCGCGCTCATCAAGTTCCGGTGAATCAAGGTACTCTGCCTTCGCAGAGAAGTGCTCGCCATCGTCTGACAGAGTGGTAATACGCGCACGCTGTAAGCCTTCCACCAGCACCTTCACGGTGCCGTCTGGCAGCTTCAGCATCTGCAAAATAGAGGCCACGGTCCCGACGGTGAAAAGATCGTTTACACCCGGCTCATCCGTTGATGCTTCCTTCTGCGCGACCAACATGATTTTTTTATCATGATCCATGGCGGCTTCGAGGCAACGGATAGATTTTTCCCGCCCTACAAATAAGGGTATGACCATGTGCGGATAAACCACCACATCGCGCAACGGCAATACGGGGATTTCAATGCGTTCAGAACGCTCAGGATTCATAGAGCTCTCTCTTAGTTTAGTGTCCGCCAGGTAAACTGGTCATGTAACTGTGCTTCACACAACCATTAACATGTAATCCAGTATATGGGGATGTTTCCCATACATTCAACGCCATGAATACGGAAAAAGTAAAGGGGAGATAAAATCCCCCCTTTTTGATTAACTGATTGTATGAAATGGTGAATTATTCGCCAGATGCCTGCTGCGCTTCCGGTTTACCGTAAATCAGTAACGGCTTGGTCTGGCCACCAATGACGGACTCGTCGATCACAACTTTTTCGACGTCTTCCATAGAAGGAAGATCGTACATCGTGTCGAGCAATGCTGCTTCTACAATAGAACGCAGGCCACGGGCACCGGTTTTACGCGCCATCGCTTTCTTGGCAATCGCGTCCAGCGCTTCGTCACGGAACTCCAGCTCAACGCCTTCCAGATTAAACAGCGCCTGATACTGCTTGGTCAGCGCGTTTTTCGGCTCTTTCAGGATCTGAATCAGCGCGTCTTCGCTCAGTTCGTTCAGGGTCGCCACAACCGGCAGACGGCCGATAAATTCCGGAATCAAACCGAATTTGATCAGATCTTCCGGCTCAACCTGCGCCAGCAGCTGGCCTTCGTTTGGTTTTTCAGACGTGGCTTTCACCGTTGCGCCAAAACCAATGCCGGAGCCGGTTTCCACACGGTGAGAGATCACTTTATCCAGGCCTGCAAACGCACCACCGCAGATAAACAGGATCTTGGAGGTATCAACCTGCAAGAATTCCTGCTGCGGATGTTTACGCCCACCCTGCGGTGGAACAGCCGCAACCGTACCTTCGATCAGCTTCAGCAGCGCCTGCTGCACGCCCTCGCCCGAGACGTCACGGGTGATCGACGGGTTGTCTGATTTACGGGAGATTTTGTCGATCTCATCGATATAGACGATCCCGCGCTGGGCTTTCTGTACGTCGTAATCGCACTTCTGGAGCAGCTTCTGGATAATATTTTCAACGTCTTCACCCACATAACCGGCTTCGGTCAGGGTGGTGGCATCCGCCATGGTGAACGGAACATCCAGCAGGCGCGCCAGCGTTTCCGCCAGCAGGGTTTTACCAGAACCCGTAGGCCCGATCAGCAGAATGTTACTTTTGCCCAGCTCTACGCCATTGCTGGTATCGCCGTTACGCAGACGTTTGTAGTGGTTGTATACCGCCACCGCCAGCACTTTTTTCGCCTGCTCCTGACCAATGACATAGTCGTCCAGGTGGTGGCGAATCTCGTGTGGCGTTGGTAACGCGCTGCGCTCACGGTGCGGCGCGACTTCTTTAATCTCTTCGCGAATGATGTCGTTACATAAATCGACGCATTCGTCGCAGATATACACGGACGGCCCGGCAATCAGTTTACGCACTTCATGCTGGCTTTTGCCGCAAAAAGAGCAGTACAGCAGTTTGCCCGAACCATCTTTGCGTTTATCTGTCATGAGTCCAAACCTCTTTTTAAGTTCTATGTGCCGCACATGACGACGCAAATGCCATTCTCAGACGCAAGCTGCTTACAGGCAACGTGCCGCCCTACCTTAGTATAGCGGCACACTCGCGTCGCGGGCATCAATTACGATGGGTCAAAATGGAGTCGACTAAGCCGTACTCAACTGCCTCTGGTGCAGAGAGGAAGCGATCGCGCTCGGTATCGCGCTCGATCTGCTCGAGAGGTTGACCCGTATGCTGCGCCATAAGTTCATTCATGCGCGCTTTTACTTTCAGAATTTCTCGGGCGTGGATTTCAATATCCGTCGCCTGGCCCTGGTAACCACCCAGCGGCTGGTGAATCATCACGCGGGAGTTAGGCAGGCAGAAACGCTTACCTTTCGCCCCTGCGGTTAACAGGAAAGCCCCCATGGACGCCGCCTGCCCCATACAGATGGTGCTGACATCCGGCTTGATGAATTGCATGGTGTCGTAAATAGACATGCCCGCCGTAATCACACCGCCCGGCGAGTTGATGTACAGGTAAATGTCTTTTTCCGGGTTTTCCGCTTCCAGGAACAGCATCTGCGCCACGATCAGGTTAGCCATATGGTCTTCCACCTGGCCGGTCAGAAAGATAACGCGTTCCTTGAGCAGACGGGAATAGATATCGAAAGAACGCTCACCGCGTGAGGTCTGTTCAATAACCATTGGCACCAGCGCCATATGGGGTGCAAAGTTATCTCGTTCGCCACTGTATGACATTTCCGTCTCCTGGTTCAAAATTGAAAACACCTGCTGTACTGATTGTAACCTTATGGACGGATTATCAGCCAGTCTCAATCATCGTGATTACATACTAATGGGGGTCGCCATGCCCTATTTCAAGCATAACAACGTTTTGTTGTAACGCTAACACTGAAAGGGCGTTTTAGCACCCTTCCAGGACTAAAGCTGTGATAAAAAAAACCCGTCGCCGGAGGGCAACGGGTTTTTTGTTCAAACTTTAAACCGTTGGGGCGAAATTACGCCTGCTGGTTCATCAGTTCGGTGAAAGAGGTCTCTTTTTCGGTCACTTTCGCTTTCGCCAGTACCGCTTCAACAGCCTGCTCTTCCAGCGCGACGTTGCGCATGTTGTCCATCAGCTCTTTGTTCTTACCGTAGAACTCGATCACTTCTGATGGATCTTCGTATGCAGAAGCCATCTCTTCGATCAGGCCTTTCACACGCTCTTCGTCAGCTTTCAGCTCGTGGGTACGAATCACTTCGCCCAGCAGCAGGCCAACAACAACGCGACGTTTCGCTTGCTCTTCGAACAGCTCGCGTGGCAGTTCCATCGCTTGCTGCTGGTTGCCACCGAAGCGCTGTGCAGCCTGACGGCGCAGAACGTCGATTTCGCTGTCGATCAGGGCAGCAGGAACGTCGATGTCGTTCGCTTTCACCAGACCTTCAATCGCCTGAGACTTCACGCGGTTACGTACAGCGCCGTTCAGCTCGCGCTCCATGTTTTTACGCACTTCGGTACGCAGGCCCGCAACAGAACCATCTTCCACGCCGAAACGCTTGATGAATTCTTCAGTCAGTTCTGGCAGTTCGCGCTCTTCCACTTTCTTCAGGTTGATAACGAACTTCGCTGCTTTACCTTTCAGGTTTTCAGCGTGGTATTCTTCAGGGAAGGTCACGTCGATGGTGAACTCTTCGCCCGCTTTGTGGCCTTTGATACCGTCTTCGAAGCCTGGGATCATACGACCCTGGCCCATCGCCAGTACGAAATCAGACGCTTTACCGCCTTCGAACTCTTCGCCGTCTACAGAACCGGTGAAGTCGATGGTTACGCGGTCTTCCGCGTCAACAGCGCCTTCTTTCTCTTTCCAGTTCGCCTGCTGCTTACGCAGGGTATCCAGCATGCCGTCAACGTCTTCGTCGGTCACGGAAACGATCGGTTTTTCAACTTCGATAGATTCCAGACCTTTCAGCTCAACTTCCGGGTACACTTCGAACTCTACGGAGTAGGTGAAGTCTTCGCCCTGCTTGTATTCGCCTGGAACGTAGTTCGGCGCGCCGGCTGGATTGATTTTTTCTTTGATGATCGCGTCGATAAAGTTGCGGCTCATCAGTTCACCCAGCACATCCTGACGCACGGAAGCGCCATAACGCTGAGCAACAACATTCATTGGTACTTTGCCCTTGCGGAAGCCGTCAATACGTACTTTTTTTGCTACGTTGACCAGCTCGCTTTTCACAGCAGTTTCGATGCTGTCAGCAGCGATAGTAATCGTTACACGGCGGCCAAGGCCTTGAGTGGTTTCAACTGAAACTTGCATCTTGTTACCTCAAAAAAATCACAGTGCTCGGTCAACTCTGAATCTGTCTGTTATACCGGGATGCTCTCTTATGTGCAGATTCACATTCCCTGTCGCCAGAATCATCCCGAAGACATTCAATAAGACGCGGCATTATAGCGGCATCACTTAGGTGAGTCGAGAACGGTTGGAGCATGTTGCTGCGGCTTTTTTCACACTTTAAGGCTATTTTTAGCCTTAAAAACGCGCCATCCGCTCAAAAATCAGACAAAACAAAACGGCCCGAAGGCCGTCTTGACGAAATCTGTAAGCAACATACTGGAAAAACTCCGGCGGTTGCAAATCCGATTTATCAGGCGATGGAGCCTGCACCCCGACAAGGCGGTGATGCGAATACCGTATCCTGTAGCCCTTCCCATTCCTTAATGGTGTAGGTATGCAGCGCCAGCGCATGTACGGTTGTGGAGAGTTCTTCCGTCAAGGTGCTGTAGATCAAGCGGTGTCGGTTCAGGAAACGTTCTCCCGTGAAGCGATCGCTGACCAGAACCACTTTAAAGTGGCTTTCAGAACCTGCCGGCACGTTATGACGATAGCTTTCGTCGACAACTTCGAGAAACACAGGGTTGAACGCTGCCCTTAATTTTTCTTCTATCTGTTCACGTATCATCATGAAATCACTCCTCCGACAACGCTAAGATGTCACCCATCCCTTTAAATATTAGCCGCTTTTACCGGTTCCATTACACCTTGACAACAAATATTTAGCTTTCGTCTGATTTTCTCATCCAAACGAATGAAGTTCACTATGTGGTTCATACGTTTTGTCCCTTACAGGCAGAGAAAAGCGGAAAGGTGGTCAGTTTTCGGACAAGGCGATGAATTTACATGCGTTGACCACTTCCCCTGGCCGTTGGCGATGTTATGATGGCGGCAATTTTTCTCTCTTTGCTTACGATTCGTTGAGAACCCGAAAATGTTAAAAAAACTCTTCTTTCCGTTGGTAGCACTCTTTATGCTCGCCGGCTGCGCGACTCCGCCGACGACCATTGACGTTTCACCAAAAATTACCCTGCCTCAGCAGGATCCAAGCCTGATGGGCGTCACGGTCAGCATTAATGGCGCCGATCAGCGTCAGGACCAGGCGCTGGCGAAAATGACTCGCGACAACCAGCAGGTCACGCTGACCGCCTCCCGCGACCTGCGCTTCCTGTTGCAGGAAGTGCTGGAGAAACAGATGACCTCCCGTGGCTACATGATTGGCCCAAGCGGCGCGGTTGATCTGCAAATCATCGTGAACAACCTGTACGCTGACGTCTCCCAGGGTAACGTTCGCTACAACATTGCGACCAAAGCCGATATCGCCATCATCGCTACCGCGAAGAACGGCAACAAAATGAACAAAAACTACCGTGCAAGCTATTCCGTTGAAGGCGCATTCCAGGCCTCCAACAAAAATATCGCTGACGCGGTTAACAGCGTGCTGACTGACACCATTGCCGACATGGCACAGGACACCAGCATTCACGACTTCATCAAGCAGAACGCCCGTTAATCCTGCTGACTGACCCGGTGCTTCACCGGGTCAGTTCATAAAAACATGTCCAGTCACTACTTAAGTATTTTCCAGCAACCGAAATCAGCTATTCTGCTGATCCTTGGTTTCGCCTCCGGTTTACCCCTTGCGCTCACCTCCGGCACGTTACAGGCGTGGATGACGGTTGAGAACATCGATCTTAAAACCATTGGTTTCTTCTCGCTCGTCGGCCAGGCTTACGTCTTTAAGTTCCTGTGGTCGCCGGTGATGGATCGCTATACCCCACCGTTCCTCGGGCGCCGTCGCGGCTGGTTAGTGATGACGCAGGTGCTGCTGTTGCTGGCCATTGCCGCAATGGGTTTCCTTGAGCCGTCAACACAGCTGCGCTGGATGGCCGCGCTTGCGGTGGTCATCGCCTTCTGCTCCGCTTCGCAGGACATTGTTTTTGACGCCTGGAAGACGGACGTCCTGCCAGCAGAAGAGCGTGGCGCCGGTGCGGCAATCAGCGTGCTTGGCTACCGCCTGGGTATGCTGGTTTCCGGCGGGCTGGCCCTCTGGCTTGCCGATCGCTATCTCGGCTGGCAGGGAATGTACTGGCTGATGGCCGCTCTGCTGATCCCCTGCATTATTGCCACGCTATTCGCGCCTGAACCGAGCGATGTGATTCCGGTCCCCCGCTCGCTGGAGCAGGCCGTCGCCGCACCGCTCCGTGACTTCTTTGGTCGCAATAATGCCTGGCTTATCCTGCTGCTGATTGTCCTTTATAAGCTCGGCGACGCTTTCGCCATGAGTCTGACCACCACCTTCCTGATCCGCGGCGTCGGATTTGATGCGGGCGAGGTTGGCGTGGTGAACAAAACCCTGGGGCTGTTTGCCACGATCGTCGGCGCGCTGTACGGCGGCGTATTGATGCAGCGCCTGTCGCTGTTCCGTGCTCTGCTGATCTTTGGCATCCTTCAGGGCGCATCGAATGCCGGTTACTGGCTGCTGTCGATCACCGACAAGCATATGATCAGCATGGCGACGGCGGTATTTTTTGAAAACCTGTGTGGCGGTATGGGCACTGCGGCATTTGTCGCCCTGCTGATGACGCTGTGCAATAAGTCATTTTCCGCCACCCAGTTTGCGCTGCTCTCTGCCCTTTCTGCCGTCGGTCGCGTATACGTTGGCCCCGTCGCGGGCTGGTTTGTTGAAGCCCACGGCTGGCCGACGTTTTATCTCTTCTCAGTGGTGGCGGCCGTGCCGGGGATTTTATTGCTGCTGGTCTGTCGCCAGACGCTGGAATATACCCAGCGGACGGAACACTTCATGCCGCGCACGGAATATCAGGCTGCCTATCGGTTTGCCCTGCGTCTGCTGATGGCTGGTTGTCTTGCGCTGGTAGTGTGGCTCGCGGTACTCATCATGAATGCGACGACCACCTTGTCGCTTCCTTTTGAAACCCACCTGCTTGATGCTGGCGTGTTTCTCGCCATCGTGGGTATCCTGACCGGTGGGTTGCTGGATTTCATGTCACTGCGGAAAACGCAGATGACATGAAGTAAAAAGCGAAAGGTTATTTCCCGTTGTAATAACGACACGAAATTATAACGGTGAAATAACCGCCATCGGCAAAAAAAATATTTGTTGTTTTGTGCGGGATAGCATTCGGAAATTATTGGAGCTTATTTCGCTACGCTATTTTCCGTTAAACGATTCAGCATTCGAAAGATTGAATTTTCGTTTTTTAGTTGTCTTTTTATTGATAATTAATTGTTAATTATTTGTGTATTTTCCGCAATGGTTATACCAATTGTCCCTTTTGCGGTATGCTGGGACACCCTTTCGTTATAACGCCCACTCCGTGCGGCTTCCCTCTGGAAACGCGACATAATTTGCAACACTTGTGACATGTGCGGCAGAACCCGGTAACACCTTCCTGACACAGGGCTAATGATGTTTACAGTAATGTAACCTTCCCGTAAAATGCCCCCACACTTTAAACGCCACCAGACTCCCGTGGAATTGAGGTCGTTAAATGAGACTCAGGAAATACAATAAAAGTTTGGGATGGTTGTCATTATTCGCAGGCACTGTATTACTCAGTGGCTGCGATTCTGCACTACTAGACCCCAAAGGACAGATTGGACTGGAACAACGTTCATTGATACTGACGGCTTTCGGCCTGATGTTGATTGTGGTTATTCCTGCCATCTTGATGGCTGTTGGTTTCGCCTGGAAGTATCGTGCGAGCAATAAAGATGCGAAGTATAGCCCTAACTGGTCACACTCCAATAAAGTGGAAGCTGTGGTCTGGACGGTACCTATTCTGATCATCCTGTTCCTTGCTGTACTGACCTGGAAAACCACTCACGCACTTGAGCCGAGCAAACCGCTGGTTCACGATGAAAAACCTATTACCATTGAAGTGGTCTCCATGGACTGGAAATGGTTCTTCATCTATCCAGAACAGGGCATTGCTACCGTGAATGAAATCGCCTTCCCGGCGAACACTCCGGTTCAGTTCAAAGTGACCTCCAACTCCGTAATGAACTCCTTCTTCATCCCACGTCTGGGCAGCCAGATTTACGCGATGGCCGGTATGCAGACTAACCTGCACCTGATCGCGAATGAAGCAGGCACCTACGACGGTATCTCCGCCAGCTATAGTGGCCCGGGCTTCTCGGGTATGAAGTTCAAAGCTATCGCTACGCCAGACCGCGCGACTTTCGACCAGTGGGTTGCAAAAGCGAAGCAGTCTCCAAACACCATGTCTGACATGGCGGCGTTCGAAAAAGTGGCTGCACCTAGCGAATACAACAAGGTGGAGTACTTCTCTAACGTGAAACCGAATCTGTTCAAAGACGTTATTGGCAAATTTATGGATCACGGCATGAGCATGGACATGACCCAGCCTGAAGGCGAGCACAACACGCACCAGGGTATGGAAGGCATGAACATGAGCCACGCGGAAACCGCTCACTAAGGGGCCGAGGAAGAAAATGTTCGGAAAATTGACACTGGATGCAGTGCCCTACCATGAACCGATTATTATGGTTACGGTGGCTGCAATTATCATTGGTGGCGCGGCCTTAGTTGGCCTGATCACTTACTTCGGTAAGTGGAGCTACCTGTGGAATGAGTGGCTGACTTCGGTTGACCACAAAAAACTCGGTATCATGTACTGCATCGTCGGTATCGTCATGTTAATTCGTGGCTTTGCGGATGCAATCATGATGCGTAGCCAGCAGGCGCTTGCGTCTGCGGGCGAAGCCGGCTTCCTGCCGCCGCACCACTACGATCAGATCTTTACCGCCCACGGCGTTATCATGATCTTCTTCGTGGCGATGCCGCTGGTAATTGGTCTGATGAACGTGGTCGTTCCGCTGCAAATCGGCGCGCGCGACGTTGCGTTCCCGTTCCTGAACAACCTGAGCTTCTGGTTCACGGTTGTCGGCGTTATCCTGGTTAACCTGTCACTGGGTGTGGGCGAATTTGCTCAGACCGGCTGGCTGGCCTATCCGCCGCTGTCGGGAATTGAGTACAGTCCGGGCGTGGGCGTTGACTACTGGATTTGGGCGCTTCAGCTCTCCGGTGTCGGTACCACCCTGACCGGTATCAACTTCTTCGTGACCATCCTGAAGATGCGTGCACCAGGAATGACGATGTTCAAGATGCCAGTATTTACCTGGGCATCTCTGTGCGCCAACGTCCTGATTATCGCGTCGTTCCCAATTCTGACCGTCACCATCGCGCTGCTGACCCTGGATCGCTATCTGGGTACCCATTTCTTCACGAATGATATGGGTGGCAACATGATGATGTACATCAACCTGATTTGGGCCTGGGGTCACCCGGAAGTGTACATCCTGGTTCTGCCGGTGTTCGGTGTGTTCTCCGAAATCGCGGCAACCTTCTCGCGTAAACGTCTGTTTGGTTACACCTCTCTGGTGTGGGCAACCGTATGTATTACCGTTCTGTCGTTCATCGTCTGGCTGCACCACTTCTTCACCATGGGTGCGGGCGCCAACGTAAACGCCTTCTTCGGTATTACCACCATGATTATCGCGATCCCGACCGGGGTTAAGATCTTCAACTGGCTGTTCACCATGTACCAGGGCCGTATCGTGTTCCACTCAGCCATGCTGTGGACCATCGGCTTCATCGTGACCTTCTCCGTAGGTGGGATGACCGGCGTACTGCTGGCGGTACCGGGTGCTGACTTCGTTCTGCACAACAGTCTGTTCCTGATTGCGCACTTCCATAACGTTATCATCGGTGGCGTGGTCTTCGGCTGCTTCGCTGGTGTGACCTACTGGTGGCCAAAAGCGTTCGGTTTCACCCTGAACGAAAAATGGGGTAAACGCGCGTTCTGGTTCTGGATCATCGGCTTCTTCGTGGCGTTTATGCCGCTGTACGTGCTGGGCTTCATGGGGATGACCCGTCGTCTGAGCCAGCAGATCGATCCGCAGTTCCACCCAATGCTGATGATTGCAGCGGGCGGCGCAGCGCTGATTGCCTGCGGTATTCTGTGCCAGCTGATTCAGTACTACGTGTCTATCCGTGACCGTAACCTGAACCGCGATCTGACCGGTGACCCGTGGGGTGGCCGTACGCTGGAGTGGTCTACCTCTTCTCCACCTCCGTTCTATAACTTTGCCGTAGTGCCGCACATTCACGAGCGTGACGCATTCTGGGAAATGAAAGAAAAAGGTGAAGCGTACAAGCAACCTGAACATTACGAAGAGATCCATATGCCGAAAAACAGCGGTGCAGGCATCGTGATTGCCGCCTTCGCAACGGTATTTGGTTTCGCAATGATCTGGCACATCTGGTGGATGGCGATTGTTGGCTTCGCTGGCATCGTAATCAGCTGGATTGTGAAGAGCTTTGACGAGGACGTGGACTACTACGTACCAGTCCGTGAAGTTGAAAAGCTGGAAAACCAGCATTTTGACGAGATTTCTAAAGCGGGGCTGAAAAATGGCAACTGATACTCTGGCGCACTCAACTGCCCACGCGCATGAACATGCGCACCATGATACAGGACCGACGAAAGTCTTCGGTTTCTGGATCTACCTGATGAGCGACTGCATCCTGTTCTGCTGTCTGTTCGCAACCTATGCCGTTCTGGTGAACGGCACAGCGGGCGGCCCGACCGGTAAGGACATCTTTGAACTGCCGTTCGTTCTGGTTGAAACCGCACTGCTGTTATTCAGCTCCATCACCTACGGCATGGCGGCTATCGCCATGTACAAAAACAACAAGAGCCAGGTTGTCTCCTGGCTGGCGTTGACCTGGCTGTTTGGTGCTGGCTTTATCGGGATGGAAATCTATGAATTCCATCACCTGATCATGGAAGGTTTCGGCCCGGATCGTAGCGGCTTCCTGTCAGCGTTCTTCGCGCTGGTAGGCACCCACGGTCTGCACGTGACCTCGGGTCTGATCTGGATGGCGGTGCTGATGTTCCAGATCTCCCGTCGCGGCCTGACCAGTACTAACCGTACCCGTATTATGTGCCTGAGCCTGTTCTGGCACTTCCTGGACGTGGTATGGATCTGTGTGTTCTCTGTTGTCTATCTGATGGGGGCGATGTAATGAGTCATTCTAACGATCATGGCGCTTCCCACGGCAGCGTAAAAACCTACATGACAGGTTTCATCCTGTCGATCATTCTGACGGTGATCCCGTTCTGGATGGTGATGAACGGTTCTGCATCTAAGCCGGTTATCCTGGGCGCAATCCTGGTGACCGCGGTGATTCAGATTCTGGTGCATCTGGTTTGCTTCCTGCACATGAACACCAAGTCCGATGAAGGCTGGAACATGACGGCCTTTATCTTTACCGTGATTATCATCGCTATCCTGGTAGTCGGTTCCATCTGGATTATGTGGAACCTTAACTACAACATGATGGTTCACTAAGAGCGGCGAGTATGTTTAAGCAATACCTGCAAGTCACGAAACCAGGCATCATCTTTGGCAACCTGATCTCCGTAATCGGAGGGTTCCTGCTGGCCTCTAAGGGCAGCATTGATTACACCCTCTTTATTTACACGCTGGTCGGTGTGTCACTGGTGGTTGCGTCCGGTTGTGTATTTAACAACTACATCGACATGGATATCGACAAGAAGATGGAAAGGACCAAAAATCGGGTGCTGGTTAAAGGCCTGATTGCTCCTTCCGTCTCGCTGGTGTACGCCACCTTGCTGGGTATTGCTGGCTTTATGCTGCTGTGGTTTGGTGCTAACCCGCTGGCCTGCTGGCTGGGGGTGATGGGGTTCGTGGTGTATGTGGGCGTCTACAGCCTGTATATGAAACGTCACTCCGTCTACGGCACGCTGATTGGTTCTCTCTCCGGCGCTGCGCCGCCGGTGATTGGCTACTGCGCCGTCACGAACGAGTTCGACAGCGGTGCGCTGATCCTGCTGGCTATCTTTAGCCTGTGGCAGATGCCGCACTCCTACGCCATCGCGATTTTCCGCTTTAAGGATTATCAGGCGGCGAACATTCCGGTTCTGCCGGTCGTGAAAGGCATTTCGGTTGCCAAAAACCACATCACGCTTTACATCATCGCTTTTGCCGTGGCAACGCTGATGCTCTCTCTGGGCGGTTACGCCGGATATAAATATCTGGTGGTAGCAGCTGCGGTGAGCGTCTGGTGGCTCGGCATGGCCCTGCGCGGTTACAAAGTGGAAGATGACAAGGTCTGGGCTCGCAAGCTGTTTGTGTTCTCGATTGTCGCCATCACCTCCCTGTCCGTGATGATGTCCGTAGACTTCATGGTGCCTGATTCACAAAACCTGCTGACTTACGTCTGGTAAGAAGACTGAAGTAAAAACGCCGGGTTTAACCCGGCGTTTTTTTATGGGTACGGCGTAACCCCTTTCTTTAACAGTATATTGCCGTATTTCGCGGTCTCGCCCGTCACCACAATGGCGTACGCTTTCTGTGCCCGCGCATAAAACGCATAACGGTCAATACGCGTAATCCCCTCCCCTTCCGCCTCACCAAAGAGTGCGTTGCGATAGCGCGCTTCGACCTGGATATCGAGCGTATCCCCGTCGACAGGGGCCATCATCACCAGCGGTGGCGCATAGCTGTCCAGTTCAAACAGCGGTATCACCGCGGCCAGCAAATCGCTGATGAGCAGGCCATCTGCGCGGATCGTCTTTGGCCCCAGGCTGTGTGCGGGAAAGTGAGCATCTGCAAAAATAATCTCGTCACCATGACCCATCTCTGCCAGCGTTTTCAGCAGCTCGGGTGAAATCAGAGGGGATATCGTTTTAAGCACAAGGTTGCTCCTCAGGATAGAAATAACGGTAACGATAGTGGACCCGATCGCGAGCAGCCTCAGCGCTGGCCGTTTCTCCGACGCCCCACCATCCGTACAAAGACGCCCCCAGCACGGTCGTATCAGCCTCTTCAAGAACCTTCACCGGGATCCCAAGCGCATTGGACTTGAGCTGATTCCACAGCATATTGCGGCTACCTCCCCCCACCAGCAGGAGTTCACACGCCTTAAATTGCGCGATCGCCTCCAGCGCCAGGCATTTTTCTTGCAGATGCACCGTGAGTCCTTCCAGGGCTGCGCGGTAAAAATGGGCTGGCGTGGTGGTGAGCGTAACGCCCTGCCAGCCGGCGAGTGGAGAGTCGAGCAGTTGGGTATTCATCGTGACGCCATCCGCGCCGTTCGGAATTGCCGCCGCCTGAGCCAGAATAGTGTCCCAGTCGGTACCAGGCGACCAGAACAGCGCGCGGATCCACTCCAGTACGCCAGACGCCAGATATTGCATTCCCGGATTATAGAGCCCCGTCCGGCTATCCAGTTCGCAGGTCGCGCCCGGGTATTGCCCCAGCAAAGCGGTATCAACCTGCGTGGTGCGCGCCATTAAAATCTCCCAGGTACCCGAAGAGAGAACTGGCTCATTAATTCCCGCTCCGGCGCCAAAAAGGGCAAACTGCGTGTCGTGCCCGGCGGAGATCACCGGCACACCGCAAGGCAATCCGAGCCTGGATGCAGCGTCGGGCCGCAATTCACCAATCCTTTCTCCGGGGGAAACCAGCGGCGGGAAAAGGGAATGAGGCACGCCGATCTTGCTTAAGATCGTTTCGCTGAAGCGCTGCCGATGCAGATCGAACATCTGACTGGTACCGGCCATCGTGAGATCGGTCGTCATCTTTCCGGTCAGGCGATGGTTGATTAGCGAGGAGATAAAAAGCCAGGCGTGAGCACGCTGTAACAGATCGGGACGGTTGTCCTGAAGCCAGCCTAGCTTATACAACGTGTTGAAACTAAACTGCCCAACGCCGGTGATCTGCTGTAGTTCTGCCGGGGAGCATGAACGGGCAACCGCTTCCATCACCGGCACGGTTCGCGGGCACTTCCAGCTGATGATCGGGTAAAGCAGTTCTCCCCGCTCATCTACCAGTGCGCCATCCACGCCAAAGGTCGTCACACTCATTCCGCACAGGTGATGCTCGCTCAGCGCTGCGCTGATTTTCTGACAACAGACGGCAAACCGTTGCATGATGGCGTCGAGCGACCACTGGTGCCAGGCCGGATTTTCAGCGGCGCTTTCGCTTTCGTTCGCCACTGCGGCGCGCGCCACAATATTCCCTTCGGGATCCAGCGCAATGGCGCGCACGTTCGTCGCGCCACAATCGAGAACCAGAAAACATTTTTTCATCGCGGTCCCCACAGGCTGCCAGCCCGCCGGAGCAGGCTGGCAGGCCGGATTAATGTTTGTATAACGGTCCGTAATTTTCACAGGCGCGGTAATCCTGCCCTTCCGGATCCATACCGTGAGCGCCCCAGGCCGTCGGCCGATAAATCAGCGCCTCCGGTACGTTATGCATGCATACAGGGATGCGCAGCATGGACGCCAGGGTGATGAAATCAGCGCCGACGTGCCCGACGGTTAATACCCCGTGGTTAGCGCCCCAGTTCGCCATCACTGAATAGACGTCGCTGAACGGGCCTTTACCGGTCAGGCGTGGGGCAAACCAGGTGGTGGGCCAGGTTGAATCGGTGCGCTTATTCAGAATGTCATGTACGTGTTCCGGCAGCTCAACACTCCAGCCTTCCGCTATCTGTAATACCGGACCCACACCCTTGATGAGGTTTACGCGGGTCATGGTAAATGGCACGCCACCCCGGGTGAGGAAGTTTGATGAGAAACCGCCCCCGCGGAAGTATTCATGCACCGCCGGACACCAGTGGGTTGCGGCCAGGCACGCGTTGGCTTCCT
Source organism: Enterobacter cloacae complex sp. IR5403 (assembly GCF_049238705.1). Taxonomy (NCBI): domain Bacteria; kingdom Pseudomonadati; phylum Pseudomonadota; class Gammaproteobacteria; order Enterobacterales; family Enterobacteriaceae; genus Enterobacter; species Enterobacter cloacae complex sp. IR5403. The sequence goes on along the minus strand of NZ_JBMKHP010000002.1, from coordinate 91,170 downwards.
GCTCAGTAATGTCCCAGTGTGGTTTCAGGGTCGGTTTCCCCTCGGCGTCTTTCTGCTCCGCTGTACCGTCCAGCGCCGCCGAGCCGGAGTTGATCAGATGAATAATGCCGTGCTCAGCCCGTCCAGTGAGCTTCTGGCCGGTAACACGCTCAACCGACTCCGGCGACCAGTAGGTGCGTACATCAGCAAAAATCTGCGCGGTGCCGGTCATCAGATGCCCAAACAGCATCGCTACCCCGTTAAGGCTGTCATTTTCCGTCGCCACTACCAACGGCTGGCGAATACCGTTCCAGTCGAAAGAGCTGTTCAGCAGCGCCTCTGCGGTATCGCCATTTGGATACTGATCCGTCCAGTGGCGCTGCCCCTGGAAACCGGACGCAATGGCGTTATAGCCCAGCGATTCCTCCACGCGGCCCATCGCAGCGAGTTTAGGGTTGCCCTGCATCATGTCGCGGATGCACATCGCCATTAGCAGGCTCTCCCGCAGGATCGCGGCATTTTCCTGTTCATTGCGACGATAATGCTCTGCGTTTTTATCCTCGCCGAAACGGAAATGTGCCTTCGCCCAGCTCAGGGCCAGCTCAAGTTCTTGTTCGTCGTAAATCTTATGATCGATGCGGCGACGCAGTTCGGTCATATCCACCGCCTGCACCTTCATCCCCAGCCAGGATTCAAAGAAGTTGTGATCGACAATCGAGCCCGCGATCCCCATTGAGACCCCGCCCACCGACAGATAACTTTTCCCCTTCATGCTGGCGACCGCCAGGCCCGCCCGGGCGAAGCGCAACAATTTTTCCTCAACGTCTGCCGGGATGGTCTCGTCGCCCGCATCCTGTACATCGTGGCCGTAAATGGAAAACGCCGGGATCCCTTTCTGGTTATGCGCTGCCAGCGCCGCTGCGAGGTATACCGCCCCCGGACGCTCGGTGCCATTAAAGCCCCAGATCGCTTTCGGGCGCAGCGGATCCATATCAATGGTTTCACTCCCGTAACACCAGCAGGGGGTGATGGTGATCGTCAGACCAACGTGGCACGTGCTGAACTTCTCTTCGCAAGCGGCGGATTCCGCCATTCCGGCAATGCAGCTGTCGGCAATTACGCACTCTACGGGCGTACCGCAGGGGTGGCGTAATTTTTCACTGAGTAGCGCCGCCGTGGCTTTCGCCATGTTCATGGTCTGCTCTTCCAGAGACTCACGTACGCCCATTCGGCGGCCATCAATAACAGGTCGAATGCCAATCCGGGGTAACGCTTTTATCGTTTTCATAGCCCTTCCTCACGTTGGTTAACCTCTCCGTCTCAGGGGCATAGCCGTGAAAAAGCGCCCGGGCAGCACCGTGAACGGAAAGCGGTGAAATTTGCTAACTCGAATTAGCTTAGGGTTCTCACTAAAAATGAGACAAGATAAATGTGCAGAATCTGTGAGCAGTTTCACGATGAGAGGTCAAAATTCGATCAGCGTCAGGTATTACGATTCAGCAAAAACTAAACATACCGTTTAAATTCAATTAAATAACAAAATACCTTTGCACGACGTCACAATTTGAATACAAATGATTTGGCTAAATTATGACCCTAAAATAGCTTTTAAGGACGAAAGCTAAGTCGAGTTAGCTTAATAACTAAATCACTGTGGCTTGTGATTCATTGCCTTTCCAACACAGGAATTTTGCAATGTCAGAGACTCTTATTCAGATGACGCGCATCACCAAACGCTTTCCCGGCGTGCTGGCGCTGAATCAGGTTGATTTCGATTTACGCCGCGGCGAAGTTCATGCCCTGTTAGGTGAAAACGGTGCCGGCAAATCGACGCTGATGAAAATATTATCCGGTGTTTACCAACCCGATTCCGGTGAAATTCGCTTTGAAGGGCAATCCGTATCATTCAGCGATCCGCTAAGTGCTCAGCACGCAGGTATTACGATTATCCATCAGGAATTTAATCTCTTTCCCGATTTAACCGTGGAAGAGAATATCTTTATTGGCCGTGAATTCTGCAAAAATAGTCGCTGGCAGTTAGATAAACGCGCCCAGCGACAGGCGGTTGAGAAAATACTGCACACGCTGAATTTAAAAATCGCCCCGGACGCCCGCGTCAGTGAATTAACCGTAGCCCAGCAGCAGATGGTGGAAATTGCCAAAGCGATTTCGGTCAATGCCAAAGTGCTAATAATGGATGAACCCACCGCCGCGCTGACCGAAAGTGAAATCGAGAGTTTATTTGACGTCACGCGGATGCTCAAGGCTCAGGGCACGGGGATAGTCTACATCTCGCACCGTCTGGAAGAATTGGCGCTGATCGCCGATCGCGCGACCGTCATGCGCGACGGACAATACATCGCCACCGTAGATTATGAAACGGTTCAGATCGGCGAGCTTATCGCCATGATGGTTGGCCGCAATCTCGATAACATCTACCCAAAACGCCCGCCGCATCAGCGCAGAGAAAAAGTGCTGGAGGTGAACGGCCTGACGCGAAATGGTGTACTGCACGACATCAACTTTACCCTCTGGCGCGGTGAGATCCTCGGCCTCGCTGGCTTAATGGGCGCAGGCCGAACGGAACTGGGCCGGGCCCTGTTTGGCGCCGATGCGATCGACGCCGGTACCCTGACGCTGAACGGCACCCCCACACGGATTAAAGACGTGGCTGACGCCATTGAGAAAGGCATCAGCTATTTAACAGAAGACCGCAAAAAAGAGGGACTCGCCCTCGGCCTTTCCGTTGAGATGAACATTTTGCTCGGCAATTACCCGGACTACGCCGGCGCCGCGGGTAATGTCGATGAAAAACGCTGCCGGGAGTCCAGCCAGAAACTGGTGGATGCGCTGCGAATAAAAACGCCGCATCTGGAACAGGCGGCACTGAATTTAAGCGGCGGTAATCAACAGAAGATCATTATTGCCCGCTGGGTCTGTAAAGATACCGATATTTTAATTTTTGATGAGCCAACCCGGGGAATTGATGTTGGCGCCAAGCTGGAAATTTATGAACTAATGAACCGCCTTGTCGCTAAAGGTAAATCGATCATCATGATTTCATCCGAACTGCCGGAAGTATTAGGAATGTGCGACCGCATACTTGTGATGCGCAGCGGCCACATTGCCGGCGAAATAGAGGCTGAGCACGCCACCCAGGAAAAAATCATGCAATACGCCACGCTGGAGGATTAATCATGTCCGTTACCGTTCCATCGCCGCAAAGCGGAAGTCATACGATGAAAATAAATAAAGCGCTCCTGATGCGTCTGGCGCCTCTTTTTAGCCTGGTATTGCTGGTTCTGTTTTTCAGCTTCAGCTCACCGTTCTTCTTTAATACTGAAAATATCATGACTATCGCCCTGCAAACGGCGGTGATTGGCATCATGGCCATTGGCGTAACCTTTGTGATTATTACCGCCGGGATCGACCTGTCGCTCGGATCGGTGGTGGCGTTCTCAGGGGTTGCGGTGGGCATCGCCGCCGGGTTTGGTATGCCGCTGCCGGTCTGTATTCTGGCAGGCGTGCTCGCCGGCGGGCTTTGCGGCTATGTGAACGCGTTTCTGGTCACCAAAATGACCATACCACCGTTTATTGCCACCCTCGGCTTAATGATGTCGGTACGCGGCATCAATATGGTGATGACCGATGGCCGCGCGATTTATTTTTCTGACTACCCGCAGTTCAAGTTGCTAGCGCAGGGTCGCCTGTTCGACGTCCTGCCTTACCCGGTGTTCTACCTGGTCATCGTGGCACTGATCGCCATGTGGATCCTGAAGAAAACGGTGATGGGCCGCTATATCTACGCTGTCGGCAGCAATGAAACGGCGGCACATCTTTCCGGGATCAAAGTCCAGCGAGTGAAAATTTTCGTTTACGCCTTATGCGGCCTGTTAACCGGCGTGGCCGGGGTGATCCTCGCCTCTCGTCTCAATTCAGGCCAGCCAACCGTAGGCGTGGGTTATGAGCTGGAAGCCATTGCGGCGGTAGTGATCGGCGGTACCAGTCTGATGGGCGGCGTGGGCACGATTGGCGGCACCATCATAGGCGCGTTCATTATGAGCGTGCTGAAAAACGGCCTCAATCTCATGGGCGTGTCCCAGTTCTGGCAGATGGTGGCGATGGGCGTGGTCGTCGTTGCCGCCGTCTACCTGGACACGTTACGTAAAAGAATGCGTTAGGTTCTCGATACAACAAGCCCTGCCAACCCTACAACGGAGCAAAATAATGAAAACCAGCCATATCCTGAGCGCCCTGTCGCTCGTTGCCATCCTGTCCAGCAGCGCGCTGGCAAAAGATTTAAACCTGCCGGTAGTCAGTAAAGGTTACCAGCACGAATTCTGGCAGACGGTCAAAATGGGGACGGAAGCTGCCGCAAAAGAGTTGGGTGACAAAACCAGCTACGTTGGCCCTGCCGATGAAACGCAAATCGCCGAGCAGATCCAGTTAGTCGAAAACACCATGGCACAAAAGCCAAACGGCCTGTTGCTGGCCGCGCTTGATGCAAACGCCCTTGCCCCGCTGGTCGAAACCGCCAACAGCCGGGGGATCAAAGTGGTGACCTTCGACTCGGGCGTGAACTCCGATATCCCGGCCAGCTTTGTCGCCACCAATAACCGTAAGGCGGGCGCACAGGCTGCGGATGCGCTGGCGGAGCAGGTAGGCCAGAAGGGGAAAGTGGGTATTATCGCCCACGTAGCCGGAACGACGTCCGCCATTGAGCGCTCTGAAGGATTCAGCGAGCGAATGAAAGAGAAGTACCCGAATATTCAGGTACTGCCGGTGCAATATAGCGATGGCGACCCGCAAAAAGCGATGGATAAAACCATTGATATGGTTCAGGCCAACCCGGATATCGCCGGTATTTATGCCACCAACGAAGGCTCAACCCTGGGCGTTGCGAACGCTATCGACAGCCAGAATCTGAAGGGCAAAGTGAAAGTCATCGGTTTTGACAGCACCGAAGCCATCATTAACTTCCTCAAAAACGGCGTGATTCAGGGCTTCGTGGTGCAGGACGCGTACCAGATTGGTTATCAGGGCATAAAGGCGCTGAACGCGGTGATTTCCGGACAGACGGTGGCTAAAGAAATTGATATTCCAGTGAAATATGTCAATGCGCAGAATATCAACACCCCTGAAATTGATAAACTGTTACATCCGTTTGGTAAAAAATAAGGAAGTTCATGATGAGTGACGGCTATTTCCTCGGGGTCGATGTGGGTTCAGCCAGCGTTCGTGCTGGGGTTTACTCTGCGCAAGGCGAGCGTTTGAGCTTCGCGACCCGTCCGATTTCGCAGTTTCACGCCAGCAACGCGCGCGTGGAACAGTCCTCCGCGGAGATCTGGCAGCAGGTTTGCGCGGTGGTGCGGGAAGCCGTCGACTCCTCTGGGATCTCACCCGACGCCATTCGTTCGATTGGCTTCGACGCCACCTGCTCGCTGGTCGCGCTGGATGCTGAGGGTAACGGCCTGAGCGTGTCCCCCGACAGTCCGGCATCGCAGGACATCATTATGTGGATGGATCATCGTGCTCACGAAGAAACCGTTCGCATCAATGCCACACGCGATCCGGCCCTGTGCTACGTGGGCGGCGAGGTGAGTATTGAAATGGAACTGCCAAAACTGCTGTGGTTGCAGCGACATCATCCTGAAACCTGGAATCAGGCCTGGCGCTTTTTCGACCTTGCCGATTTTCTGGTCTGGAAAGCGACGGGCCAGGACGCCGCCAGCCTGTGCACCCTCACCTGCAAATGGAACTACCTTGCGCATGAGGCGCAGTTCAGCGAATCGCTGCTCAGGGAGGTGGGGCTGGAGACCTTACTGACAAAAATTCCCGATACTATTCTGGACGTCGCTGAATGCGTCGGGAAACTCAGCCCACAGGCAGCGCAAGCTCTGGGGTTGCCCGAAGAGGTGGTTGTGGCAAGCGGCATGATCGATGCCCACGCGGGTGGCGTGGCGCTGACGGGCTCACACCCGGAGGGCACGCTGGCGCTCATCAGCGGAACCTCGAACTGCCATATGCTTGCCAGTCAGACGGAGATCCATACGCCCGGCGTCTGGGGGCCTTACTGGAGCGCCATGCTGCCGGGCTACTGGCTGACGGAAGGCGGGCAAAGTGCTGCCGGGGCGCTGGTCGACTGGACGTTGCGCGAGCACGGAGCCAGCGCAGACCTGTTTGCAAAAGCAGAAGCGGCGCAACGCCATCCGGTGGCGCTGCTCAACGACTGGGTAGCCGCACTTGAACAGGAAGAAAAATATCCCACCCGCAACCTGCACATTCTGGCCGATCACCACGGCAACCGCTCGCCGCGTTCGCGTCCGGATGCTCGGGGCAGCGTGGTCGGTCTGACATTAGAAACAGGTGAACGTGCGCTGGCGAGGCTCTACCTGGCCACGCTACAGGCCATAGCCTATGGCACACGACATATTATGGATACCCTGAAACATCACGGGCACACCTTGTCGCGCATTGTCATTTGTGGAGGAGCCACCCATAACCGGCTCTGGCTGCGGGAGTATGCCGATGCCACGGGCTGCGATATTCATCTCTTAGCCGAAGAAGATGCCGTCACTCTCGGCGCGGCCATTTGCGGCGCTGTGGCGAGCGGTGCATGGGCAACGCTCACCGATGCCACCCGGGAAATGGTCAAAGCCGGCGACATCATCACCCGTCGGCCGGAAACCGCGGCTTTCCACCGGCAAAAATATGAGGCGTACCTGATGCTGTGGACCCAGCAGCAGGCGCTTAATCTCCTGATGCAGCAGGAAATGTAATGGCAGGATGCGTATGCTTTATCAGCAGTTTTTTACGTACGTTAAGGATTGAGGCGTAGCGATGGCCAAAACAGTTGAACAGATAGCGAAGGATCTGAATTTATCCGTCACCACCGTGCGGCTGGTACTGAGCGGGAAAGCCGAACAGTATCGGATCAGCGTGAAAACACAGTCCCGAATTAATGAACACGTCGAGCGCTTCGGCTATATCCTCAACCATTCGGCGCGCAGTCTTAAGCTAAACAAAACCGAGACGCTGGGGCTCATCGTGCCCAACATCTCGAACGTGTTCTTTGCAACGCTCGCCGAGAAACTCGAACTGCGCTGCCGCCGTTCGGGCTACCAGCTGATGATCAGCTGTACTTACAACGATGTGGATTACGAAAACAAGCTGGTAAAAGCCCTGATGGCGCGCAACGTGGACGGCTTGTTTATCGTTCCCTCAACGCTGGAAAACCAGCAGCATCATTTGCGGCAGATCCAAAAACCACTGGTGCTCCTCGACCGGGATTTTGGCTTTACTGACAACGCGCTGGTTGAGAGTCATAACGAGGCCGGGGGGGATGAACTGGCCCGCAACATGCTGGCAGAGAGAAAAACGCCGCTCTGGTTCCTTGTGGGCGATACCGCACTGCCCAGTATTACGGACCGTCTGAACGGCTACTTACAGGCCCTGAAAACAGCCGGTATTCACCATCGCGAGTGGGTCATCGAAGGGCCGGACAATACGCCGGAGGGCGGATATGCCCTGATGGATTCGCTTATCGACAGCCAGGGTGTTCCGCAGGCATTTATCGCCTCATCGTTACCCGTTCTGGAAGGGGCAATCGAAGCCCTGCGGACGCGTACCGGCACCGTGCCCCAACACATCAATATCGGCACCTTCGATGAGCACCCCATGCTGGGGTTCCTGCCTAACAGCGTCTGGTCCATGCAGCAGGATGAAGATACCTGGGCGGAAAAAGCGTTTGAACTGATGCAGCGAGCCATCGACGGCGAAGCGGTCAACGAGACGGCGAAAGTCGATATGAAGCTGGTCAAACGTTCCCGCCAGTAAAAATAAAACTGTACCCGGAGAATAAAAAATGGAACGAGCCCGATTAGCCAGAGACATTATCGACACCTGCCTTGAGATGACCCGCATGGGGTTAAATCAGGGCACCGCCGGCAATATCAGCGTTCGCTATCGCGACGGCATGCTGATTACGCCGACCGGAATTCCCTACGAGCATCTGACCGAAGAGAGTATCGTCTATGTAGATGCACAGGGGCGACACGAAGAAGATAAACTGCCCTCCAGCGAATGGCGTTTTCATCAGGTTGTGTATCAGACCCGCCCGGATGCTAACGCCGTCGTCCATAACCATGCGGTTAACTGTACCGCCGTCTCGATACTCAACCGCCCCATTCCTGCTATTCACTATATGATTGCCGCCGCCGGGGGAAACTCCATTCCCTGCGCCCCTTACGCGACCTTCGGGACGCGCGCGCTGTCAGAGCATGTCGCGGTCGCGTTACGCGATCGCAAAGCGACGCTCTTGCAGCACCACGGCCTGATAACCTGCGAAGAAAATCTTGAAAAGGCACTGTGGCTGGCGCAGGAGGTAGAGGTGCTGGCAAAACTCTACCTGACCACGCTGGCGATAGTGGATCCCGTTCCGGTACTCAGTGACGATGAAATTGCCATTGTTCTTGAGAAATTCAAAAGCTACGGATTGCGCGTCGAGGCGTAATTTTTTTATCCGGGGGTGCTTTTATCACACCCTCGTAATATCTCTTAAACAAACACCTATTTACCGCACTTATCACCCCGCCTAAACTATGGCCTGCTTTTTGGTAGAGGTGGTAATGAACGATTATAAAATGACGCCAGGCGAACTGCGTGCGACCTGGGGTTTAGGGACTGTTTTCTCGCTGCGGATGCTTGGCATGTTTATGGTCCTGCCCGTTCTGACCACATATGGCATGGCGTTACAGGGCGCCAGCGAAGCGCTGATCGGTCTGGCGATTGGTATCTACGGTCTGGCGCAGGCGATATTCCAGATCCCCTTTGGCCTGCTCTCCGACCGCGTGGGTCGCAAACCGCTGATTGTCGGCGGGCTGCTGGTGTTTGTACTTGGCAGCATCATCGCCGCCCTCTCCCACTCCATCTGGGGAATTATTCTTGGGCGCGCCCTGCAAGGTTCCGGGGCGATTGCCGCCGCCGTGATGGCGCTGCTGTCAGACTTAACCCGCGAGCAAAACCGCACCAAAGCCATGGCGTTTATCGGCGTCAGCTTCGGGGTCACGTTTGCCATTGCCATGGTGCTGGGGCCTGTCATCACTCATGCGCTCGGCCTGCACGCCCTGTTCTGGATGATTGCGGGGCTGGCGACCATCGGGATCGCACTCACGCTGTGGGTTGTGCCTGACAGTAAAAACCATGTCCTGAACCGTGAATCCGGGATGGTGAAAGGCTGCTTCAGCAAAGTCATCGTCGAGCCGCGCCTGCTTAAGCTGAACTTCGGCATTATGTGCCTGCACATTCTGCTGATGTCCACCTTCGTCGCCCTGCCCGGTCAACTTGCCGCAGCCGGTTTCCCGGCGGCAGAGCACTGGAAAATTTATCTGGTCACAATGCTGATCTCGTTTGTCTCCGTTGTGCCCTTCATTATTTACGCCGAAGTGAAGCGCAAAATGAAACGCGTCTTCGTGGGCTGCGTGGCGTTACTGCTGATTGCCGAGATTGTGCTGTGGGGCGCCGGCCCGCATTTCTGGGAACTGATCGCCGGCGTACAGCTGTTCTTCCTGGCGTTTAATCTGATGGAAGCCCTGCTGCCGTCGCTTATCAGCAAAGAGTCTCCGGCAGGATACAAAGGCACCGCGATGGGCATTTACTCCACCAGCCAGTTTCTCGGCGTGGCGATCGGCGGGTCGCTCGGCGGCTGGGTGGACGGTCTGTTTGACTCCCAGACCGTTTTCCTCGCCGGTGCGCTGCTGGCGATGCTCTGGCTGTTTGTTGCCAGCACCATGAAAGAGCCGCGCTATGTAAGTAGCCTGCGGGTAGAAATTCCCGATGACGTGGCAATCGGTGACGCCTTAAAACAGCGTCTGGAAGCGACAGAGGGCGTGAGCGAAGTGCTGATTGTCCCGGAAGAGCGCAGTGCGTATGTCAAAATTGACAGCAAAGTGACTAACCGCTTTGAGGTGGAGCAGGCGCTGAAGGCCTGAAAAAATGCCCGGTTTAGCCGGGCATGATTGTCTTAATCGCGGAAGTTTTTAAACTGGAATGGCTGACCGAGATCGCCGCCACGCACCAGCGCCATCACGGATTGCAGGTCATCACGGGATTTTCCGGTCACGCGGATCTCTTCACCCTGGATCTGCGCCTGCACTTTGAGCTTACTGTCTTTGATAAGCTTAACGATTTTTTTCTGCACCGCGCTCTCAATCCCCTGCTTCAGCTTCGCTTCCACAAACCAGGTTTTGCCGCTGTGAACAAAATCTTCCGGTACATCGAGTGAGGTCCCTTCAATGCCGCGCTTGAGCAGCTTGGCGCGCAGGATATCCAGCAACTGGTTAACCTGGAAATCAGACTCGCTCAGGACTTTGATCGTCTTGTTCGCGTCGTTCAGTTCAATGGTCGCCTCAACGCCACGAAAATCGAAACGTGACTCAACCTCACGGACAGCATTTTCTACGCCGTTACGCGCTTCCTGCAAATCAACTTCAGAAACAATATCGAAAGATGGCATCTTTTCTTCTCCCTTCATTTTTGTTGCGTTGCATAATACCCGCAACGAGGCATAACGAGAAGCTTAGCTGATGGCGCTATACTTAGCGTCATAGCACCTGGCGCCGTTGCAGGTGAGGAGGAACGATGAAAGTAACAGTGCTTGGATGCGGAGCCCTTGGCCAACTCTGGCTTACAGCGCTATGCAAACAGGGACACGACGTTCAGGGCTGGCTGCGAATTCCCCAGCCCTATTGCAGTGTGAACGTGATTGGTACAGACGGTTCAATTTTTAACGAGTCTTTGACGGCAAACGATCCGGAATTTCTTGCCACCAGCGATTTGCTGCTGGTCACGCTGAAGGCCTGGCAGGTCTCCGATGCGGTGAAAAGCCTGGCCGCCCAGTTACCTGAAAGCACGCCAATCCTGCTGATTCACAACGGTATGGGTACCATTGAAGAGCTAAAATCTGTCCGGCAACCGCTGCTGATGGGGACAACCACCCACGCGGCACGTCGCGACGGTAACGTCATTATCCATGTAGCCAGTGGTATCACCCATATCGGTCCTGCGCGTGAACAGCCCGGCGATTACAGCTATCTTGCGGATACCCTGCAAAGCACGCTGCCTGACGTCGCCTGGCACAATAACATTCGCGCGGAACTGTGGCGCAAACTGGCGGTCAACTGTGCGATCAATCCGCTGACCGCCCTGCTGGATTGCCCTAACGGTGAACTGCGCCAGCATCCCGATCGGGTAGCGCTGATTTGCCGGGAAGTTGCCGCCGTCATTGAACGCGAAGGCTACCACACCTCAGAGTCCGATTTACGTTATTATGTCGACCAGGTCATTGAGAGTACGGCAGAAAATATCTCCTCAATGTTGCAGGATATCCGGGCTATGCGGCATACCGAAATTGATTACATAACCGGTTATCTGTTAAAACGCGCCCGGGCACACGGTATTACCGTTGCGGAAAACAGCCGTCTGTTTGAGTTAGTAAAACGAAAGGAGAGTGAGTATGAGCGCATCGGCACTGGTATGCCTCGCCCCTGGTAGCGAAGAGACAGAAGCGGTCACCACCATTGATTTGCTGGTGCGTGGTGGTATTAAGGTTACTACCGCCAGCGTCGCCAGCGACGGAAGTCTGGCGATTACCTGCTCGCGTGGGGTGAAGATCCTGGCGGATGCACCGCTTGTACAGGTGGCGGACGGTGATTACGACATTATCGTTCTGCCGGGCGGTCTGAAGGGGGCAGAGTGTTTCCGCGACAGCCCGCTGCTGGTTGAAACCGTTCGTCAGTTTCATCTTTCCGGGCGTATCGTCGCGGCAATCTGTGCGGCCGCAGGCACGGTGCTGGTTCCGCACGACATTTTCCCCATCGGCAATATGACCGGCTTCCCTGGCCTGAAGGACACCATTCCGGAAGAGCAGTGGGTGGATAAACGCGTGGTCTGGGATCCACGCGTTAACCTGCTCACCAGCCAGGGGCCGGGCACCGCCATTGATTTTGGCCTGAAGATTATTGACCTGCTGGTCGGGCGCGAAAAAGCGTACGAAGTGGCGTCATCACTGGTGATGGCGGCGGGGATTTATAATTACTATGAAGAGTAGTGCATAAAAAAAGCCGGGTGGCGGCTACGCCTTACCCGGCCTACAAATGCACGGTACCGTAGGCCCGGTAAGCGAAGCGCCACCGGGCGAGAAACTACGGGCGATACACCTTCACATTGGCGAAGCCCTGCTCACGCAGATACAGCGCCTGCAAACGGCTCATGACCCCACGTTCGCACCACAGCAGATACGTTTTGCTCTGGTCGAGATCGCCAAACTGGGTGCTCAGCTTGTAGAACGGCAGCGAAACCACTTCCACGCCTTCCACCTGCAACGGCTTGTCATCCTGCTCATCAACAGAACGGATATCCAGAATCGTATCGTTAGCACCGAAGCCGCTGACCGTCTCTACCTCAACCACTTCCTGCTCGGTCTGCTGGGCGATCTCACGGATATCGATGTTGGACGCTTCCGCCACCACTTTTTCCAGGATGCTGAAATCGAAGTTCTCTTCTTCCGCTTCGATCTTCGCCTTCACCGCTTTAATGGTTGGACTTTTTGAAATCACACCGCAATATTCCGGCATGGTACGGGCAAAATCTTCAGTACCGATTTTACGCGCCAGATCGATGATGTGCTCTTTATCGTGAGAGATCAGCGGACGCAGGATCAGCGTATCAGACACGTTGTCGATAAGGCGCAGGTTGGTCAGCGTCTGGCTGGAGACCTGCCCCAGCGCTTCACCGGTGACCAGCGCCTGCACGCCGTAGCGCTCAGCCACTTTGGACGCCGCACGCACCATCATACGTTTCAGGACCACGCCCATCTGGCCGTCGTCCACTTTTTCGAGGATTTCGCCGACCACCGGCTCAAAGTTGATCGCCACAAAACGCACGCGGTGAGAGCTGCCGAAGCGGTTCCACAGGTAATGCGCCACCTGACGTACGCCGATTTCATGCGCCGCGCCGCCCAGGTTAAAGAAGCAGTAGTGCACGCGGCAGCCGCGACGCATCAGCATATAGCTGGACACGCCGGAGTCGAACCCGCCGGAGATCAGCGACAGCACATCTTCCTGAGTGCCGATAGGGAAACCGCCAATCCCTTCGTAACGGCCCTTGACCAGCAGCAGGCGATCGTTTTCGATCTCAAGGTTAACGGTGACGTCCGGGTTAGTCAGGCGCACGCGCGCCGTTTCAACGTGCTGGTTCAGACCTCCGCCGACGTAGCGCTCAACCTCGATAGAGCTAAACTCATGCTTACCCCGGCGCTTCACGCGCACGCAAAACGTTTTCCCTTCGATCTGGTCGCGGTACTGTACCAGCGCCTTTTCGAAGATATCGTGCATATCGGTGAAGGGAACGTCTTCCACTTCCAGAATATGGTGAATACCCGGGATACGGGTCAGCGCGTCGCGAATATCAAGACGTTTGTTTTCGTCTTTCGCGCGGACTTCAACGTGATCCCAGTGACGCACCACGGCGAGCGTTTCGTCGTAGTGTTTTAATACGTTACGAATGTTCCCGGTGAGAATTTTAATAAAGCGCAAACGCACGGATTGGCTTTTGATGGTGATTTCAGGGAACAATTTAATGATAAACTTCATGGCGGCAATGTTTCTTAGGCAAGCTTATAAAGGCTTGTAGTGGAAAATGATACAGCAGCCCACACCCGTGGCTGCATCCAGGCGCGCAAGTATACCACCATCGCGCCACTCGCGTTATTTGATAATTGCCCCGAGTCCGTTACCATGTCAGGGCGAAAAATTTAAGAGTCAATTCACTATGCCGAAGAAAAACGACGCACCGGCCAGTTTCGAAACTGCGCTGAGTGAACTGGAGCAGATCGTTACCCGTCTTGAGAGCGGCGATCTCCCGCTGGAAGACGCGCTCAACGAATTTGAACGCGGCGTGCAGCTTGCGCGCCAGGGGCAGGTAAAACTCCAGCAGGCCGAGCAGCGTGTGCAGATCCTGCTTTCCGACAGCGAAGACGCTAAAACCACGCCATTCACACCGGACGCCGAGTAAATGGATTTTTCCAACGCGCTTCAGGCGCGCGTCATCCGCGCCAACGATGCGCTGCGCCGATTCATTGAGCCGCAGCCTTTTCAGAACACTCCACTGGTTGAAGCCATGCACTATGGCGCACTCTTGGGGGGTAAACGCCTGCGTCCGTTCCTGGTGTATGCCACGGGCAATATGTTCGGTATCAGCGATAACACGCTGGACGCCCCGGCAGCCGCCGTGGAGTGTATCCACGCCTATTCGCTGATCCATGATGATTTGCCGGCCATGGACGATGACGATCTGCGTCGCGGTCAGCCAACCTGCCATATCAAATTTGGCGAAGCGAATGCCATTCTGGCGGGGGATGCGCTGCAAACCCTGGCCTTTTCCATTCTGAGCGATGCGCCGATGGTTGAGGTGAGCGATCGCGATCGTCTGGCAATGGTGTCCGAACTGGCAATGGCCAGCGGCGTCGCCGGGATGTGCGGCGGCCAGGCGCTGGATTTAGAGGCTGAAGGGCGTCAGGTTACTCTGGAACAGCTGGAGCGCATCCACCGTCACAAAACGGGCGCACTGATTCGTGCAGCCGTTCGCCTGGGCGCGTTGAGCGCGGGTGAACGCGGGCGTAAAGCCCTGCCGATTCTGGACAGATACGCAGAAAGTATCGGTCTGGCATTCCAGGTTCAGGATGACATTCTGGATGTGGTGGGCGATACTGCAACATTGGGAAAACGTCAGGGTGCGGATCAGCAGCTTGGCAAAAGTACCTACCCCGCCCTGTTGGGCCTTGAGCATGCCCAACGTAAAGCCCGGGATCTGATAGACGATGCCCGCCGGTCGCTGAATGAGCTGGCCGCGCAATCGCTGGATACCTCGGCACTGGAAGCGCTAGCGGACTACATAATCCAGCGTGATAAATAAACTATAAATCTCGATGAGCCTTTGATGAGTTTTGATATTGCCAAATACCCGACACTGGCGTTAGTTGACTCCACTCAGGAGTTACGTCTGTTGCCGAAAGAGAGTCTGCCGAAGCTGTGTGACGAGCTGCGTCGCTACCTGCTCGACAGCGTTAGCCGCTCCAGCGGCCACTTCGCCTCCGGACTTGGCACGGTTGAGCTGACCGTGGCGTTGCATTACGTCTATAACACGCCGTTCGATCAGCTGATCTGGGATGTCGGCCACCAGGCCTATCCGCACAAAATTCTGACCGGACGTCGCGATAAAATTGGCACCATTCGCCAGAAAGGGGGCCTGCACCCGTTCCCGTGGCGCGGCGAGAGTGAATATGACGTGTTAAGCGTCGGTCACTCTTCCACCTCCATTTCTGCGGGCATTGGTATTGCCGTTGCCGCCGAAAAAGAGAATAAACAACGCCGCACCGTCTGCGTAATTGGCGACGGGGCGATCACCGCGGGGATGGCCTTTGAGGCCATGAACCATGCGGGCGATATCAAACCGGACATGCTGGTGATCCTCAACGATAACGAAATGTCGATCTCCGAGAACGTCGGCGCGCTGAATAATCATCTGGCGCAGCTGCTGTCCGGCAAGCTTTACTCCTCACTGCGTGAAGGCGGTAAAAAAGTCTTCTCCGGCGTACCGCCGATCAAAGAGCTGCTTAAGCGTACCGAAGAACACATCAAAGGCATGGTCGTGCCGGGTACGCTGTTCGAAGAGCTGGGCTTTAACTATATTGGCCCGGTGGACGGCCACGATGTGCTGGGCCTGGTGACGACGCTTAAAAATATGCGCGACCTGAAAGGCCCGCAGTTCCTGCACATCATGACCAAAAAAGGGCGTGGTTACGAACCGGCGGAAAAAGATCCGATCACCTTCCACGCGGTGCCTAAGTTCGACCATACCAGCGGCTGCCTGCCGAAAAGCAGCGGCGGGATGCCGAGCTACTCAAAAATCTTTGGCGACTGGCTGTGCGAAACGGCGGCGAAAGACAACATGCTGATGGCGGTAACGCCTGCCATGCGTGAAGGCTCCGGCATGGTCGAGTTTTCCAAAAAATACCCGGACCAGTATTTCGACGTCGCCATTGCCGAACAGCACGCGGTGACCTTCGCAGCGGGACTGGCGATTGGCGGCTACAAGCCGGTGGTCGCGATCTACTCTACCTTCCTGCAACGCGCCTACGATCAGGTTATCCATGACGTTGCCATCCAGAAGCTGCCGGTGCTGTTTGCTATCGATCGCGCGGGCATTGTGGGGGCTGACGGCCAGACGCACCAGGGCGCGTTTGATCTCTCCTTCCTGCGTTGCATCCCTGATATGGTGATCATGACGCCAAGCGACGAAAACGAGTGTCGTCAGATGCTGTATACCGGTTACCACTATCAGGACGGTCCCTGCGCGGTACGTTATCCACGCGGTAATGCCCTTGGCGTTGAATTACAGCCGCTGGAAAAACTGGATATCGGTAAAGGTCTGGTGAAACGCCGCGGTGAAAAAGTGGCGATCCTGAACTTTGGTACGCTGATGCCGGAAGCGGCAAAAGTCGCTGAAAACCTGAATGCGACGCTGGTCGATATGCGCTTCGTGAAGCCGCTCGATGAATCTCTGATTCTGAGCATGGCGGAAAGCCATGACGTGCTGGTCACGCTGGAAGAGAACGCCATCATGGGTGGCGCGGGAAGCGGCGTGAATGAAGTGCTGATGGCGAACCGTAAAGCCGTTCCGGTGCTTAACCTCGGTCTGCCGGACCACTTCATCCCGCAAGGCACCCAGGACGAGGCGCGCGCCGACATTGGTCTGGACGCCGCCGGTATCGAAGCTAAAATCCGCACCTGGCTGACCTGATCCCTCCCCTTTTCTGCTCCTGCTATGCTTAAACGTATTGTTTAAACAGCAGGAGCGGAACCATGCAATACACGACATTAGGAAAAACGGATCTTAAGGTGTCCCGGCTTTGCCTGGGATGCATGACGTTTGGCGAGCCTGACCGGGGAAATCATGCCTGGACGCTGCCGGAAGAGAGCAGCCGCCCCATCATCAAGCGCGCCATTGACGGCGGCATCAACTTCTTCGATACCGCCAACAGCTACTCCGACGGCAGTAGCGAAGAGATTGTGGGCCGCGCCCTGCGAGATTTTGCCCGTCGTGATGACGTTGTGGTCGCCACTAAGGTGTACTACCCGTCAGGCGATCTGGCGGAAGGCCTATCTCGCGCGCAGATCCTGCGTTCCATTGATGACAGCCTCAGACGCCTGAACATGGATTACGTCGACCTGCTGCAAATCCACCGCTGGGATTACAACACCCCGATCGAAGAGACGCTTGAAGCGTTGAACGACGTCGTGAAAGCCGGTAAAGCGCGCTACATCGGCGCATCGTCCATGCATGCCTCACAGTTTGCCCAGGCGCTCGATCTCCAGGCGCAGCACGGCTGGGCGCGCTTTGTCACCATGCAGGATCACTACAACCTGATTTACCGGGAAGAAGAGCGCGAGATGCTGCCGCTCTGCTACCAGGAAGGCGTGGCGGTGATCCCGTGGAGCCCGCTGGCGCGCGGAAGGTTAACCCGTCCGTGGGGGGAAACTACCGCCCGGCTGGTATCGGATGAAGTGGGTAAAAACCTGTATGACGATACAGAAGCCAGCGATGCGTTAATTGCCGAACGCTTAGCCGGGATCGCCGACGATATCGGTGCAACGCGCGCGCAGGTGGCGCTGGCGTGGCTGCTGAGCAAGCGCGGTGTCGCCGCGCCGATTGTGGGCACATCGCGGGAAGAACAGCTGGATGAGTTGTTAAGTGCGGTGGACTTATCGTTGACGCCGG
Organism: Enterobacter cloacae complex sp. IR5403; assembly: GCF_049238705.1. NCBI lineage: Bacteria > Pseudomonadati > Pseudomonadota > Gammaproteobacteria > Enterobacterales > Enterobacteriaceae > Enterobacter > Enterobacter cloacae complex sp. IR5403. The sequence continues at coordinate 73,356 of NZ_JBMKHP010000002.1, read as the reverse complement.
AGCAGATTGCCGAACTGGAAACGCCGTATCAGCAGCATCCGGTGGTAGGGTTTAAATAAACACTTGCCGGGTGGCGGCTTCGCCTTACCCGGCCTACAAATAAAGTGCGATCGTAGGCCGGGTAAGGCGAAGCCGCCACCCGGCAAAACACTCACCCAAAGTGATCGTACCCTTTCCAGTCAAGCGTAACCGGGGCGCCGTCGCGGACAAACAGCAGCCCTTCACTTTCCGGCATCACCTGCCCGATGCAGGTAAATTTCGCCCCCAGATGCGCTAACGCCACATCCAGCGTTCCGCGATTCAGCTCAGGCACGGTGAAGCACAGCTCATAATCTTCTCCACCGGATAACGCCCAGCGCAGCGCCTGTTCAGGTTCGACATGGCGAAGCAGTTGCGCCGACAGCGGGAACAGATCCAGGTCAACGCGTGCGCCCACGCCGCTGGCTTTCAGGATATGACCGAGATCGGAGATCAGCCCGTCAGAGAGATCGATTGCGGAGCTTGCCCGCTCGCGCAGCGCCTGACCGTGCAGAATACGCGGCGTTGGCCGCAGATGGCGCTTCACCAGATACGCCGCATCGTCAGCATCTTCAACCGTTAAACGGTTCTGAAGGATCGCCAGCCCTGCCGCGCTGTCGCCCGGCGTACCGGTCACGTAGATCCAGTCACCCGGTTTTGCGCCCGAACGCTTCAGCGCGCGCCCGGCAGGCACATAGCCGTGGATTGCCAGGGTCATCGACAGCGGACCGGCGGTGGTATCACCGCCAATCAGCTGCATATCGTAATAATTCAGCTGTTCAAACAGGGCATCGCTGAAGGCTTCAAGCCAGGCTTCATCCACCTCCGGCAGGGTCAGCGCCAGCGTCAGCCAGGCCGGGTCGGCGCCCATTGCCGCCAGATCGCTGACGTTAACCGCCAGCGCCTTATACGCCAGATCGGCAGGATCGATATCCGGCAGGAAATGTCGCCCACACACTAAGGTGTCGGTGCTGATTGCCAGCGTCTGTTTTTCGGGAATATTGAGAAGTGCGCAGTCATCGCCAATACCGGTTTCAACATCAAGACGAGAGGTTCTGACACGGTCGAAATAACGGGCAATCAGGGAGAATTCGCCGCATGCCATACGTTATGCCTCAGCAAATAAAAGAAAAAACCGGAGCCGCACTGCCGTTGGGGCAATGCAGGACTCCGGTTTGCGGATCACTTTTTGTGGGGACGGATCGCAGGTGCGGCTTTATCCAGCACGCCGTTAACAAACTTGTGGCTGTCTTCAGCGCCGAAGGTTTTCGCCAGTTCGATCGCTTCGTTGATGGCCACTTTGTACGGCACATCATCACGTTTAGACAGCTCAAACAGCGCGATACGCAACACTGCTTTTTCGACCTGGCCCAGCTCTTCGAGCAGACGGGACAGATATGGCTTCATCAGACCATCGAGATACGCGCTATTAGTCGCCACTCCCGACAGCAGTTCACGGAAGTACAGAACGTCAACGTCTTTCACGTCCTGTTCTGACAGGAACTGGTATTCAACATCAGCGATGTCGTTCTGGGACAACTGCCAGGAGTAAAGTGCCTGGACGGCACATTCACGGGCGCGGCGACGAGCAGCAGGTTTCACGGAATTCCCCTTACAAAAAAATCAGGCCTTGATGGCTTTCAATACATTGATCATTTCAAGCGCGGTCAGTGCAGCTTCTGCACCTTTGTTACCGGCTTTGGTACCAGCACGTTCGATGGCTTGTTCAATACTTTCGGTGGTCAGCACGCCGAACGCGACAGGAATTTCAGCATCCTGCGCAACGTGCGCCAGACCATTGCTTGCACCGCCCGCAACGTATTCGAAGTGCGCAGTGCCGCCACGAATAACAGTACCCAGCGCAATCACCGCGTCGTATTTACCGGTTTTCGCCAGCGCGCCCGCTGCCAGTGGCAGTTCGTAAGCACCTGGTACCCAAACGACGGTAATGTTGTCATCTTTAACCTGGCCGATACGTTTCAGGGCGTCAACCGCACCTTCCAGCAGGCTATCGTTGATGAAGTTGTTGAAACGCGCAATGGTGATGGCGACGCGAGCGTCCGGGGTAGCTACAGCAGCTTCAATAATGTTCATACTCTTCCTTTACGGGTTCATTTGGCCCCGCAGGGGGGCGGATTTTATCATAATACTTTGCGCACTGCTTCCCTATTTCAGGTGCAATTACGCTGTCGTTAAATGGAGGCAGACATCCGGTCCTACCGGACGAATCTCGCTGAATGAGAGTTGCGGCGCATCGGCCAGTTTTTCAAGGCCGGGCAGCACAAACAGGCCGCGCGCGTCATTACCTAACAGTTTAGGCGCAACGTAGACGAGAAGCTCATCCACCAGCCCCGCCTGAAGCAGTGCGCCGGCGAGCGTCGGACCGGCTTCAACCCAGATGCTGTTGACCTGCTGTTTGCCGAGCAGCATCATCAGCACCACCAGATCGAGATGCCCGTTATGTTCCGGCACCATAATGCTGCGCACGCCTTCCGGCCACTCGCGCGTATCTTCTTTGGTGCGGGCAATCCAGGTTTCCCCCGGCTGCTGCACGATGCGGTGCTCCGGCGTCACGCGGTTCTGGCTATCAACAATAATGCGCAGCGGCTGACGCAGGTTCTCCTGCGGATAGAGCGCCTGGGTATCCGCATTCAGCTCTTCCCAGCGCACGGTCATGGCCGGATCGTCAGCCAGTACCGTTTCACTGCTGGTGAGAATAGCATGGCTTTGTGCGCGCAGACGTTGCACATCGCGCCTTGCCTGCGGCGAGGTGATCCACTGGCTTTCGCCGTTCGCCATCGCCGTGCGGCCATCCAGGGACGCGCCAAGCTTAAGCTGGATAAAGGGGAAGCCGGTGCGCATGCGCTTCAGGAAGCCTTTATTCAGGGCTTCCGCATCCGGCATCATCAGTCCGTGGCTGACGTCGATACCTTCCTGTTGCAGACGATACAGCCCGCGGCCCGCCACCTGCGGGTTAGGATCCTGCATGGCGGCGACAACGCGCGAGACGCCCGCCGCAATCAGCGCTTCACAGCACGGCGGCGTGCGCCCGTGATGGCTGCATGGCTCCAGCGTCACGTAGGCCGTCGCGCCACGCGCTTTCTCTCCCGCCATGCGCAGGGCATGCACTTCAGCATGCGGCTCGCCTGCGCGGTAGTGAAAACCTTCCCCCACAATCTCGCCATCTTTAACAATGACGCACCCGACATTGGGGTTAGGGTGAGTGGTAAACCGACCGCGCTGCGCCAGCTTCATGGCTCGCGCCATGTACATCTCGTCGTGCATGGGCTTAATCCTGTAAGCGGGCGATCTCTTCGCCAAACTCTTTGATGTCTTCGAAGCTGCGGTAAACGGAGGCAAAGCGGATATAGGCGACTTTATCGAGCTTTTTCAGCTGTTCCATCACCAGATTGCCGATCATTTTGCTCGGCACTTCGCGCTCACCTAACCCCCGCAGATAAGATTTAATATGGTTTAACGCCATTTCGACGTCATCAGAGCTGACGGGCCGTTTTTCCAGCGCCTTGAGCATCCCGCTACGCAGTTTCTCTTCATTGAACGGTTCGCGCACATCGTTACTTTTTACCACGCGCGGCATTACCAGCTCTGCCACCTCGAAGGTGGTAAAACGCTCGTTGCACACCAGACACTGCCGACGACGACGCACGGAAGACCCTTCGCCTACAAGACGTGAGTCGATGACTTTGGTATCCACAGCGGAGCAAAATGGGCAATGCATACGATGTCCCTGTTATCTGGTTAACTGATTTCTATTTTACCCTGAACTGGCCCGACAACAAAGGAAGAGCTTTTGAGACAAAGGATCTATGCCTGACGGCACTATCCTGTCTACCATTGCAGCAATCTATGATTTCAAGGAATTAAACGCAATGACAAGACGTTACCTGAAAATAGTGCTGGTGGGGAGCCTGTTCACGCTCAGCGCCTGCGCACAGCAAAGCGAAGTCCGCGAGATGAAACAAAGCGTGAATACGCTTAACGTGGCGATGGACAAACTTAACAAAGAAACCGTGAAGATCACCCAGCAGAACGCGCTGAATGCCAAATCCAGCAATGGCGTTTATTTATTGCCAGGTGCAAACACGCCCGCGCGTCTGAACAGCCAGATTGGCACCCTAAAGATGTCTCTGGTGAATGTTGCAGCGAATGCCGATGGTACTCGCGCAACATTACGCATTCAGGGTGAATCCAACGATCCGCTTCCCGCGTTCAGCGGCACCGTAGAGTGGGGCCAGATTCAGGGCACTACGGAGAGCTATCAGGAAGTGAACGTGAAGAATCAGCTCTTCACCGCCCCCGCCAGCACGCTGGCGCCGAGCGACGTGGACATCCCGGTTCAGCTGAGCGGCCTGACGCCGGAACAGTTAGGCTTTATCCGCATTCACGACATTCAACCCGCCGCGCAATAACCTCCCCTTTTGGCGGAGTGAAATGTCACTCCGCTAACATTTACATTTCGTATGGATTGGCAACATAAATGATTGCCGCTACAATCGCGCCCGTCTAAAGTACGCAAACGTGAACGCAATCGATTACGTATGTGAGAGATATGTGAAACAACACATATTTTTGTGAGCAAGGATTCCTATAATAGGCTCCGCAGAAACACGAAATATTTAGAAACGCAATTCGCGCATTTTTCACTCCCGGAAGGGAATTTCAATCAGTGGCATGATTATGAAAAAAACATTACTCGCAGCCGGTGCAGTTCTGGCACTGTCCTCCTCTTTCACTGTTAACGCAGCGGAAAACGACAAACCACAATACCTCTCCGACTGGTGGCACCAGAGCGTTAACGTGGTAGGCAGCTACCACACCCGTTTCGGACCACAGATCCGTAACGATACTTACCTCGAGTACGAAGCGTTCGCTAAAAAAGACTGGTTTGATTTCTACGGCTACGTCGATCTCCCGGTATTCTTCGGCGGTAACTCCGATGCCAAAGGTATCTGGAACAACGGCTCTCCGCTGTTCATGGAAATCGAACCACGGTTCTCCATCGACAAGCTGACCGGCACCGATCTTAGCTTCGGTCCGTTCAAAGAGTGGTATTTCGCGAACAACTACATTTATGACATGGGTCGCAACGATTCTCAGGAACAGAGCACCTGGTATATGGGTCTGGGTACTGACATCGATACCGGCCTGCCAATGAGCCTGTCTCTGAACGTGTATGCGAAATACCAGTGGCAGAACTATGGCGCATCGAATGAGAACGAGTGGGATGGCTACCGTTTCAAAGTGAAATACTTTGTGCCAATCACTCAGCTGTGGGGCGGTAACCTGAGCTATATCGGTTTCACCAACTTTGACTGGGGTTCAGATCTGGGCGACGATAACTTCTATGACAACAACGGGAAGCACGCTCGTACCAGTAACTCCATCGCGTCCAGCCACATCCTGGCGCTGAACTACGATCACTGGCACTACTCTGTTGTTGCGCGTTACTGGCACAACGGTGGTCAGTGGAACGACGACGCCAGCCTGAACTTCGGCAATGGCGACTTCAGCGTTCGCTCTACCGGTTGGGGTGGTTACCTGGTCGTGGGTTACAACTTCTAATCCAGCGTTTAGTGCCGGGTGGCGGCTACGCCTTACCCGGCCTACAAAACCCGATAACGTCGCAAATCGTAGGCCGGGTAAGCGAAGCGCCACCCGGCGCATAAGCCAGCTCCTGAGCTGGCTTTTTACTGCTTCACCTTCCGCAAAAAATCCGCCAGCGACCTGTCCGCGCTTTCGCTAAAGCGTCTTTCCGTCAGCGTAATATGCAAACACCGGTCGAGACGGAAACAGCGATAGTCATCGCGCCGTTCGCACCACGCGGCCAGCAGCCAGTGCTCTCCCCAGAAGAACAGCCCCAGCGGCTGAACCTCACGCCAGGTTAACTGCCCGGCTTCATCGCGATAGTGCAACCCCAGCACACGCAGGGCAGAAATGGCCTGGTGGATCACGTCGAAACCACTACGGGAATGTGGCTGAAGGGCAATATCCGGCGCGTAAATCCGCGTCTGTTCAGCTTTGCGGCGGCTCTCTTCCGGCAGGATCGCCAGCACTTTTTCCTGAGCAGACTCCAGCTCGCGCGACAGCGATTCCCCGCCCCAGGTTTTGAGCAGGCGAATCGCCACCATCAGCGCCTCGGACTCTTTGTTGGTCAGCATCAGCGGGGGTAAATCAAAACCCGACATCAGCCGATATCCGCTTCCCGCCTCGCCTTCCACCGGCACGCCGGAAAGCGACAGGTCGCGGATATCGCGGTACACCGTGCGCTCGGACACGCCAAGCCTTTCCGCCAGATGCGCTGCCGTTGTCAGACGCCTGCCCCGCAGGATCTGCACAATCTGGAATAATCGGTCAGCGCGTCGGGTCATCGGTGTACTCTCATACCGGTTGATGGAGGCCGACGCGATTACCTTCGCTGTCGGTAAACAGGGCTATAGTGCCGATGCCTTGCGGCAGTTCCAGCGGGCCAAACACGCACTCACCGCCCGCAGAAGCAATACGATCGAGCGTGGCCGCCAGATTGTCAGTATGCAGGTAAATAATAGCGCCCTGTGAAGAGGGTGTAACGCCGTCAAATTTCGCCAGCGCGCCGCCGGTGGCCGGATCCTCGTGCGGGAAAATCGCCAGATCAGCCACGTCCATCTTCTCGCGCCGCAGCACGACCTGCATCACCGGCTCATAAAATTTGATGGCGCGATCCATATCGGCGACCGGAATTTCAAACCAGTTAATAACACTTTTCATACGTCCTCCTGCCTGTTGTTAGGGTTCAGAAGGAGTCTACGACAGGGCTCCTGACAGCATACTGTCAGGAGTGTTTGTGAGATGCAGACAAAAAAAATCCCGGCCAGCAGGCCGGGATTTCGATACCGCATAAGACTCTTACGGCAGAATGGACGGCTGATCCGCCCCTTCTTTCTCGACTTTCTGCTGGATCAGATGCTCGCGCTTCATGCCCAGCTTCAGCGCCAGTGCGGACGCGACGTAGATAGACGAGGCCGTACCGATAGACACACCGATCAGCATGGTCAGCGAGAAGCCTTCCAGCACCGGGCCACCGAACAGGAACAGCATCAGGATCACCATCAGGGTGGTGCCGGAGGTGATCAACGTACGGTGCAGCGTCTGGGTCAACGACACGTTAAAGATTTCGTACGGCGTGCCGCGACGGATCTTACGGAAGTTTTCACGAATACGGTCAGATACCACGATACTGTCGTTCAGTGAGTAACCGATAACGGACATCAGGGATGCCACAATCGTCAGGTCAATCTCAATGTGGAACAGAGACAGTATGCCCATGGTGATCACCACGTCGTGCGCCAGGGCGATAACCACGCCTGCCGCCAGTCGCCACTCAAAGCGGAAACCGACGTAAATCAGGATCGAGATCAGCGCCACCAGCAGCGCCATCGCACCGGTCTGCGCCAGGTCAGCACCAACGCTCGGGCCGACAAACTCAATACGCTTAACCGTTGCATCCTGACTGGTCGTTTCGTTAATCACCTGGACGACCTTACTGCCCAGCTCCTGGCTGCCGTTGGCATCGTGTACCGGCGGCATACGCACCATGATGTCGCGGCTGCTGCCGAAGTTCTGTAGCAGCGGCTCTTCAAAGCCCGCCTTTTGCAGAGACTCACGCATCTGGTCCATATCGACCGGTTTTTCCAGGGTAATTTCAATCACCGTACCACCGGTGAAATCCAGACCCCAGTTAAAGCCTTTCACGCCCATAATGACGATGGACAAGATCAGCAGAAAACCTGAAATGCCGAAGGCCCAGTAGTCCCAGCGCATAAAGTCCCAGACTTTACGGCCGTGGTTCAATTGTTCAACAGTATATTCCTGTGCCACAACGCACTCCTCAGATAGACAGCTTTTTGACGCGCTTGCCGCCGTACAGCAGGTTCACGATGGCACGGGTGCCGACAATAGCGGTAAACATCGACGTTGCGACACCGATACCGGTAGTAATCGCAAAGCCTTTGATCGCGCCAGTACCCACTGCATACAGGATAAGAACCTTAATCAGTGTTGTTACGTTCGCATCGAAGATGGAGCTGAACGCCCCTTTGTAGCCTTCTTCAATCGCCTGCTGTACAGAACGACCGTTGCTCAGCTCTTCTTTGATACGTTCGTTTATCAGTACGTTGGCGTCGACCGCCACCGCAAGGGTTAGAACGATACCCGCGATACCAGGCATGGTTAGCGTCGCCCCCGGCAGCAGGGACATGATACCGATGATCAGCACCAGGTTGGCAATCAGCGCGGAGGTCGCAATCAGGCCGAACTTCTTATAGAAGAAGATCATGAAGATGATGGACACCGCCAGACCGGCCAGACACGCTTCCAGACCCTGTTTGATGTTCTGCATACCCAGGGTTGGACCGATGGTACGTTCTTCAACAATCTGAATTGGCGCAATCAGCGCACCGGCACGCAGCAGCAGAGAGAGCTGACGCGCTTCGTTCGGGTTGCTGATACCGGTAATACGGAAGCTGTTACCCAGACGAGACTGGATGTTGGCGATGTTAATCACCTCTTCCTCTTTCACCAGTACGGCACGGCCATTGGCGTCTTTCTTACCGCTGTCTTTGTACTCCACGAACAGGGTCGCCATCGGTTTGCCGATGTTGTCCTTGGTGAAGTTAGACATGATGTTGCCACCTGCGCTATCCAGCGAGATGTTAACCTGCGGCTGGTTGTACTCATCCTGGCTTGAAGTGGAGTCGGTGATATGGTCACCGGTCAGGATCACGCGTTTGTACAGCACAACCGGCTGGCCTTCGCGGGTCTGTTTCACTTCGGAATCGCCCGGCACACGGCCTGAAGCCGCAGCAGCCTGGTCGACGTTGGAGTTAACCAGACGGAACTCCAGGGTCGCCGTCGCGCCCAGAATCTCTTTCGCACGGGCGGTATCCTGGATACCCGGCAGTTCGACCACGATACGGTCAGCACCCTGGCGCTGTACCAGTGGCTCAGCCACGCCCAGCTGGTTTACACGGTTACGCAGAATGTTAATGTTCTGCTGAACGGCGTACTCACGTGCTTCACTCAGACGCGCGTCGGTCATTACCGCACGCAGCTGGTTGCTGCCCTGAGAGGTGATCACCAGATCGCGGTGACGCTGAGACAGATAGGTCACAGCCTGATCGCGTGCCGCGCTGTCGCGGAACGTGATGCTCATGCCGTAGTTATCTTCTTTAAGTACGGTAGTGTACGGAATGCCCTTATCGCGCAGATCGCTGCGCAGGCTGTCGATGTTCTGTTCCTGTAGCTTGCCGAGCGCGGTATCCATATCCACTTCCATCAGGAAGTGAACGCCGCCACGCAGGTCAAGACCCAGTTTCATTGGCTCTGCGTTCAGCGCAGCCAGCCAGCGTGGGGTTGCAGGAGCAAGGTTAAGCGCCACGACATATTTATCACCCAGCACGCCCATCAGCGCTTCACGTGCGCGGAGCTGCGTGTCGGTGGTGTCGAAGCGAGCAAGAATTGCGCCCTCTTCCAGTGCCACAGACTTAGCGGTAATTTTTTCTTCTTGTAACGTTTTCTGGACCTGGATCAGCGTTTGCTCACTGGCGGCGACACCGCGCGCGCCAGTGATTTGAACGGCCGGATCCTCACCATACAGGTTGGGAAGCGCGTACAGCAGGCCGACGATAATCACGACGACCAGCATGATGTACTTCCACAAAGGATAACGGTTTAACACGGCAGTTCCCTTTGGGAAAAGTTGGGATTACAGCGCCTTCATGGTGCCTTTCGGCAGAACGGCAGCTACGAAGTCACGTTTGATAACCACTTCAGTGGTGTCGTTGAGGGCGATAGCAATGTAGCCGTTTTCCGCTACTTTGGTTACGCGACCCACCAGGCCACCATTGGTCAGGACTTCATCGCCCTTCGCGATGGAGTTCATCAGGTTTTTGTGCTCTTTAGTACGCTTCTGCTGTGGACGCAGGATCATGAAGTAGAAGATCAGACCGAACACAACCAGCATCAGAATCAGAGACATCGGGCTGCCCTGCGCTGGTGCACCCGTTGCTGCTACCGCATCAGAAATAAAAAAGCTCATTCAAATTCCCTCATTATTAAAATTAATCAACGTTCAACGGTGGAACATCCCGCCCCTGACGTTGGTAGAAATCGGTCACGAAGCTCTCTAATTTACCCTCTTCGATAGCCTTACGTAAACCAGCCATTAAGCGCTGATAATAACGAAGATTATGAATGGTATTGAGACGCGCCCCCAAAATCTCGTTGCAACGATCGAGATGATGCAGATACGCGCGAGAATAATTGCGACAGGTATAGCAATCGCACTCGGAATCGAGCGGGCTGGTGTCACTTTTATGCTTCGCGTTACGGATTTTCACCACGCCATCGGTAACGAACAGATGACCGTTACGCGCGTTTCGGGTTGGCATAACGCAGTCGAACATATCAATGCCGCGACGTACGCCTTCCACCAGATCTTCTGGTTTACCCACACCCATCAGGTATCGTGGTTTATCCGCCGGGATTTGCGGGCAGACATGCTCCAGAATACGGTGCATGTCTTCCTTCGGCTCACCCACAGCCAAACCGCCGACAGCGTAGCCATCAAAGCCTATCTCTACCAGACCTTTAACCGAGATATCGCGTAAATCTTCGTAAACGCTGCCCTGGATAATGCCGAACAGCGCATTTTTGTTTTGCAGGGAGTCAAAACGGTCGCGGCTACGCTTCGCCCAACGCAGGGACATCTCCATGGAGCGTTTGGCGTAGTCCCAGTCCGCCGGGTATGGCGTACATTCATCGAAGATCATCACGATATCGGAGCCGAGATCGTACTGAATCTCCATGGATTTTTCCGGATCGAGGAAGATTGGATCGCCGTTGATCGGGTTACGGAAGTGTACGCCCTGCTCGGTGATCTTACGGATATCGCCCAGGCTGAAGACCTGGAAACCGCCGGAGTCGGTGAGGATCGGGCCTTTCCACTGCATGAAATCGTGCAGGTCGCCGTGGAGCTTCATGATCTCCTGGCCCGGACGCAGCCACAGGTGGAAGGTGTTGCCGAGGATAATCTGTGCGCCAGTGGCTTCAACTTCTTCCGGCGTCATTCCTTTTACGGTGCCGTACGTGCCCACAGGCATAAACGCGGGGGTTTCTACCACGCCGCGATCAAACACCAGGCGACCGCGACGCGCGCGGCCATCGGTGGTATCGAGTTCAAATTTCATTTTTTCTCCGACGTCAGAAAAACAGTCCAACGTTGTAACACGGTGCCGCGGACTTATTCCCCGACACGCTCATTCAAAGCCTGCGGATTGTACGTGATAAACATCGCGTCACCGTAGCTAAAAAAGCGATATTTTTGTTCTACCGCAGACTTGTAGGCGTTCATCGTATGCTGATACCCCGCAAACGCGGAAACCAGCATAATCAGCGTCGATTCAGGCAGATGGAAGTTGGTCACCAGCGCATCAATGACTTTGTACTGATAACCCGGGTAGATAAAGATCTGCGTATCGCCAAAGAACGGCTCAATCAGCTCGCTTTTCGCGGCCTGCGCAGCGCTCTCAAGGGAACGTACCGACGTTGTACCGACGGCCACGACGCGGCTACCGCGCGCTTTCGCCGCCAGCACCGCATCCACCACCTCCTGCGGCACTTCGGCATACTCAGAGTGCATGATGTGGTCTTCGATGCTGTCCACGCGCACCGGCTGGAAGGTCCCCGCGCCGACGTGCAGCGTCACGAACGCCATCTCAATGCCCTTGGCGCGCAGCTTTTCCAGCAGCGGTTCATCAAAGTGCAGGCCCGCCGTTGGCGCCGCCACCGCGCCAGGCTTCTGGCTGTACACGGTCTGGTACAGCTCGCGGTCGGCCTCTTCGTCCGGGCGCTCAATATACGGCGGCAGCGGCATGTGGCCGATGGCGTTCAGGATATCAAGCACCGTGCGCTCGTCGTTGAATTCCACCTCGAACAGCGCGTCGTGGCGCGCGGTCATGGTCGCTTTGATGCTCTCGTCATCCCCCAGCAGCAGCTCAGCGCCCGGCTTCGGCGCTTTGGAGGCGCGAATATGTGCCAGAATACGTTTATCATCGAGCATACGTTCGACCAGCACCTCGATCTTGCCGCCGCTGGCCTTACGGCCAAACAGACGCGCCGGGATCACGCGGGTATTGTTAAAGACCAGCAGATCGCCAGGGTTGAGCTTGTCGAGCAGATCGGTGAAAGTACCGTGCGTCAGCGCGCCCGTTGGCCCGTCCAGTGACAGCAAGCGACAGCTGCTACGCTCAGGCATGGGGTAGTGAGCAATCAGGGATTCAGGTAGTTCAAAGGAGAAATCGGCGACGCGCATGACGTATACTCGTGACTTAAAAACAGGCGGCATAGTCTAGTGCTCACACCCTTTTGCTGCAACAACTAGCCGCCACCGGACAACGAAAACGCATGAATTTTCTCGCTCACCTGCATCTCGCTCATCTCGCGGACAGCTCCCTCTCCGGCAATTTGCTGGCCGATTTCGTGCGCGGCAACCCCGCGGAAGCGTACTCCCCGGAGGTTGTCGACGGGATTTTTATGCACCGTCGCATCGACGTGCTGACCGATAACCTGCCAGAGGTCACGGAAGCCAAAGCGTGGTTTCGCCCTGAAACGCGCCGCGTTGCGCCGATCACGCTCGACGTCATGTGGGATCATTTCCTGTCGCGCCACTGGTCCCGGCTGTCGCCTGATATGTCGCTGCCTGAGTTTGTGCGCTACGCCCATGCGCAGGTGTCGATCATTTTGCCGGACTCCCCGCCGCGCTTTGTGAATCTGAATAACTATCTCTGGTCTGAACGCTGGCTGGAGCGATACCGCGAGATGGATTTCATTCAGAACGTCCTGAACGGTATGGCGAGCCGTCGACCGCGTCTGGACGCGCTGCGCGACTCATGGCATGACCTGGATGAACATTATGATGCGCTGGAAACCCGCTTCTGGCAGTTCTACCCGCGTATGATGACGCAGGCGAAAAATAAAGAACTGTGAAGTCGGTTCGATTGATAGGTAAAAGCTGGTGGAACGATTGTTACCACCTCTTTGTCTTATTCCCGTACTGCCTCTATACTGGCCCGCGTTGCGTTCCAAATAACCTTAGTATCTACAGGAGAATCATATGGTTCTGGTAACTCGTCCGGCTCCGGATTTTACAGCTGCCGCCGTTCTGGGCAATGGTGAAATCGTTGAAAACTTCAACTTCAAACAGCACACCAACGGTAAAGCGACCGTTCTGTTCTTCTGGCCAATGGACTTCACTTTCGTTTGCCCGTCTGAGCTGATCGCGTTCGACAAACGTTACGAAGAATTCCAGAAGCGTGGCGTGGAAGTGGTTGGCGTCTCCTTCGACTCTGAATTTGTACACAACGCATGGCGTAACACCCCTGTCGAAAACGGCGGCATCGGTGCGGTGAAATACGCGATGGTTGCGGACATCAAACGCGAAATCCAGCAGGCTTACGGTATCGAACATCCGGACGCTGGCGTTGCACTGCGTGGTTCTTTCCTGATCGACGCAAACGGCATCGTTCGTCACCAGGTTGTCAACGATCTGCCGCTGGGTCGTAACATCGACGAAATGCTGCGCATGGTTGACGCGCTCCAGTTCCACGAAGAGCACGGTGAAGTGTGCCCGGCTCAGTGGGAAAAAGGTAAAGAAGGTATGGCGGCTTCCCCAGACGGCGTAGCTAAATACCTGTCCGAGAACGTATCCAGCCTGTAATCGGCACGGTTTACGAAAAAACCCGCGAATACGCGGGTTTTTTTATGGCTTATGCTGCGCCGTCTTTTTTTACCTCGCGCCAGATGCGCCATGCCATACCCGCAAGCACCATCACCCCCGCAATCAGTACGCCCCAGACCATCAGCGTTTTCATTCTGCTTTCCTGATCAGCCGCAGACGTCGCGGTTAAACGCGCCTCGCCACCCAGCGGGACAGGTTCCAGCGTATCCGCCACCGGCAGGGCTGCCAGATCGTAGGTTTTACGCAGTTCGGTCGGGATCAGCATATCCGTCTCCACGCTCGCCGGTTTCGCAGCCCCGTTCCCCCACGCGAGCAGGTACGGCCCCTTCCCCTGCGCGTTGAACACCAGATCGTAGCGCACGCGTTGCCCGGTTACGCCAGGCAGGTTCTCAGGCAGTCGCGCATTGAGGGTCTTAATTTTCACCGCCTCGACCAGCCCGCCCGGGAGCGGAACAGGTTCAGAAGTTTTGCCGCCGAGCTGGTAGATCACCTCTTTTTTCAGCGTATGCCACCGATCCTTATCCGCCTCCCGCCAGGCTATTTCTGCCGGGAGAACGCCGTCGCCATTCAGCATAAAGCCGATCGCACTCAGAGGCTGCGGATGTTTCCAGCGCCACACGGCTTCGCTTTCGGATAACCGCTCCCCCTCTCCCGCCAGGCTAATGTGCTCAGATTCCGGCTGCGCAGGCGCGTTAATCGCGTTGACGCCGGTTAACGTCAGGGCAGAACGCCCCGTGTTCAGCACCAGCAGCAGATAGCGATTCGCCTCAGGCGATAACACCAGATCGGTATCGATGCGGTCGAGCTTCAGGCGATCCTGTCCACTCATTACGTCCAGCAGGGGCATCTCTTCACGCAGGGTATACCAGTTTTTCAGATCCTCGCTGTAATAGACCGATGCCGTCCCCTGCCACGAACCCTGCGGCGTGTCCCAGAAAAGCTGGAGCTGAGAAAGCGGAATCTCCGACGCGTTTTCCGGCAGGGTCAGCAGATAGTGCTGTCCGGCAGCCGCCGCGTGTTGCCCTTCCAGCACAATTTCCACGCCGTTTCTGGCCCGTAGCATAATTTTATCACCGCTGCCCTCTTCCCCGCCCGGCGAGGCGTTAAGCGCAAAGAGGCGCAGCGCCGTGGTGGTCGGTGCCGGCTGCGGACGCGTCGTGGTAACCAGGCTGAACGGTACCGGCTCGCCCGACTGATTAAACACGCGCACGTCGCGCAGATCGGGCGATGTGCTCTGCTGATAAACCGCCAGCGGCAGCATGACCCGATACCACGGCGAAGAGGCAGAGGTATCAAGGGACAGGCCATAGGCATAATCCCGCGGGGATTCCGCTGGCGCGCCCTCGCTGAATGACGGACCGGCCACAGCCAGCAGTGCCGCACAAACAACCGCGTTCATCCATTTCATTTTTCTTCTCCTGCTTTAGGCGGTAGCGGCGAGAAATAGCCCACAATCAGGACCAGGATCGCCACGCCAATAAACGCGACGGCGCGCGCCAGGCCGCCACCGCCCGCGCTGTCCACCAGCATCAGTTTGAGCATCACCACCCCCAGCAGCGCCGCACCGCCAAGCCACTGCTGACGGGAGGCCTGACGGGTGGCGCGGATCATGACCACCAGCGCGCAGAACATCCAGAACAGGGCAAAGGTGGTCTGGATAAGCCGCGAATGCCACAACGACTCCCAATTCCAGGCCACCTCGCCGTACCACGCCAGCGCGCGCAGCAGTGCGCCGTTAAGCCACCAGAAGCCAAGCGCCATCAGCGCAACGGCGGGCCACGGGCGGGACTGCGCAAGCGATGCCGGATAGTAGCGATCCACTTCCCGATAAAACACCACCAGCCCCAGCAGCGCGAACGCCGCCCCTTCCTCAAGCGGGTTCACCAGCGGCAGCCAGGTCTGTCGATAGACCACACCGTCCTGCAAATTAGTCACGACCAGCAATACTACCAGCGCCACAACCACAGGGATCGCGGCAAGGCAGGCGTAGAGCGCAGGCCATACCCGGAACGGCCACCCGCGACGCCGTACGGCCGCGGAGAGCGCCATAATCACCCCACCGCCGACAGCCATCGCAATGCCGCTTCCCCAGGCCGCCATGCCCCACGGCAGGGAGCGGGCAAACCAGTAAAGCTCGGCGGCTATAGCGAGTAAAATCATCCACACCAGCGACAGATGCAGCCCCATTGAGATGCGCGGCAGACGTTTATCTTCGTCGCGCCGCAGCAGCATCAGGGCGGCAGGCAGCGCAATAGCCCAGGCCAGATTTGCCCAGCCGGCCGCCAGGATTTGCTGTTGCCAGATCTGATACAGCACCATCAGCAGCATCACCGGCCACAGCAGCCATTTGCTGGCATCCAGCTCCCGCCACGCCAGACGAGCGGCAGCCTGCCGCCATCCCCAGGCCGACGCCGCCGTCAGCGCCATTACGCCTGCCAGAACCGATAACTCCTGCTTCAGGAACAGCTGCGATGCGCCCAGCAGCGCCACTAACCAGAACAGCAGCCCACCGGCCAGCAGTGCCCAACTGCCCGGCCGCGCGATTTTCTGCCACAGCCAGGCCGCAGCCAGCCAGCAAAGACTGAGCACTGCGAAAATAAGCAGCAGGCTCAGCGAGGTAACGCCGTCCATCTGCGCCCATATCGCGCTGCCGAGCGCCAGCACCAGCAGCGCCGTCCCGCTATAGCTCATGCGCCGCTGCTGCTGTTGCACGCCCAGCCAGAGAATACCCAGCCCTTCCAGCGCCCAGGCCATCGCCGTCCAGCGCGCTGAAAGCGCCAGCGGTATGGCAAGCGTGGCAAACCCGCCGCCGATCGCCAGCGCCGCCATAACCAGTGGCCGCCCGACAGACGGATAGCGTCGCAGTGCGAGAAACGCCAGTGAGAGATAAAACGCACCATAGCCCAGCGCGCTGAGCGCCGGGCCGTACGTCCAGTGAGACGTCATGCCGTACTGCATCCCAAAACCAATCAGCGGCGGTGCAAACAGCAGTACGCCGTCAATAATCTGTTTGCCTTTTTCCTGCGCCCGCAGCGACAGCGCCACGCTGAACACGCCAAAAATAAGCGTATTGGCAATCAGGAACAGCTGACAGATAACATAGTCTTCAGGCTGGTAGTCGCTCAGCCCCCATACCCCGCCAACGCCAAACGTGAAGAGCAGCCCGAGCAGGTTGAGCTCGCGCCAGTGTTGCCAGATGCTGATGACGAGAATGCCGATGGATAACAGGAGATAGAAGGAGAACAGCGCCACAAAGCTACCGCCCCCGGTAGACAGGAGCAGCGGCGCAAGATATCCGCCGAGGCTCGCCAGCATGGCAAGGCTTAGCGCCTTTTGCAGCACGGCCAGCCCGACGCTCGCCGCGCAAATCACCACCAGCAGCGCAAACGCCAGCGTCATCGGTAGCATTTGCCACAGCCGGAATGCGCCAAAGACGGTCAGATAAAGCACGCCGGTCGCACCGCCCTGGAGGATCAGCGCGTAGATCCGCTGCCTGTGCCGCAGCCGCCATCCCACGGCCAGCAGAACCATGGCAAACAGCGCCGTGGCGGCAAGACGCAGCTCAAGCGGAAACAGTGAATGTTCAACGGTATAGCGCAGCAGGAAAGAGAGGCCGAGGAAGAGCAGTACAATCCCCAGTTTTGCCAGCGGATTGCCCTGCATAAACCAGCGCGTCAGCGAGGACAGGATGCCGCCAAAGGCGGAAGGCCGTTTTGCCGCCGGTACAGGCGCAGGTTCCGCTTCAGTGACGGACGGTTCGGGACGCCAGGGATCGACAGGTGCGGTAACGGCTTCTGGCACCGGCGCTGGCGTCTCCACCGGCGCGGCGGTCTGCACCGGCTCCGGCGCTTTCTCAGCGACACCGCGCTGCTCAAGCGCCTCAATGCGCTGGCGAAGCCGGGCGATCTCCTGCCGCGCCGCCGTGCTTCGGTTAAAGCCTATCACCGCGAGCACGGGTGCCACGACCAGCGCAAAAACCAGGAACAAACAGCCAAGGATGTAAAGCTCGTCCATGTTTCCACCTTCACCGTAAACGATCCGCTAAGATTGACACAAATCGTTGCATTTGCGCCATCTTAAAAGGTGAAAACCATTCTGCCTGCGCTTAGCTGCCGAACCAGACCGCAGCGGAGATCGCCGGCAGCGTGAGCACGCTCTCCTGGAACGTCGCTTTACCCTCTTTGCTCTTCCACGTTTTACCGGCCAGCAGTGGTGAATCTTCCAGCACCACTTCACACGCCTCGCCCCGGTTGATCGCCACCAGCACGCGCTGCTGGTTATAGACGCGGACAAACACCACTACGTTATCGTGGGCGTACATCACCTGACAGCCCCCGTAGCGCAGGGCCTGACTCTGCCTGCGCAGCGTCGCCATACGCTGGTACAGGCTGAACAGATCCTGATCCTGTTTTTCACTCTCCCACGGGAAGGTTTTACGGCAGAACGGATCGTTATTCCCCTCCAGCCCCACTTCATCGCCATAGTAGATGCAGGGTACGCCCGGCCAGGTAAAGAGCCAGGTCACCGCCAGCGGCAGACGCGCCACATCTTTACCCAGCAATGATTTAAAGCGCGCGGTATCATGGCTGTCGAGCTGGTTAAACATCCGCAGCTGCTGCTGATGCGACAGGCCAGCGCGATAGTTTTCCATCCACGCCATGCAGGTTTCGGCGTCGATATGCTGCGGATCGTAAGAGATATCGGTGTTAGCGAGGAAACCCCACAGCGGGAAGGTGAAGCCGCGATAGTTCATCGCCGCGTCTTCTGCATCAGCCTGCAACCACTGCCGCGCGTCGCCAAAGTGCTCCCCGAAGACGAATGCTTCCGAGCGGGCCGCTTTTGCCGACCGGGTAATGGCGGCGACATGCTGAAGGTTATTCCGCGCCCCGCCTGCTTCACCCAGCATATGCACCACGTCCAGTCGCCAGCCGTCCATGTTCCACGGCGCTTTCAGCCAGTGGCGCACGATGCTGTCGTCGCCGCCGTAAATCTCGTTCACCAGAGAGGGCGACTGGAAATCCAGCTTCGGCAGGCTCGGGTAGCCCAGCCAGTCCAGCGCGCGCCCCTCCTCGTTAAAGCTGTACCAGTCGCGCTGCGGCGAATCCGGGTTATGACACGCCCCGCCCATCGACTGATTATGACGGTCAAACCACGCGTGAGAATCACCGCTGTGATTGAACACGCCATCAAGGATCAGGCGCATACCTTCTTTTTGCGTGTTGTGCCGCAGCCGCAGCAGCGCCTCGTCACCGCCAAACTGCTCGTCAACGTGGCGGTAGTCCTGCGTATCGTATTTGTGCACGCTTGGCGCTTTAAACACCGGGTTCAGGTACAGCGCCGTCACGCCGAGCGTTTTCAGGTACGGCAGTTTTTCGCTGATACCGTCGAGATCGCCGCCGTAAAAGGTCGATCCCCCCGCCTGGGCGGTCAGCGGCTCGTCCCATTTTTTCAGAATGATGTCGTGACCGACCGCATGATGGTAATAAACCTTATCCTGATCGGCGGTGCGCTTTTCGCTGCGCGCAAAGCGGTCCGGGAAAATCTGGTAAAAGACCTGATCGTTAACCCACTGCGGGCCGTTATCCGGGTGATCCACGGCAAACTGCTCCAGCCGGGCCGGAGGAAAACGGCTGAAGCCCTGCGGGGTAAACCACAGCTGCCGGTTGTTCCACAGCAGCTTGAAGCCGTAGCGGCGACGCGGCTGCCCGCTGCGCAAATCGATATTTGCCCGCCACGCCGTGACGCCCGGCTGCGGCTGGCTGCGCACTTTGTGCATTTTCAGCGACGTTTCTTCGTTATCCACTTCGGCGCGCAGGGTCACACGTTCAGGCTGATTGTCCCCTGCCAGCCAGAGCGTAATCACAAGGTTGTCTTTGTTTTGCTTAACAAATGGGGCAACCGGAAGGTGCCAGGCGTTTAACATCACGAATCCCCTTTGATGAAATTGACGTCACCTTGCCACAGGGTGATTAAAGATAGCTCATCGTGTTCGGGATTATTGGGGGAGGAGAACGGAGGAGGAGATTTTTTCCAGGGCAAAAGGGAATGTAGGCCGGGTAAGCGCAGCGCCACCCGGCATTTTTACCTTACTGTGCTTCCGCCAGCTGACGATCGCGGCGACATTTAAACATCCAGCCCACCAGCAGCAGGACGATCCACGCGAAGCCCACGTACAGGGAGATTCGGGTACCCGGGTGATAACCAATCAGGCCAATGATGAAGACCAGGAAGATGAGGCCGACAATGGTCGTTGGCACGCCGCCCGGCACTTTAAACTTCAGCGCTTTGGCCTCTTCCGGCGACAGACGGCGGCGGAACGCAATCTGCGACAGCAGGATCATGATCCACACCCATACGGTGGCGAAGGTCGCCAGCGACGCAATCACCAGGAAGACGTTCTCCGGCATGATGTAGTTCAGGTAGACCGAGAACAGCAGCGCCACGGTCATGACCAGCACCGTTACCCACGGGGTGCCGCGACGCGACGTTTTGGCAAACACCTTCGGCGCACTGCCCTGCTCCGCCATGCCATGCAGCATACGACCCACGCCGAACACGTCACTGTTGATGGCCGACAGCGAGGCGGTCAGTACCACAAAGTTGAGAATGCTGGCGGCAAACGCAATGCCCATATGCTGGAAAGTCAGGACAAACGGGCTGCCGTTGGTACCCACCTGGTTCCACGGGTAGATGGACATAATCACAAACAGCGTGCCCACGTAGAACACCAGGATACGCATCGGCACCGAGTTGATGGCGCGCGGAATGGACTTCTCCGGATCTTTCGCTTCCCCGGCGGTGATGCCGATAATCTCAATACCGCCGTAGGCGAACATGACCATCTGGAGCGACATGACCATCCCGAGCCAGCCGTTGCTGAAGAAGCCGCCGTTGCTCCACAGGTTATGGATGCCGGTTGGCTGCCCACCGTTGCCGATACCCCAGATGATGATGCCGAAACCGGCGAGGATCATGATAATAATGGTCGCGACCTTGAAGAAGGAGAACCAGAACTCCAGCTCGCCAAACACCTTCACGCTCATCAGGTTGACGGCGCAGATGATCAGCACCACGCTCAGTACCCAGATCCAGTGCGGCACGGCGGGGAACCAGACCCCCATATAGATGCCAAACGCCGTCACATCGGCAATGGCGACAATCAGGATTTCAAAGCAGTAGGTCCAGCCGGTGATAAACCCGGCCAGCGGGCCTAAGTTTTCTTGTGCGTAGCGGGAGAAGGAACTGGCAGAGGGGTTGTGAACCGACATCTCCCCCAGCGCACGCATGATGATATAGGCCGCCACGCCGCCGATGATGTAGGCCAGCAGAACGCTTGGACCGGCCATTTTGATGGCATCTGCCGAGCCATAAAAAAGACCGGTGCCGATAGCCGAGCCCAGCGCCATAAAGCGGATGTGGCGGGTGCTCAATCCACGTTTAAGTTTGTTAGTGCTTTCCATTAAAATCTTGCCATTCAACACGAAAAAAACAAAAAACCACGGGGCCTTAAGCCCCGTGG
The DNA here is from genome assembly GCF_049238705.1 of Enterobacter cloacae complex sp. IR5403. NCBI lineage: Bacteria > Pseudomonadati > Pseudomonadota > Gammaproteobacteria > Enterobacterales > Enterobacteriaceae > Enterobacter > Enterobacter cloacae complex sp. IR5403. Next base: position 52,027 of record NZ_JBMKHP010000002.1, on the reverse strand, counting down.
TTAAACAATTTGTTGCCGTTGATTAATGGGCGTTGGATGTCACCTGACGCCCTGCCGCACGGTCCCAGATAATCGCCAGAACCAGCGCTACAACGGAAGGCATCAGCCAGGCCAGGCCCTGCTCGGACAGCGGCAGACGCTGTGTCCAGGCTGGCAGGATTTCTGCAAATGCTGATGCTTTGATCCCGTCTAGGATACCAAAAATCAGGCTGATAAACATGGCCGGCGCAATAATTCGCGTCGAGTTATGCCACCACGGGCGGGTGAAGCTCAGCACCACCAGCACGATACATGGCGGATAGATCGCCGTCAGCACCGGAATTGACACCTGAATCAGGTGGCTCAGACCGAGGTTTGACACCGCCATGGAGAAGATGCCGAGGATAAACACCAGCGTGCGGTAAGAGAGCGGCAGATACTGGGCGAAGAACTCCGCGCAGGCGCAGGTCAGACCCACCGCCGTCACCAGACAAGCCAGGAAAATCAGCGCCGCCAGCAGCATGCTGCCTGCACCACCAAAGGTATGCTGCACGTAAGCATGCAGGATCGCCGCGCCGTTTGCGCTCTGATCGACCAGCGTTGCGCTATCTGAACCCAGACGGAACAGCGCCAGATACAGCAGCGTCAGGCCGACACCGGCCATCAGGCCAGCCCAGATGGTGTAGCGAGTCAGCAGGCGCGCTTCGGTCACCCCGCGGGAACGCGCGGCGTTAACGATAACGATACCAAACACCATCGCACCCAGCGTATCCATTGTCAGATAGCCGTTCACGAAACCGTTTGAGAACGCCGCGTTCTGATAAGCGTCCATCGCGGAGCTGATGGGCCCCGCAGGCCAGACGATGGCCGCAACCGCCAGCACGATCAGCGCCACAATTTTCAGCGGAGCCAGGAAGTTACCCACGGTATCCAGCAGTTTGCCGGGATAGAGAGAAACCAGAATCACGATGGCGAAGTAAATGAGGCTGTAAATAAACAGCGGCATCGCGCCGTCACCGGTCAGCGGGGCGATACCCACTTCAAAGGAGACGGTCGCCGTACGCGGGGTCGCGAACAGCGGGCCAACGGCCAGATAGCAGACGGTTGCCAGCAGAACGCCAGCCACTTTGCCAATCGGGGTGCTGAGGCTGTCCACACCGCCACCGACTTTCGCCAGCGCGATAACGGTCAGTACCGGCAGGCCCACGGCAGTAAGCAGGAAGCCAAACGCAGCCGTCCAGACGTGTTCACCCGCCTGTAAGCCAACCATTGGAGGAAAAATGATGTTACCTGCGCCAACGAACAGCGCAAATGTCATAAAGCCCAGCGCGATAATGTCACGCGATTTCAAGTGATGGGTCATAAAACCTTACTGCCTGTGGATGTGGTGTTGAATACGTTGAGATTTTCGCCATCCCTCACGGGACGATACAGCGGAAAATTTGCTCAATTTCAGCGGGATATGCTCCCGTCCTGGCGTGGCGAAGAAGAGTTTTTCGATTTACCACGCAAATACAGTCGGTCTGACAGTATATGGGGGGCAATTTAAACGCTTATAACGTTTAAAGGCAAGAAGGGATCGTAAAACCAGAACAATATGCCAGCATGAAAATTCAGACCAAAATAATATGCCATGTATAAGAAAAACTCATGGCTAATCATGCGAACAAAAAAGCACCAGCCGTATAATATTCATCCGCGTTTCGCTTGACTGCAAAGCAAACGGGCCAGCAATCGCTGGCCCGTGGAAAGGTAGCCTGACACATCTGCCGTCAGGCGCTTTTTTTGGCAATTAATCGTTCCGGAATCACGAAGCTAAAGCGCGTGCCCTTACCCAGGGTGCTTTCGATATTGAGCCGGCTTTCGTGGTGGCTGACGGCATGCTTCACAATTGCCAGTCCCAGTCCGCTCCCGCCGGTCTGCCGCGAGCGCGCCTTATCCACCCGGTAGAATCGTTCGGTGAGACGCGGGAGGTGCTCGGGCCCAATCCCCGGCCCGTTGTCCTCGACGCTAAACTCAGCGCCCGCCGGGGTATGCTGCCAGCACACCGCGATATGCGTCCCTTTCGGGGTATGATTCACGGCGTTATAGACCAGGTTTGAGATAGCGCTTCGCAGCTCATCTTCACTGCCGAGCACTTTCAGCGTGTTATCAACGTCAAAACTCAGGGTGTGCTGATTATGACTCAGCGTTTGGGCTTCGCGCTCCACCACCCGCAACATCATCGGCACATCAATGATGTCGTTTAGCGCCAGCGACGGGGCAGCCTCAATCTTTGAAAGCGTCAGCAGCTGTTTGACCAGCCCTTCCATGCGGAACGTCTGCTCCCGCATGGTATGCAGTGCTTTCTCACGCGGCGCCCCCTCAAGCGTTTGCTCCTGCATCATCTCCAGGTAGCCCTGAAGCACCGTCAACGGCGTACGCAGCTCGTGGCTGACGTTGGCAAAGAAGTTACGTCTCGCGCCCTCAAGCTGGTGCATCTGGGTAACGTCCCGCGCCACCATCAGCCACTGCCGATCGCTGTAGGGCATCACGCGGATTTCCAGATGGCGACCGTTATTGAGCTTCAGATTGTGCGGGCGCGAAAAATCCCGCTTTTTCAGATACAGCGTGAACTCGGGATAACGCAGAAGGTTCAGGATGTTCTGACCATTATCATCCGGCCAGCGCAGGCCCAGCAGCTGTTGCGCGAGGCCATTACACCAGAAGATTGTCCCTTCTTCTGTCGTCAGGATCACCGCGTCCGGCAGCGACTCCGCACCGCTACGAAAGCGTTTGATCAGGCTTCCCAGCTCACGACGGCGCTTTTTGTTACGCATCTGCATCTGGTGCAGGCCGTAGAGTAGCGGTTCCCAGCTCCCGCTTCCCGGCGGGGGGGTCATACTTCTGTCGACCCACAGCCACCAGGAGAGACGCAGTAAATTCCAGAAATGCCAGACGAGCAATCCCGTCACGGCCACCAGTAAAAACCACGGCAGATAGCCAAAGATAGCCCCCAGAATGAGGGCAGGAATACAGCATAAGATCAGTTCAAAGACGAGCCTTTTCCATGACAGACGTTCCAGCACGCGTCACACTCCTGTCATTGTTCAGAAACGGGTCGAGAAGCGATAACCCGTGCCGCGGACCGTCTGTACCATGCGATCGTGGCCGCTCAGTTCCAGTGCTTTACGCAGGCGGCGAATATGGACGTCAACCGTTCGGTCTTCGACATAGACGTTAGTTCCCCAGACGTTATTCAGCAACTGTTCGCGGCTGTAAACGCGCTCCGGGTGGGTCATAAAGAAGTGCAGGAGCTTAAATTCGGTCGGTCCCATATCGAGGGGATTTTCACCGGTCATGACCCGGTGTGAGGTAGGATCCAGGCTCAGCCCCTGCATCTCAATCACCTCTTCCACCGCCATCGGTGAAATACGGCGCATCACGGCTTTAATACGCGCCACCAGCTCTTTCGGGGAGAACGGTTTAGTGATGTAATCGTCCGCGCCGGTTTCCAGACCGCGCACGCGATCCTCTTCCTCGCCGCGCGCCGTCAGCATTACCACCGGGATATCGCGGGTCATCGCCTCGCGTTTGATATGCTTGATAAACTGCAATCCGGAACCGCCAGGCAGCATCCAGTCCAGCAGGATCAGATCGGGCCAGGGTTCATTCAGCTGGTTCACCGCGCTGTCATAATCTTCCGCTTCAACCGGCTGGAAGCCATTTTGTTCAAGCACGAAGCACACCATTTCACGGATCGGAGCTTCATCTTCTACGACCAGAATACGTCTCGCCATACTTTGCCCTGTCTTATCGTATTTAAGTTACAAGTCTGTAATGCGGCGTCATTATGCGTCAGATTTATGACAGATTTATGAAAAACATTACCACTATAAATGGCAAACTGTTGTTTTATTACAGCGGTTATTTTCCCTTCACCGAACGTTTATAATCCTGCTTTCTTATTATGGCCACGGATCTTTTATGCGCATACTTCACACCTCAGACTGGCACCTGGGTCAAAATTTTTACAGCAAAAGCCGCGCCGCGGAACATGAAGCGTTCCTGAACTGGCTGCTGGAGACGGCTCAGGCTCACGAGGTGGACGCGATTATTGTGGCGGGCGACATTTTTGATACCGGATCGCCGCCGAGCTATGCGCGTGAGCTGTACAACCGTTTTGTGGTCAACCTCCAGCAAACCGGTTGTCACCTGGTGATTGTCGCCGGAAACCATGACTCGGTGGCGACGCTGAATGAATCCCGCGATATTCTGGCGTTCCTCAATACCACCGTGGTGGCCAGCGCCGGACACGCGCCGCAGATCCTGAAAAAACGCGACGGCACGCCGGGCGCGGTGCTGTGCCCAATCCCGTTTTTACGCCCGCGCGATATCGTACAAAGCCAGGCTGGTCTGTCCGGCAGCGAAAAACAGCAGCATCTGTTGCAGGCCATCACCCGCTATTATCACCAGCAGCATACGGAAGCCTGCGCCCTGCGCGGCGATCAAGCCATTCCGATCATTGCCACCGGACACCTCACCACCGTCGGAGCCAGTAAGAGTGATGCGGTGCGCGAGATCTATATCGGTACGCTGGACGCGTTTCCGGCGCAAAACTTCCCCCCCGCCGACTACATTGCCCTCGGGCATATTCACCGGGCGCAGATCATCGGCGGCTGCGAGCATATCCGCTACTGCGGCTCGCCCATTTCGCTCAGTTTTGACGAAACGGGCAAAGCCAAATCCGTGCATCTGGTGAGCTTCACCGGGGGCAAACTCAGCGCCGTTGAGACGCTTGAGGTGCCAGTCACCCAGCCGCTGGCGGTGCTGAAAGGCGATCTGGCCGCCATTACCGCTCAGCTTGAGCAGTGGCGCGGCGCAGCGCTTATTCCCCCCGTCTGGCTCGATATCGAAATCGCCACCGACGAGTACCTGTACGATATGCAGCGTAAAATTCAGACGCTGACGGAAGACCTTCCCGTGGAAGTGCTGCTGGTACGCCGCAGCCGCGAGCAGCGCGAGAAAATTCTGCTCAACGCCCAGCGTGAAACGCTTAGCGAACTTCGGGTTGAAGAGGTGTTCGCGCGGCGGCTTGCGCATGAAGAGGTGGACGAGGCCAGACGCACCAGGCTTAACGAGCTGTTTGCCCAGACCCTGCATTCCCTCCATGACGAGGACGAAAACGCATGAAAATTCTGAGCCTGCGTCTGAAAAATCTGAATTCGCTGAAGGGTGAGTGGAAAATTGATTTCACCGCGGAGCCGTTCGCCAGCAACGGACTGTTTGCCATCACCGGCGCAACCGGCGCGGGTAAAACCACGCTGCTGGATGCCATCTGCCTGGCGCTGTACCACGAAACGCCGCGTCTTAATAAGGTCTCTCAGGCACAAAACGACCTGATGACGCGCGATACCGCCGAATGCCTGGCGGAAGTGGAATTTGAGGTCAAAGGCGTTGCTTATCGCGCTTTCTGGAGCCAGAACCGCGCCCGCAACCAGCCGGACGGGAACTTACAGGCACCGCGCGTAGAGCTGGCCCGCTGCGAAGACGGCAAAATTCTGGCCGACAAAGTCACGGATAAGCTGGAACAAACCGCCACACTCACCGGGCTGGACTATGGTCGCTTTACCCGCTCGATGCTGCTCTCTCAGGGGCAGTTTGCCGCCTTCCTGAATGCTAAACCGAGCGATCGCGCAGAGCTGCTGGAGGAACTGACCGGCACGGAAATTTACGGCCAGATTTCCGCCATGGTTTTTGAAAAACACAAAGCGGCACGTAACGCGCTGGAGGTGTGCGAAGCGCAGGCCGCAGGGGTTGTGCTGCTGAGCGAGGAACAGCAGCAACACTTGCAGCAAAGTTTGCAGGCACTTACTGACGAAGAAAAAGTCCTGCTGGCACAGCAGCAAAGCCAACAGAAAGATTTTCAGTGGCTTACGCGTAACGACGAACTGATACGTGAGCAGCAGCGTGCAGCCGCTTCGCAGCAGCAGGCGCAACAGGCTCTGACGGACGCCGCGCCCCAACTGGCGAAACTCCAGCTGGCGCAGCCCGCCGCCCAGCTACGTCCGCTATGGGAGTATCAGCAGGAGCAGACCACCCGCCTGGCGCAGACAACAGAGCGAATTGTTGAAGTAAATACTCGCTTACTCGACAGAGCGGCGCAGCGCTCGCGTATTCGCAACGGTGCGCTGCGCAACCGTGAACAGTTGCAGGCAGAGCATACGGTACTGACGCAGTGGCTGACCGAACACGATCGTTTCCGTCAGTGGGGGCAGGAAATTGCCGGCTGGCGGGCGCATTTTACGCAGCTGAATCGCGATAAAAATCAGCTTGTTGCCCAGTCAGCGCGCATTGCTGAGCTTCGTCAGAAGCTGGCTGAGATGCCTGAAAGTACGTTGACGCTGACGGCTGAGGATCTCGCGACGGCAATGGAGCAACAGGCACAATCGCGGGCGCTCCGCCAGCGTCTGACAGCGCTTCACGCTCGCTATCAGCCGCTGCAAAAACGGCTGCGCCAGAATGCGGAAAGCGTGCAGAAAGCGCAGGCTGAGCAGAGTAAGCTCAATGAAACGCTGATCCTGCGGCGTCAGCAGTTCAAAGAGAAAAATCAGCACTATGCCGACCTGAAAGCGCTCTGTGAGCGTGAGGCGACAATCAAGGATCTTGAGAACTATCGTGCACAGCTCGAAGCGGGTAAGCCTTGCCCGCTCTGCGGTTCACGCGAACACCCGGCAGTTGTGCAATATCAGGCGCTTGAACTGACTGACAATCAGCGCCGCCGCGACGCGCTGGAGAAAGAGGTTGCCGCGCTAAAAGAGGAAGGATTGCTGGTGCTCGGGCAGGTGAATGCGCTGACCCAGCAGATCCAGCGCGAGACAGAGGAAGCACAGACTCTCTCTGAGGAAGAGCAAGCACTCACTAAAGAGTGGCTGGAGGTCTGCGCCTCCCTGAACATAGCGCTGAATATTCAGGATGATATTGCCCCCTGGATGAGCGAACAGGAACAGTATGAACGCCAGTTGTATCAGCTCAGCCAGCGTCTGACGCTGCAAAACCAGCTCAATGAACAGGAAGGTCAGGCGCGCCAGTACCAGCAGCAGCTGACGGCGACGCGTCAGGCGCTGGCGGCCTCGTTACAATCTCTGTCGCTTAACGTGCCCGATGAAGGGGCTGAAAGCGCCTGGCTGAGCTCGCGCGAAAGCGAATATACCCTGTGGCAGGAAAAACAGGCCCAGCACGGTACGATTCAGGAACGTATTAACGCCCTGATGCCCATCCTGGAGACGCTGCCGGTTACCGATGATGCAGAAGCCGACGCGGTTATTCCTGAGAACTGGCGCGGCATCCACGACGAATGCGTGTCGCTGCAAAGCCAGCTCACCACCCTACAGCAGCAGGAGACGCTTGAGCGTGAACGGCTCCAGCAATCACAGGCTCAGTTCAACGCCGCGCTGACCGCGAGCTGCTTTGCCGATCGGGAGGCATTTCTCTCCGCCCTGCTGGATGAAGCGTCGATCCGCCAGCTTGAACAACAAAAGCAGACGCTGGAAAACCAGCTCCAGCAGGCCACGGCGCTTTCGGTGCAGGCAAGCCAGCAGCTTCAGGCGCATCAGGCACAGCGCCCCGAGGGGCTGGAAACCGATGCCGCAACGCTTCAGGCGCAGTTACACCAGCTGGCGCAACAGCTTCGGGACAACACCACGCATCAGGGGGAGATCCGCCAGCAGCTCAAACAGGACGCCGATAACCGTCTGCACCAGCAAGCGCTTATGCATCAGATTGAGGAGGCGGCGCGTCAGGCCGACGACTGGGGCTATCTCAACGCGCTGATAGGCTCCAGCACCGGCGATAAATTCCGTAAATTCGCCCAGGGGCTGACGCTGGATAATCTGGTGTGGCTTGCCAACCAGCAGCTCAACCGTCTGCATGGCCGCTATCTGCTTCAGCGTAAAGCCAGCGACGCGCTGGAGCTGGAAGTGGTCGATACCTGGCAGGCCGATGCGGTACGCGATACCCGTACCCTGTCCGGCGGGGAGAGCTTCCTGGTCAGTCTGGCGCTGGCTTTAGCGCTTTCCGATCTGGTCAGTCACAAAACGCGCATTGACTCGCTGTTCCTGGATGAAGGATTCGGCACGCTCGACAGCGAAACGCTGGACACCGCGCTGGACGCGCTCGACGCGCTGAACGCCACCGGGAAAACCATTGGCGTGATCAGCCACGTAGAGGCAATGAAAGAGCGTATTCCGGTGCAGATCAAAGTGAAGAAGATCAACGGGCTGGGATATAGCAGACTGGACAGGGAGTTTGCGGTGCAGTAAATGGGGGGATGGTGCGCTCTGGTGCCCTCACCCTGGCCCTCTCCCACGAGGCTGAGGGTTCCCCACAAAATAATGCCTGCACAGACGGCCCCCTCTCCCTTGAGGGAGAGGGCTGGGGTGAGGGGGAACATACGGCTCTGGTGGTCATTCCGTTCACTTTATGTTCCTTGCTACTCTGTCACGACATGACCGGTGAACGTGCCAGGGTGGCTCAGTCGCCACCACCCTGGCGACCCGGGCTTCCGGCGGAAAATCGCCGCTTCGCGGTGCCTTCGGCTTATTCCTTCCGGCTTATCGGGGACGGGCGGAGGTAACATCCCTGTAAAGCCCGCCCTCTCGGCGCATCCCTGCGCCTCGCCCCGGCCTACAGGAAACGCCTCAGCGATTTACAGCCGGACCGAGGCATCGCTGAAAGCCCTCAGTTATTCTGAGGCAACGTTATAGCTTTTGCTTTCAAATTACTGGGGTAGCCTCTCCCCACGGGGAGAGGCTACAAACATCAAAAACGGCTTGCGTTTATTCCGGCCAGAGCCACGCCGCGCCGCGTACGCCGCTGGAGTCACCGTGGACGGCTTTGCGGATCGGCGTTTCGCACTCGCCGCCAAATACCCACTGTTTCACCAGCGTTGGCACCGTGGCGTACAGCCGGTCGACGTTGCTCATGCCGCCGCCCAGCACAATCACGTCCGGATCGAGGATATTGATCACATGCGCCAGTGACTTAGCCAGCCGCATTTCGTAGCGGCTGAGCGCCAGTTCAGCCACCGGATCCTGCTCCTCAACCAGACGCATAATCTCGTTACCTTTCAGCGGCTGACCGCTCAGACGATGATAATCGGTGGCAAACCCCGTACCGGAAATAAAGGTCTCAATACAGCCCTGCTTGCCGCAGTAGCACGGCACTTCGGCGCGGTATTTGAGTTCATCTTCGTCCATCCACGGCAGCGGGTTGTGCCCCCACTCGCCCGCGGTGCCGTTGCCGCCAATATGCGAACGCCCGCCGATAGCCACGCCCGCTCCGCAGCCGGTGCCGATAATGACCGCAAATACGGTCTGCGCGCCAGCTGCTGCGCCATCCACGGCCTCAGAGACCGCCAGGCAGTTAGCGTCATTCGCCAGACGCACCTCCCGGTTCAGGCGTTGGCTTAAGTCTTTATCAAACGGCTGACCGTTGAGCCAGGTGGAGTTGGCGTTTTTCACCACGCCGGTATACGGCGAAATGGAGCCGGGGATCCCCATCCCGACCGTGCCCGTCTCGCCCGTTGCCTGCTCTGCCATATCGACCAGGCGGGCAATCGTCTCTATGGTCTGGCGATAATCATCGCGCGGCGTAGGCAGACGGTGGCGAAACAGTTGCTCCCCCTGCTCGCTCAGCGCAATGACTTCTGTTTTGGTGCCGCCCAAATCAATCCCAATACGCACAAGACACTCCTCATTATTTTGATTATCAACAGAGTAGAAGCCCGCTTCCCGATTAGCAATGCAAGCGATGCGACAATTCGTTATCATGCCCGCTGATTTAACGACAAGGCCGTGGAAATTATCATGCTGTGGTTCAAAAATTTGATGGTTTACCGTCTCAGCCGCGACGTTTCGCTGCGTGCAGAAGAGATGGAAAAACAGTTAGCCGCTTACTCCTTTACCCCTTGCGGTAGCCAGGATATGGCAAAAACCGGCTGGGTTCCGCCAATGGGTTCTCAAAGCGATGCGCTGACCCACGCCAGCAGCACGGGGCAAATCATCGTTTGCGCCCGTAAAGAAGAGAAGATCCTGCCGACGCCCGTGGTTAAGCAAGCGCTCGAAGCGAAGATCTTCAAGCTGGAAGCTGAACAGGGCCGTAAGCTTAAAAAAACCGAAAAAGATTCGCTGAAGGATGAAGTGCTGCACTCGCTGCTGCCGCGCGCCTTTAGCCGCTTTAGCCAGACCATGATGTGGATCGACACCGTTAACGGGCTGATCATGGTGGACTGCGCCAGCGCCAAAAAAGCGGAAGATACCCTGGCGCTGCTGCGTAAGAGCCTTGGCTCATTACCGGTGGTACCGCTGGCGCTGGAAACGCCGATTGAGCTGACCCTGACCGAGTGGGTGCGCAGCGGGACTGCCGCGCAGGGCTTCCAGATCCTTGATGAAGCAGAGCTGAAAGCGCTGCTGGAAGATGGCGGCGTGATCCGCGCGAAGAAACAGGATCTGGTGAGCGACGAAATCGCCGTGCATATTGAAGCGGGCAAAGTGGTGACCAAACTGGCACTCGACTGGCAGCAGCGCATTCAGTTTGTGATGTGTGATGACGGCTCCGTGAAGCGCCTTAAGTTCTGTGATGAACTGCGCGATCAGAACGAAGATATCGACCGCGAAGATTATGCTCAGCGCTTTGACGCAGACTTTATCCTGATGACCGGCGAGCTGGCGGCGCTGATTCAGAACCTGGTGGAAGGTCTCGGCGGCGAAGCGCAGCGCTGACAGGCAAAACGTAGGCCGGGTAAGCGAATGCGCCACCCGGCATGCTTTTATTTCAGATAGCGGCACAGATAAGAGGTTGGCTCTGCAACCTGTAAATGGAACTCGCTGTGGCCCGGCACGTTGAAGACCTGCCCGGCACTATAGACTTTCCACTCCGTTTCACCCGGCAGCAGGACGTTCAGCGCGCCGCTGACCACCGTCATCTCTTCCGCTTCTGCGGTGCCAAAGGTGTATTCCCCTTCCGCCATGACGCCGACACTGGCGCGGCCAGTGCTGCTGCTGGTAAAACCAATGGATTTCACTTTACCGGAAAAGTATTCGTTACTTTGAAGCATGAACTGGCCCTTATATTTATAGAGAAAAATCCACTATAGGGGCCATGCTCATGACCTGTCACGCAAAATCATTACACCAGTAATTCTGACGCCAGGCGCGCCATCAGGACGTTAGAGAGCAGCACCGGAACATCCAGCGCCTTTTGCAGTAAATCACGATGCCGCTGATGGAAGCCCAGGCAGTCGAGCATCAGGACATCCGCCCCTCTGTCGATCAACTCCTGCCCGGCCGCAATCAGCTTCGCTTCGCTGTCCCAGAACGGGTTTGCCAGCGCGTACAGCGGGGTGTGCTCCAGCGCAGCCCACTTCACCGTCTGGTTATCCAGCAGTTCCTCAACGGGAACGATGACCCCAACCTGATGACCATCAACAATTGAGGCCACCAGCGGGGGGATAATCCGCATCGGTTCGAGCAGAATGGCATTACGCGCGCTGAGCCCTTTAACGGGTGCCGTGCTCATCAGCAAAATAACGTCATAGTCCTGATTGTCGAGCACTTCGATCACGCCCTGTAGCGCGCGCTCGATTTTCTGGCGCGACACATGCGCCAGTTTACCGTCACTGAGTAACGTTGCCAGGGGATCTTCCCCCTCTCCGACCGCGTAGTCTTCCATGACCTCTTCCCGACTGAGCTTCCCTAACAGACTGAGATGCGTAATTTGTTGTTCAGAGACATGCTCGGTTAAGAGCGGTAATACTTCGCTTACAGGCACCACACCAATCGTGAGGATCGCCAACGTCGCCTTCATTTTGATCGCCTTCCGTTACTACCACAACTGCCACACAGGTACAGGCTCACTACGCTGCACTGTTCATTTATTCAACAAAACAGCACCAAGCGTAGCAGGGGATCTCTACATCGTAATGTAAAGATCGACTGGCCTTTCCGAATCCACCTGTAATAACTAAATATTAACTGCTGCTTAACATCAGCGATAAGTTAAAAGTGTGATTCAGGCACGGTTGTAACGAATTCGGATTCCTGTTAGGACTTCTCAGGATCCTCATAGCGCCGTTTCGCATCCAGCGCTTCCTGTTCGGTTTCATGTTCGCTGATCAGCGAATCAGGTTTAGGGTGATCGGCACGCAGCTGGTACCAGGTTACGGTCTGATCGCCGTTACCTTTTTCAACGGTAACGATGCGGGCTTCACGTGGATAGGGAGGTCTGGTTGGCATAGCTCATCCTTTTTTTATGTCTGAGCTATGAGTATAGACGGCTGTTAGCTGGCGCAAGCCAAACGCAGGGCGGTAATAATCTGAATCGCAACTTTCTCGGGTGACGCCGACGCATCCACAACGTGGTGTGCCGCCTCGCGGTACAGTGCATCGCGTTCGGCAAGGACGTCGCTGACCTCTTCACTCAGCGGTTTCGCGGTCAGCGCCGGGCGCTGCCCCTCTTCCGGAAACGCCTCCAGCCGCCCCACCAGCGTAGAGACCGGTGCACAAAGGTAGATCACGACACCCTTTTCGCGCATAAACTGGCGATTATACGGCGCCAGAATAATGCCCCCACCGGTCGCAATCACGGTTGACGGCGCGGTCACCGCTTCCAGCGTGGCCGTTTCACGCGCACGAAAGCTCTCCCACCCCTCATCCTCTACGATATCGGCGATGGTCTTACCGGCATTCTCCTGGAGCCAGTGATCAGTATCGACAAACTGACTCTGGCACAGACGCGCCAGCTCCAGACCAACGGTGGTTTTCCCACAGCCGCGAGGGCCAACTAAAAAGATGGGTGGGTTCATAACCAGGTGTTCCCCTTGCTGCCGGATAACTGAAGGCTGTAAAGAAATGATTGCAGTAGATGTTGCGCTAACTTTACTGCAAAGCGGTACGGAATGACAAGCCTGTGGAAGCCACACTGTACCACAAAACCGCCCGCAGGTGGGCTACGCCGGGCGGCGCTTCACTTCCAGCAGCCATTTATCCAGCTCGGCGGCAAACTGCTGGCGATCGCGCTGCGACAGGCTGTCCGGTCCACCGGTTTGCACGCCGCTGGAACGAAGCGTATCCATAAAATCACGCATGGTGAGCTTCTCGCGGATCGTTGCCGGCGAATAGCGTTCTCCGCGCGGGTTCAGCGCCGCCGCCCCTTTCGCCAGTACATCGGCAGCCAGCGGGATATCCGCGGTGATCACCAGATCTCCTGCGTCACACAGGCGTACTATCTCGTTATCCGCCACGTCAAACCCGGCCGGAACGCGCAGAGAACGGATGTATCTGGAGGGCGGCACGCGGATATTCTGGTTCGCCACCAGCGTCAGCGGCATCTGCACGCGCTCGGCAGCACGAAATAAAATCTCTTTAATCACATTCGGACACGCGTCCGCATCAACCCAAATCGCCATCGTCTCTCCCCATTATGATTCTGGCGACTATTGTCGCCTGCATTTCGTTGTTAAGCTATCTGTGAGAGATAACAACGCATAATAACGGAGAGACGTGATGGATAAGAAAATCGGGTTTATCGGCTGCGGAAACATGGGTAAAGCTATCCTCGGCGGACTGATTGCCAGCGGGCAGGTACTGCCGGGGCAGATTTGGGTCTATACCCCATCCCCGGATAAAGTCGCGGCGCTGCGTGATGAGTATGGCGTCAACGCTGCCGAAAGCGCGCAGGAAGTGGCTCAGGTGGCGGATATTGTCTTTGGCGCCGTTAAGCCGAATATTATGATTAAAGTCCTGAGCGAGATCACCTCCAGCCTTAACAAAGAGACCCTGGTGGTGTCGATTGCCGCAGGCGTGACCCTCGATCAGCTCGCCCGCGCGCTGGGTCACGACCGTAAGATTGTTCGCGCCATGCCAAACACCCCGTCGCTGGTGAATGCCGGTATGACCTCCGTCACCCCTAACGCGCTGGTCACTTCTGAAGACGTGGCAGATGTACTGAATATCTTCCGCTGCTTCGGCGAAGCGGAAGTGATTGCCGAACCGATGATCCACCCGGTGGTCGGCGTGAGCGGCTCTGCCCCGGCGTATGTTTTTATGTTTATCGAAGCCATGGCCGATGCCGCCGTACTGGGTGGAATGCCGCGCGCGCAGGCCTACAAATTCGCAGCGCAGGCGGTGATGGGTTCGGCCAAAATGGTGCTGGAAACGGGCAAACATCCGGGCGAACTGAAAGATATGGTGTGCTCGCCGGGGGGCACCACCATTGAAGCCGTGCGCGTGCTGGAAGATCGCGGGTTCCGCTCCGCCGTGATCGAGGCGATGCAAAAATGCATGGAAAAATCAGAGAAGCTCAGTAAGTCCTGATGCGCTACGCCGGGCGTCAGGCGGCCACTTCGGTGCGGCCCCGTCCGGCATTTTTGGCTTTATAGAGGGCCACGTCCGCCGCCTTTAGCCATTCACGATAGTGGGTGAACTGCGCCCCCCAGGGGGCAACCCCAACGCTGATACACAACCTCGCCATAGGTGCTCCGTGCAGCGGCATGTTGACCAGCCGTTCGTGGACGCGCGACATCGCAGCAATCGCGCTGTCAGCAGGCGTGCCGGACATGATCACCGCGAACTCATCCCCGCCAAAACGGCCAATATAATCGCCTGAGCGCAGGGTCAGCTGAAGCTGGCGCGTGATGGCGACAATCGCTTCATCCCCCACGTCATGCCCCCAGGTGTCGTTGATCGTCTTGAAGTGATCGATATCGATGAGCAGTATCGTCGCCTGTCGATGGCTGCGACGGCAGGCCTCAAATTCGTTACGCAGCAGCGTTTCCCAGTGACGGCGATTGAATACGCCGGTCATTCCGTCGCGGGTACTCATCAGCTCAAGCCGACGCTTATGCTCTGCCAGACGGATCGCCGTGCGGTGGCTGAGCCAGGCAAACAGTATGGGGTAGACCACCAGCACGGGGAGCGTCAGCCACAACGCCAGCGGTTCAGAGGTCAATAGCACAGGAGTACCCGTGGATTGCACGGTCAACAGGGCAGACAGAGCAAGCAGCGCCAGTCCTGTCAGAAATAACCGGCATCCCCCCGATCCCATCATATTCATGCCGATCATCATGATCAGCGCCGCCGTTGGCAGCGCACTGAACCCTGTTAGCCCCATCCAGACGCCGGCAATAATGGCATCGATTTTCAGATTAACGATTTCACTGCTGTGGGGTTCAGCCGAACGAAAAGCCAGCTGCCAGGCCAGATGGGGCCAGACAAAGACCCAGCCCACCAGCAATAACCACCAGACGCCGGAAAGAAACTGGCTCACCAGGACGCTGGCAAGCGGAACGAATAGCGCCGCCAGACCAACGATGCGTGCCAGCCGTATTCGCCGGGCAAATC
This sequence comes from Enterobacter cloacae complex sp. IR5403, assembly GCF_049238705.1. Classification (NCBI taxonomy): domain Bacteria; kingdom Pseudomonadati; phylum Pseudomonadota; class Gammaproteobacteria; order Enterobacterales; family Enterobacteriaceae; genus Enterobacter; species Enterobacter cloacae complex sp. IR5403. Next base: position 36,671 of record NZ_JBMKHP010000002.1, on the reverse strand, counting down.
GCAGACCGGAACGGTATGAATCATCCTGAGAAAGCTGCTGGTACCACGCTTCCCGAATGTTCTCGTGATTGTCATAAAACTCATCATTCATCATTTTTGGGAATATTCTGAAACATTTTCCCAAATTATAGAGAGGGGGGTAGCGGGGAAAGTATGAAATTTTGGGTGAGCCACAGCCGTGACTCACCCGTTAGCACTACGCCTGTTTTTTCAGGCACGCGCTCATGAACTTGCTGCGATCGTCGCCTTTCAGCATCTGCTGTGTCGCCTGGGCGTTGCACTCGCGCATTTTTTGCTGCTGCGGGGTCAGGCTTTTTTCACCGGGTTTAGCCGCACCATTTTTAAGGCAGTCGCTCATGTACGTTTTACGGGCATCCCCTTTCAGGCTTTGCGATGTCGCCTGTTGGTTACAGGTCGTCATGCGCTGCTGCTGGGGCGTTAACGTTTTCTCTTCCGCGTGTGCTGAGGCCATCAGACACAGGCCAGAGAGAAGGGTAACCAGTATTGTTGTTTTCATTGCACCATCCTTTATGTGAAGTTCCACGTTAAGTCTGGTTCGTTACGGAAAAAAAACCACCCTGCGAACCTGATTTTCGCCGGGCTTCCCGGTTATTTCAGCCCTGTAGCGACACAATGATCATTATCCGGTTTCGCCGGAAGGGAGGCGGTAATTAATAGCAGAAATTATGCGGTGAAAAGTGTGCTCTGTCTCAATTTAATTTCCCCTGCATAAATGTGTAAAAATAAAAACAGAGCGACGCCAGGCATCCTGCATGACAATTCTGTGACACGTCATTTCACCTCAGACAGGTTAGCTGCGAGGATGCCTTAAAAGCTTCTTTACGTATTGCTGAAGCAGCTCCGCATCTTCCGCAGGCACCAGGGAATCAGGACGCGCTTTTTCCAGCGCGCCTTCAACGTTGTCAATCAACGCCTCCTGCTCCGGCTTTGCCATCTGTCGCAGCAGCGCCGTCACAACTATTTCCAGCGCCTCGACCTGGGCAACCAGCTCTTTCGACTCTTCTTCCTTTTGGGCAAGCTTAACCAACAACTCAGCAATGAGATTTTTCATGGTGCTATTTCCTTATGTGATTTCCCCTGAAATTAACACCCTCACTGAATAATGAAAAGCATGGATTGGCTTTATCTTATGCAAAAGTGACATCGCTGCCAAAAAAGATATTTCAGCGCGAAAGCGAAACGTTTTTCTAAAAGAAAGGCGCCGCATTTCGTTATATAAAAATGCGGCGTTCATAAGAATAAATAATATATTATCGTGTTTACCGGGCCGACTTTGCCTCAGCGATTCGCCTGCGGCGTCGCAAGGCAAAGGCCAGTTGAATAATATTCAGCAGGACCACCACCGCCGTCGCGGCAAATACCCAGCGGAAACCCGCCATCGCCGAGACCGAGGCGCCGATAAGCGGGCCCGCTACGTTGCCTAAATACATGAACGACTGGTTGTAGCCAAAAATGCGGCCGGTTACCTGGTCACTGGAATATTTCACCAGCAGCGTCTGTACAGCGGGCAGCATGGCGCCATCCGCGAAGCCAAGCAGGAAGCGCAGGATGCCCAACTGAAGAGGTGTGGTGACGAATGACATGGCAAAGAAAAGGATCACCGCAATGATGAGCGTTGCCATCAGAATACGTGCCGTACCGATCCTGTCGCCCAGTTTCCCCAGACGCGGAGCGGACATCAGCGCCGACACGCCAGGCACGGCGGCAATCATCCCGCTCAGAAACGCAATGTTGCTGCTGTCCGGTGCCATCGACTTGATAAACAGCGCCAGAATCGGCCCTACCGAGCCGTTACAGAGCTGGATCACCATCGTCGTCACAAAGAGGCTAATCATCAGGCCAGGATACGGCAGCGAGGCGAAAACCGCTTTTCCGCTCAGGCGTTCGGATTTACTGACAACAGGCCGCCCGCCCTCTTTAATCAGAAAAAGGGTGACCAGAAAGCTGATCGTCAGCAGGATCGCGGTAATGATAAAGACCGCACGCAGCCCGACATGGTCAGCCAGGAAGCCGCCGAGCAGCGGGCCGCCAATGACCCCGCTGATCTGGGCGGTGGAAAGCGTGCTGAGCGCCCAGCCGCTTCGCTCACGCGGTACCTGTGAGGCCACCAGCGCCATGGCATTTGGAATGTACCCGGAGGTCAGCCCCATTATCGCCCGCAGAATAAACAGCTGCCAGACGTTGGTGGCGAAGGCCTGGAGCAAAATGGCTATCGCCATCCCCAGCGAGGCGCGAAGCAGCATCAACTTGCGTCCCTTGCGATCCGCCAGGCTACCCCACATCGGCGACACAATGGCGGAGACCAGAAACGTCACGCTGAACGTCAGGCCGGACCACATGGAGAGCGCTTCATGGGAAGTGACCCCCAGCTGCGACACATACAGCGGCAGGAAGGGCAATATCTGGCTGATAGCCAGTCCGGTGAAGAAGCAGCCGAACCAGACTGAAATGAGGTTAACTTTCCAGGATTCCATAACAGAAATAGTCTTCATTTTTAGGCGAATTCGCCGACAGATTAGCAAGTTACGCGCAATGACATAGCGCCAGAGATGCGGCCTTGCAGACTTTGGTGTTTTATCTTCCCAGTCATCATATTTGTGAAATAAGTCACAATTTATCCAAATTTAGGCGGAAGATTATGCTTCATCGACATAATCCATATCCGCGCATCCCCAGATGGAAATGGTTGGCATGGGCGGCATTATAGTCCGGTCCCAGACCGTTACCGTAATAACCACAGCTTGCCGAGAGCAGCGCCTGTAGCCAGGGCTGCGTCTTTTCCGCTTTCCAGCCGTTCAGGACGGTAACGCGCTGTCCGTTTGCCAGCCTGAAAGCGCTGATATCCAGCGCATCCGCCGTGGCATGTTCGCTGCGCCGCGCATCCGGGCGGCTGTAGATATTGCGGCAGGCGAAGCTGCCCAGATGTTCAATACGGGTAAGCTCGCTTCCCGTCCAGGTTTGGGTGAGCGGTCGGGCCTGCTGGCTGACAAACAGCGCAGAACTTAACGCCAGCGGACAACTGGCCAGAAAGCTACTGTTCAGGCTCACCGGGCCAAAATCGCGCACGCGCACCACGTTACTCAGCGGACACTCACCGGCGCTGTCAGCGACAGTCTGGGTACGGATAAGCTGGCGTTGATTCGCCTGCGCTAACAGGCTTTCGCATGCCTGCGGTGTTAAACGTCGAAGTTTAAACTGGGTTATTTTTCCGGGCGGATCGTCAAGCGTAAGCGGCACGAAAGGATTGTAATACGGCGGCAACCAGCGGTAGCCCACCGTGGCGATCCCGGCAATAACAATAAGAATAAACAGACCTTTTCCTTTCACGCGCCCCCCTTCAGCATCCCTCAAAACATTATGGCAGAAGGCCGCGAAACCCGCCGGGCATCGTGGTATGTTATTGGCTTTTCGTCAGACTGGAAGAGAGTGAGATGGCAAAGCAGCGCGTAGGTATTGTCTTTGGGGGAAAATCGGCAGAGCACGAGGTGTCGTTGCAATCGGCTAAAAATATCGTTGATGCGATTGATAAAAGCCGTTTTGACGTGGTGCTGTTGGGCATTGATAAACAGGGCCAGTGGCATGTTAACGATGCCAGCCAGTATCTGTTACACGCTGACGATCCGGCGCACATCGCCCTTAATCCTTCTGATATCAGCGTCGCAACGGTTCCGGGCGTAGAACAGGGACAGCTTATCGATGCCGGGAACGCGCAGGCGCTGGCACAGATTGACGTGGTGTTCCCTATTGTTCACGGCACGCTGGGCGAAGACGGCTCCCTGCAAGGCATGCTGCGGATGGCGAACCTGCCGTTTGTCGGTTCCGATGTGCTGGGCTCTGCCGCCTGCATGGATAAAGACGTCACAAAACGTCTCCTGCGTGACGCCGGTCTGAATATTGCGCCGTTCGTGACGCTTACTCGCGCCAACCGCGATAAACACAGCTTCGCGCAGATCCAGGCGCAACTCGGCCTGCCGCTGTTTGTGAAACCAGCGAATCAGGGCTCGTCCGTCGGCGTCAGCAAAGTCACCAGCGAAGCGCAGTTTAACGATGCCGTTCGTCTGGCCTTTGAGTTTGACCATAAGGTGGTGGTTGAGCAGGGAATTAACGGACGCGAAATTGAGTGCGCCGTACTGGGCAACGACTTCCCGCAGGCGAGTACCTGCGGTGAAGTCGTGTTGAACAGCGACTTCTATTCCTACGACACCAAATATATTGACGACAAAGGTGCCCAGGTTGTGGTTCCCGCCGCGCTCGATCCTGACGTTAACGACAAGATCCGCGCGATCGCCGTTGAAGCCTATCAGGCGCTGGGATGCTGTGGGATGGCGCGCGTCGACGTGTTTCTGACGCCGGATAACGAGGTGGTGATTAACGAAATCAATACTCTGCCGGGCTTTACCAATATCAGCATGTACCCGAAACTGTGGCAGGCCAGCGGGATAAGCTATCCGGAACTGATCACCCGCCTGATTGAACTGGCGCTGGAGCGTCACGCCGCTGACAGCGCCCTGAAAAGCTCTGTTAACTAACGGTTAGTCGGCTTTCTCTGCCGTCGTCGTCTCATCGGGACGACGGCGGATAATAAATCCCGCCAGCCAGAAACTGATTACCCAGGTTACCAGCCCAACCGCATAGGTTTGCCAGCCTTTCGCTTCAAATCCCAGCAGCCCGACAACACCGTTGAGAATAAAGATCAGCCCGATCGCAAAGGCGTAGTAATGCCAGTCACGGCGTAGTTTGGAAGTGAGCTTCATGACAACTCCGGCAGAAAAAAACCTATCCTCTCACAGTTTGATCAAGGCGTCTGTGGCGGATACGTAAATTCTGAAAAGCAGCGCAGTTTCACTTATGTTATCAATTTGTGACGTGATGCAGAAATCGACAATCCAGGAGAAATCCTGAGCCGAATTTCCCACGATTCTGATATTGACAAATGCTATGACCTGTCACACTCACCCTGTACGACGCGTATTAAAACAGAGTGATATTTTCGGGAGGTCTTATGGCAGACTTTACATTGTCGAAACCGATTTTTGGCGGAAAACAACCAAAAACCTCCACGGCGGGGAATATTGCCTATGCCCTGTTTGTTCTGTTTTGTTTCTGGGCTGGAACCCAACTGCTGAATATGCTGGTGCATGCCCCCGGCGTGTATGAGCATCTGATGCAGGTGCAGGATACAGGCCGCCCGCGCGTTGAAATCGGTTTAGGCGTGAGCACCGTATTTGGACTCATTCCCTTCCTCGCGGGCAGCATGGTTCTGGGCGTGATTGCCCTTGTCCTGCGCTGGCGCAACCGCCACTGATTACAGTCCCATACAGCGTGCCCGACGATCGTCAACGCGTTTCGCGAACCAGGCGGTCGTCAGGTTACGCGTGATCTTCGGGCTTTCCAGCTGAATGCCTGGCAGAATGGCTCTGGGTAATGCCTTCCCACTTTTCTTCTCGGCCAGCGCAAAGACCTGCTTATACAGATCCGTTTTCTCAAACGCCAGGCTATCGCCCTTCTCCAGCTGTCGGCGAATGTCGCTATTGCTCATCTCCAGCTTCGTCGAGAGTTTTCGCACCGCACGTTCGGTAGTCCCGGCCTCACTGCTGCCGTAAGCAATGAGATCGCCGTCCAAAGCGAGCTTCACACCGCTGGCGCGGCTTACCGCATTCTGGAAGGCTGCATTTCGGCTGGCATACCAGCCCGCGTTAAAGTCGGCAAAGCGATACAGCGGTTTATCGTAGTTGGCCGGATAATTCAGCAGGTGATACGTTCCAAACCACAGCCCACCGCGCAGGGAGAAGACCTCCTGACGTACCGTACCGTCGATATCCCACGGATAGCCGTCGGTATGCTTTTCCGCAAATGCGATACTGACCTGCATCGGACCGCCGGTATGCACCGGATTTAGCGAACCAAACAGCTTCTGCCCCATCGGTACCATATTGATGAAATCATCGAAAATGGCGCTGAGCTGCTTCTCGGTTTTCACCGTATCCAGCCGTTCACTGTAGCTTTTACCGTTTGGCGAGGTGATTTTAAGGGCGGTATGCACCAGGAAAACCGGGATATGCATCGATTCGGCCCGACGGTCGATCTCCTTCCAGGCGATTTTGTTCAGGCCAGGCACAACAGGATCTGACTGATACATTGATTCCTGCTGCGCCACCGCCAGCACCGAGCAGATATTCTCCTCGGTAGGCGCGATCTTCTGGCTTTTGAAGGTCGCTGCCAGCGCATCAGCCCACTCACTGCGATCCTTCACGCTGGCGGGCATCTTTTGCCGCACCACGCTCGCCACATCAACGGGCTTCTCCCCTTCTTTGAGCGGGGCAGCCCCTTTTTCGGCACAGCCCGCCAGCACGAAAGCGGCGAGTAACGTCAGCGGTAATGCACGTGATACGGCTAATGGCATAGCAATTCCTTTTTAACCTAATGTATGGGTGACTTCCTGCACGTCCTTATCGTCCAGCTCACGCTCGAAACTGCGTAAACGTTTGTAGATGGACATCAGCTCCACCAGCGTAGTCCAGGAGCTAATCAGATACTGGAACGAACCGCGAACCTGACCAAAGACGTTGGTGATTTGGGTCATCAGACCGAGCGTAATCGTACCCGCAACGATGGACGGGAACAGCAGGAACAACCCGAAAACGTTATCAACCTGAAGATAAAGAATGCGCGCGATATTGAAATACATGTAATGGAAATAGAGGCGGAAGTAGTTACGACGTACGGCGCCAAACAGCTCACGCACGGTAGGCGGTGACGCACGGTTGGCATCGTCTTCGCCATACACCAGCTCTTTACGGTAGGCCGCTTCCACGCGCTGGTTTTTAAACTCCAGCCCCGGCAGCTTGATCCCTACCACCGCCAGCAGCCCCGTTCCCATCAGCGACCAGACAATCGCAGCAATCACCAGGCCGTAGGGCAGATGGCCGACAATCGGCAGCTCCGGAACGTGCGACGAGAGCGTCACCAGCACCGGCAGGAAGGCGATCAGCGTCATGATGGCGTTGATAAAGCTCACGCCCATATCTTCCAGAGTAGAGGCAAAACGCATGGTGTCTTCCTGCACACGCTGTGCGGCACCTTCGATATGCCGCAGGTGCTGCCAGTGCGCCATATAGTGTTCGTTCATCGCCGTACGCCAGCGGAACACATAGTGGCTGACGAAAAAGTTATTCATCACGCCGATCACCACGGCGATGAGGGCGATGCCGAGGAAGATCCCCACCTCATGGTAGAACTGGTTAATGGTCACTTTATGCGGCGAACTCAGCGCCGTCTGGATCAGATCGTAAAACGGCGCATACCAGGCGTTGACCGCTACGCCCACCTCCACCAGGAACCAGGTGACAAAGATGATTAACGACGTGCCGAAAATCGACCAGTATTGCCAGCGGTGAGGAGAATAGACAAACCAGAACATGGCGAAAAGCCCTACGCAGAGCACGTAATAAGCGTAGAAAAGCAGATAGCTCATGGACCAGAAGCGCGCTGCGCTAATGGGAATGTCGCCCGTTGCCCCCGTAAGACGGGTCAGCCACGCGCCGCCACCGGCCTGCCAGAAAATGACAGCCAGCAGTGCCCAAATAAATGCCGACAGGAAAAAGGGCCCCGGCTTTGGGAAAAAAGACTTAAACATTGTGCTTCCTTCTTGTTGTTATGGCTGTTGCTGTGTTCAACATATCGCCACACGAAACCTTGCCTGTGCCAGCCTCCCGGCTCAGGCAAAAAAGTGAGACCTGCGGGTGAATTATTAGTTCGCTTCCCCGTTTTCAGGAATTGTTTCGGTGCGTTTCATTCGCAACAGCGATCGTAGCGTCTATCATACGGTCGATGTCACAAAATGGGAGCCACGCCGCAAGTAAATTGTTCAAATTTACCCACGGTTACGTTTTTCTCGCTATCGTTATGCAAATCGGGCCATTGCCCGACGCCGATTAGTAGTATAACTACCCGTAACTTTCCTTATTCACTTGATGGATGCTTTTCGTTGAAACGTTGTCTGCTCTCTATCGCCGCGCTGTGTGCGGTGAGCCTGTCAACCGCCCAGGCAGCACAGCCTCTGACGGCCCCGGTTCTGGCCTCTGACATTGCCGATCGCTACGCGAACCTTATTTATTACGGCAGCGGTGCGACGGGAATGGCGCTGGTCGTGATCGACGGTAACCAACGGGTGTTTCGCAGCTTCGGTGAAACACGGCCGGGAAATAACGTTCGTCCGCAGCTGGATTCCGTTATCCGTATCGCGTCGATAACCAAGTTGATGACCAGCGAAATGCTGGTGAAACTGCTCGATCAGGGCGTGGTGAAACTCGACGATCCGCTCAGCAAATATGCGCCGCCCGGCGCTCGCGTTCCGACATATCAGGGAACGCCGATCAGACTGGTGAATCTTGCGACCCATACCAGCGCCCTGCCGCGAGAACAGCCCGGTGGCGCTGCGCATCGCCCTGTCTTTGTCTGGCCAACCCGCGAGCAACGCTGGAACTACCTGAGCACAGCAACCCTGAAATCGGCCCCGGGCTCGCAGGCCGGCTATTCTAACCTGGCGTTTGATCTGCTGGCCGACGCTTTAGCGACGGCCTCGGGTAAGCCCTACCCTCAACTGTTTGAAGAGCAGATCACGCGTCCGCTCGGGATGAAAGATACCACGTACACCCCCTCCCCGGACCAGTGCAAGCGTCTGATGGTGGCGGAAAAAGGGGCCAGCCCGTGCAATAACACGCTGGCCGCCATTGGCAGCGGTGGCGTTTACTCTACGCCCGGCGACATGATGCGCTGGATGCAACAGTTCCTCTCATCGGATTTTTACGCGCGCAGCAATCAGGCCGACCGAATGCAGACGCTCATCTACCAGCGTGCTCAGCTACGTCGCGTCATTGGCATGGATGTTCCAGGTAAAGCCGATGCCCTCGGCATGGGCTGGGTGTATATGGCGCCAAAAGATGGCCGACCGGGGATTATTCAAAAAACCGGTGGAGGTGGCGGATTCATCACCTACATGGCGATGATTCCGCAATCAAACGTAGGCGCTTTTGTGGTGGTCACCCGGTCGCCAAATACACGCTTCGTGAATATGAGTGATGGCGTAAATAATCTGGTGGCCGAGCTGAGCGCCAATAAAGCACAGGTGCTTACGGCCTCTAACTGATCTCAATAGTCCGTGGGCAAACGGTTGATACTGATCAGTTTGCCCCGACTCATATTGATGTAGTTCCCCTGCCGCAGCGCCGCCAGAACCTCAGCAACGACCGAACGAGAAATACGCGTGCTACGCTGAATATGATTCATAACACCAATTTTTGAACGTAGCGTGTCATCCCACTCGGCCATATTGATCAGCATCGCCCGAATTTGGCTATAGGAGTTATTTCCGACCAACTGCATATCACGCTTTCCCATTAAATGGTTTAGCCATGACAGCCAGCAGAAAGCCTCTTGCCAAAGTTGCGCTTCCTGAATAAGTTGGCACGCGTCAGAGGCGGGCAAATAAAATCCGCTACAAGGTGTTTGTGCTATCAGAGAATATTCAAGATGGTTGTCATTTATCCATGCGCTTAAACCGTGGATATACGGTGCCCGCGCGATACCCATAAGTAATTCGTCTGATTTACGGTGGACGGCAGTCAGACCGGATTGTATGACAACGGTCAAGGGTTCATCATCATTATTGCCGGTAGTTATTAATTGTTGTGGTTCGGTCTTAAATGGGGTACCGGCGATTTCCAGACACTTTATGAGCCGGCTTAATTCAGAAAGTGGTTTCGCATTAACGTTCATGCATACCTCAAGTCATCTGTATCTGTCGGTTCTTTATTATTTTTAAAGCACATAAAAAAGCGGGGGCAAAATCCCCCGCGTTTTTTTCTTACCAGGTATATTTCACACCCAGGTTTGCGCCCCAGTTCTGGTCAACGTCGCCGCCGCCCAGATAAGTCGCATCAGTGTAAGCACTGAAGTTTTTCGTGAAGCTGAACTGAGTGCCCAGTCCCACGCGAACCGCAGAGCCTTCCACGCCGTTATCAATGCTGTCGTTGTTGATATCAGCATTGTTGTCGGCATCGTCATACACGTAAGCCAGTTTGAAGTAAGGCGTTAATGCCTGCTCACCGCCGTAGTTGAAGGTATAACCTGCATCCACGCCGAGTTCATAACGCATACTGTCGTAAGACTGACCATCGATACGCATGTCGTTGCTTAACTGGTAGTCATCACCGGACTGGAACAGGCCAGAGATCGCCGCGTAAGGCGTGACGTAGCCAGACAGGTTTGGTTTCCAGTCATAGCCCAGTTTCATTCCGAAACCAACGGCGTCAGTCGTGGTATTACCGTCAACATACTGACCATTGCTCATGGTGGCAGAGAGGTCGTTGTTGAAGCGGGTGTAGCTCAGGGAGCTGTCGAGGAAGATGTCATTCATGAACTTCGCCGACGCGTAGATCATCGCAGTCTGGCTGTCCTGATCGACCTGACCTGTACGATCGCTGATATCACCCTTCGCGAAACCAGCCGCACCACCGACAATCCACTTAGCATTATTACCGTCGATCTGAGTATCCAGACCTACCATAATGCCGCTTACGTCCTGATCGTAGCTAACGGTGCCATTATCCGCGTCAAAGTTGCCGCCGAAATAGCTCACCCATGCGCCGCCGTTATCTGCCAGGCCATGACGGCTGTTGGTCAGACGGGTACCCACGGTATCCTGTTGCAGATTCCAGATGTTGGTATTAGCAGAAGGAATGCTCAGCGCCATGTTGGCGTAGTCGGTCAGCTCTTCCTGCTGGAGAACAACGGTGTCGCCCTTCTGCTGCGCCTGATAGGTGTAAGCACCTAAATCAGCTTTGTTTGCCGCAGTAAAGCTGGCAGCGGTATCCGCGTTATTGTCATAGACGCGAATGATCTCTTTGTTTTTGTAGTCAGCTACGGAGCCTGCGCCGGTCGCATCGTCGATGCGCACTTTATAGTTACCGGCAACGTCACCGTTCACCGCCAGATGACCGTCAGAGTTCAGCGCGACAACACCATAGTCGTAGTCCGCTTTATAGCGATCGTTGGTGATATAGCGTGCGTTGTTCAGGTCGCTGTTCAGCACATAATCGCGGCTGGCAACGTTGAGCACACCGCCATCGGTCAGCACCATATTGTGCGTATCAACCTGACCCAGACCCAGCGCCAGCTCTGCACCGTTGTCCACGGTAATGGTGTTGGCATACAGCTCAGCTGTCTCTTCAGTCAGTGCCGCACGGCTGTAGCTATCCAGATACAGGCTGTCGGTTGCTACCGCGCCGCTGTCGCCGATATTCAGGCTAGACGCATTGGTCAGAGTGATGGAATCGGCCAGCAGGCCGGAGTTTTCAACATTGACCTGAGACTGGTTGTTCACCGTCAGCGCGTCGATGTTGGAGATCTTACGGGTATCCCACTCGGAACCGTTATCCAGCGCCACGTTGAACAGGCCGCTCTGATAAACCTCTTCACCCGCAACGTGACCGTTGCTGTCAAAGGTAGAATCAGGCCAGATGCTGTTTGGAGAAAGCGCGTGCCAGTCTACATTGCTGTAGCCTTCACCATACATCTGCGCCGTGCCGATGGCTTCAACGCTTGACTGCGCAGCACCCACCCATTTACTGCCATTGGTCAGCGTGACATCCAGCTTGTCGGTATCATCCCAGCCGTTAGTAGTTGGGTTATAGATGCCGTCATCGGTGGTATCCGTTGCCGGATCGCCATTCTCGTAGAAGTTGTTATCAAAGGTGCTGGAGAAAAGGATATCGCCAGTAATGGTAGAGTGATCGAAGGTAGCGGTGGTCTGCATAGCGTTATCAGACGCGCCGGCCGCAACGATCAGCGCCGCATCATCGGCAGCCGTGGCGTTGGTTTCACCGTAGTCGCTCGGCTTCGCCGTTTGACCGTAGAAGCCGCTGGTACCCAGATCGCTGTACGCACCGGAGGTCAGCACAGAGTCTTTCACCACCAGCGTATCAGTAAAGACATTGCTGCTATTAGCAACGCCTTCAACACCGTCGTATGGCGTGTTATCCAGATCCTGGTAACCCTGCGTCAGCGTGATGCCCGCGATGTGGGAGTTGTTCTGAATAACGATATCAGACTCAACGTCCAGGGTGATGGCGTTACCCAGACCATAGGTGTCCAGATAATGCGTTTCAGTGGTTTCGCCATTAACGACATCATACGCGTAATGCTCGTAGGTATCGTTGATGGTGGAGTTATCAACGGTCAGGCTAAAACGATCATACTGGGTATGAGCGGTGCCGTCAGTATCTACGCCATCTGCACACGTCGTGGTCATACACTCTGACGTGATCATGCCGTTAATGGTACTGTTAGAAATACTCAACGCGTTCGCACGGCCATTGACACCATCATCCAGATAGTATGTCGAAATAACTCCGTTTACGGTTGATTTATTGACGACCGGATAAATGTCACCATCATGTGTGGCATCTGAATAATTCCAGTCAGCATAACCATAATACCAGGGCGTGGACGCAGTATTGTCATATCCATAAGTATTATATGTCGTGCCGGATATATCTTTCGCATTGGCCTGAGAAGCGATAGCCAGTGTGCAGGCTAATGCAAGTTGTGATACAACCAGTTTCTTTTTCCATGTTTGCATTGGGTCATCCCTCCTCAGGGACGTAAGCAAGTTTGTCCATCAAATCATTTGGCAATGTTTAATTGCGGAAGGAATTATGCAGTTTCACTTCGAAAAGGTTCAATGAATGATTCCATTAAGTCCGTATTCAGACAAATAAGCTTATAAACCCAGGACAATATCAATCATTATGAATAAAGATTATAAAATCAGTAGATTGCAATCTCATTTCATTGGTTCAATAAATATAATAAAAAACAATAGATCACTAATAATGATATTACCTCTTCAATACAGAAATAACGCCAATATATTCCCCTCTTTAAAATGCCTTTTTAATTTCGGGAGGACAAATTACCCGTCGCGTGTTTTGACGCAACGCCCAAAATCTAAAAGCCCACTTTAGTAAAACACCGCTCCCCGCTTTCAGGTACACTATACCTCTTTGTTCCACAAACATCAGGCATACCATGACCGATTTAATTGCACGTCCCCGTCGCCTGCGCAAGTCACCCGCACTGCGCGCCATGTTTGAAGAGACAACACTGACCTTAAACGATCTGGTGTTGCCGATTTTTGTTGAAGAAGAGATCGATGACTACAAAGCCATCGACGCGATGCCGGGCGTGATGCGCATTCCTGAAAAGCATCTGGCCCGCGAGATCGAACGTATTGCGAATGCGGGCATCCGCTCGGTGATGACGTTCGGTATCTCCCACCACACTGACGCGACCGGCAGCGATGCCTGGAAAGAAGACGGCCTCGTCGCCCGCATGTCGCGCATCTGCAAAGAGAGTGTGCCGGAGATGATCGTCATGTCCGATACCTGCTTCTGCGAATACACCTCTCATGGCCACTGCGGTGTGCTGTGCGATCACGGCGTGGACAACGATGCGACCCTGCTGAATCTGGGCAAGCAGGCGGTGGTTGCCGCCGCTGCGGGTGCGGATTTCATTGCGCCTTCTGCGGCAATGGATGGGCAGGTACAGGCGATCCGCCAGGCGCTGGACGCCGCGGGCTTCACCGACACCGCCATCATGTCCTACTCCACCAAATTCGCCTCCTCTTTCTACGGCCCGTTCCGCGAAGCAGCGGGCACCGCGCTGAAAGGCGATCGTAAAACCTATCAGATGAACCCGCTGAACCGCCGCGAAGCGATTCGTGAGTCTCTGCTTGATGAAGCCCAGGGCGCTGACTGCCTGATGGTGAAACCGGCTGGCGCATACCTGGATATCCTGCGCGACATTCGCGAACGCACCGAACTGCCGCTTGGCGCCTACCAGGTGAGTGGCGAGTACGCGATGATCAAATTCGCCGCGCAGGCGGGTGCCATCGACGAAGAGAAAGTGATCCTCGAAAGCCTGGGGGCGATCAAACGCGCGGGCGCGGATCTGATCTTCAGCTATTTCGCGCTGGATCTGGCTGAGAAGAAAATTCTGCGTTAATCCGCTTTAGCGCCGGGTGGCGGCTTCGCCTTACCCGGCCTGCTCTCTGCGCTAATCTTCACCAAACTGCAATACAAACGACATCTCCTCCTTCTACTGTCTGGGCAAGACGGCAGGAGGAGTGATCAATGTTTAGTCTCGACAGCGTTCTTGATGACCTTTGGCCTCAGGCGAGGCCAGCACCCTGGCAAAAAAGTCTGTTAAAAAGACTGCTTCACGAAGACGAATTTCAGCAGTTTGCCGCCAGCCACCGTCACCTGAAAGGGCTGGATATGGTGGAGCAGGTTCTGGAACACCTTGATATTCACTGCTCCGTTTCCGCTCGCGATCTCGAACAAATCCCCGAACACGGCCCACTCATTGTGATAGCGAACCACCCCACCGGCACCCTGGATGGGCTGGCGCTGCTGTACGCCGTTTCCCGCGTGCGCCGCGACGTCAGGGTTGTTACCAACAGGATGCTGTCCCACCTTGAGCCCCTCAGTTCATTGTTTATTCCCGTAGATAATATGGGCGGCAGAACCGCAAAAGCCTCACTGATACAGATGGAGCAGCACCTGCAAAACGCCGGTGTGCTGATCTTCTTTCCGGCGGGTGAAGTTTCCCGCCCAACGCGCAAAGGCATCCGCGATAAAAAATGGCATCCGGGCTTTATCAAGCTGGCCGGTAAATTACGGGTGCCGCTACTTCCGGTACATATCCAGGCGCACAACAGCCTGCTGTTTTATGCCAGCACGCTGGTCTCGCCAACTGTATCCATGCTGCTGCTGATGCAACAGATGTTTCGCCGCCGTCACAGTCAGCTGCCGATCAAAATCGGCCAGCAGATTGCCTGGAATGAGCGGTTTAGTTCTACCCTTTCATCGCGTGAGATGGCCGAGCAGTGTCGTCAGCACGTGATACGTCTTGGCAAGGGATTGCCTGGCGTCTTTAAAACCCAGTGCGCCATTGCCCGCCCGGAAGACAGGGCCACGCTGAAGCGCGAACTGGCGCAGGCAGAGTGTCTGGGAAAAACCAGCGATGGTAAGGCCATCTATCTTTGGCAGCGCAACGGGCAGGAAGAGGCGCCTCTGCTGCGCGAGCTGGGGCGGCTGCGCGAGATTGCCTTTCGTGCCGTGGAGGAAGGCAGCGGGAAGCGCCGGGATACGGACAGCTACGATGATGACTATCTGCACCTCATTCTGTGGGATGACGATGACCTGGAAATTGTCGGCGCGTACCGCTTTATGCCAACGGCCATGCAGGTGGAAAAGCGCGGCGTCGAGGGGTTGTACAGTTACAGCCTGTTCCACTACGACGAAAAAATGCAGGACATACTGGAGCACGGCATTGAGCTGGGGCGCAGCTTTATACAGCCGCGCTACTGGGGGCGTCGCGGTCTGGACTACCTGTGGTCAGGTATTGGCGCCTATCTGGCACGCTATCCCCATTACCGCTACCTGTTTGGCCCGGTCTCCATTTCCGGCGGCTTACCGCCTGCCGCGCGGGATCTGCTGGTGGCGTTTTATCGTCTCTGGTTTCCGGCCAGCCATCCTTTAGCCGCCTCGCGTCAACCCTATCCGGCCTCACTTCCGGATGTGCTGGCACAGTTTGGCGGGGTGGATTACGTGGATGACCTGACAAAGCTGAAATCCCTGCTCGGAAACCTGGGTTGCGGCATCCCGCCGCTCTACAAACAGTATTCCGAGCTATGCGAGCCCGGCGGCGTGCAGTTTATCGATTTCGGCAGCGATCCGGCGTTCAATAACTGTATCGACGGGCTGGTGCTGGTGGATCTGTGTTATCTGAAGGCGAACCGCTATCAGCGGTATATAGAAGCACACCTTTAGCCTCGTTGCCCGGTGGCGCTACGCTTACCGGGCCTACAATGAAACGTAGGCCCGGTAAGGCAACGCCGCCACCCGGCAATCAAGGCGCACGGTAAAACGGCTTATCCCCCAGGATCGTCGCCCGCTGCATAATCCTTCGCTGCGGCAGGTAATCCGCATTGGCGTAATGCTGCGTGACGCGGTTATCCCAGATCGCCAGATCGTTCTCCTGCCAACGCCAGCGCACCTGGAACTCCGGTTTGGTGATGTGCGCGAACAGGAAGCCAAGCAGCGCCTCACTCTCTTTTTCCGCTACGTCCACGATGCGCGTGGTGAACCCTTCATTCACAAACAGCGCCTGCTTTCCGGTCACCGGATGGGTCCGCACCACCGGGTGCAGCAGCGGGGGATGTTTTGCGACCGCATCCAGCCAGCGCTGGTGTTCCTCTTCCGTTTTACGGTACTTGTACTCCGGGAACGATTTTTTGAAGTCATGCTCCGCCCGCAGGCCGCTCAGCAGGGTCTGGAGCGGCGCGGAGAGCGCCTCAAACGCGGCAATCCCGCTGGCCCACAGCGTGTCCCCACCCGTCTCCGGCAGCTGTTTTGCTGCCAGAATCGCCCCGGCTGGCGGTGTGTCGATAAAGGTAACGTCCGTGTGCCAGTTGTCATTATCGGGCGGGTTATCGTTATGGGTATCCAGCACGATAATTTCCTCCACCCCTTCCGCATGCGGGTAGACCGGGTGGATATGCAGGTCGCCAAAACGCAGGGCCAGCGCGCGCTGCTGCTGCGGGGTAATGGCCTGTTCACGCAGGAACACCACCTGATGACGCAGCACCGCGTGGTACAGCTGCTCAAACTGGTTATCGCTCAGCGGACGGGTTACGTCCAGGCCCGACACCTGCGCGCCAATATATGGCCCCAGCGGGGTAATGGTCAGTCGTTCACTCATTGTATTTCTCCATGCCAGGGCGTCAGGCGACGCTGTAGCGCGCGCAGTCCCAGTTCTAATCCAAAGGCAATCGCGGCGATCACCGCGATCCCTGCCAGTACCACGTCAGTCGCCAGGAACTCTCCCGCCGACTGCACCATAAACCCAAGGCCGCGCGTGGCGGCTATCAGCTCTGCCGCCACCAGCGTAGACCAGCCCACCCCAAGGCCGATGCGCAGCCCGGTCAGTATCTCCGGCAGCGCGCCCGGTAAAATGACGAACAGCAGTACCTGCGCGCGGCTGGCGCCGAGCGACTGCGCCGCACGTATGCGTACCTGCTGCGCACTCTTTACGCCAGCCAGGGCCGACATCGCAACCGGCGCAAATATCGCCAGGTATATCAGTAAGATCTTTGACGTCTCCCCGATACCAAACCAGATCACCATCAGGGGCAGGTAAGCCAGCGGCGGGACGGGACGGTAAAGCTCTATCAGCGGGTCGAGAATGCCGCGTACCGTCGGGCTCAGTCCCATCGCGATCCCCACCGGAACGCCAATAATGACCGCCGCCAGCAGCGCCACCAGAATACGCGTCAGACTGGCGCCTAAATGCTGCCAGAGCGTGGCATCCATAAAGCCCTGCGGCCCGGCGATAGTAATCAGTTTTTCCAGAACCTGGCCTGGCGGGGGCAGAAACAGCGGGCTGATCCACTGCTGCGCGGCAACCGCCCACCATACCGCCAGCAACACCACCAGCGTGCCGACGCTTAAGGTGAGCTGGCGAGAGAACGGCCAGCGTAATGCAAGGCGCGTCCGCCGCGTTTTTTCACTGAAAACAATGCTCATGAGAACGCCTCCCGTTGCTCAAACACGCGGCTTAAGACGTATTCACGCTGTTCAATAAACAGCGGATCGGATTTGATGCTGCGTACCGGCTCTCCCGCCACATAGCGGCGGGCAAAGTCAAGCGGCAGGCGCTCCAGCACGCGTCCCGGCCCCGGTGAGAGCAGCACCAGCTCTGTCGCCATAAACACGGCCTCTTCGATATCATGGGTGATTAACAGCACCTGCTTGCCGGTTTCGTGCCACAGGCGCAGCAGCAGGGTTTGCATCTGCTCGCGGGTGAAGGCATCCAGCGCCCCGAAAGGTTCGTCCAGCAACAGCAGCTGTGGGTTAGCCGCCAGCGCACGGGCGATCCCGACGCGCTGACGCTGCCCGCCTGAAAGCTGCCAGATAAAGCGTTTTTCAGCCCCCTCCAGCCCGACCTTTTTCAGCATATCGCGCGCCGTTTTCAGGCGCTGTTCACGCGCTACACCGGCCAGTTGCAGACCAAATGCAACGTTTTCCTGCACGTTTCGCCACGGGAGTAGTCCTTCATTCTGAAAGACCACGCCGCGCTCTGCGCCCGGCCCCGTTACCCGTTTCCCTTCCAGTTGGATCGTGCCGTGCTGATACGGTACAAACCCGGCGATCAGGTTCAGCAGCGTCGTTTTCCCGCAGCCGGACGGTCCCAGCACCACCAGCAGTTCACCGCTGTCCAGCGTCAGGTAGATCTCTTCCAGGGCGGGTTTGCCGCCGTAATCGGCAGACAGGTTTGTAATGTTCAGCATTGCAGCCCCCTTATTTCACGAAGCGATCGGTCACGAACTGGCTGTAATCCGCCGCCACCGCAGGTACTTTGCCCTGCTCTTTCAGGAATGTGGCAGTGTCGACAATCGCTTTGCTCACCGGCCCGTTCAGCTGCTGGACCTGCTGCGCAGGCGTCAGATAGGTGTTGCCTTTTACCAGCCCCGGCACGTCAGCTTCCGGCACGCCGCTCAGACGTGAGAGTTTCTCCAGGTTGGCGGGCTGTTTCAGCCATTCATCCGGGTTGCTGATGTATGGCTGCTGTGCGTCGATGGCGCTTTTGGCGAAGGCTTTCACCACTTCAGGGTGTTTCTCGGCAAAGTCCTTACGTACGACCCAGACGTCAAGGGTTGGCGCGCCCCACTGCCCCACTTTTTCGGAGTCGGTCAGCACGGTGCCCTCTTTTTCCAGCTCGTTGACGGCGGGCGCCCAGACGTATGCTCCGTCGATGTCGCCACGCTGCCAGGCGGCAATAATCGCCGGAGGTTGCAGGTTGATGATCTGCACCTGGCCCGGCTTAATGCCCCAGTGTTTCAGCGCTGCCAGCAGGCTGTAATGCGTGGTGGAGATAAACGGCACCGCGATGCGTTTGCCGATCAAATCTTCGGGTTTCGTGATAGTTTTCTTCACCACCAGTGCTTCGGAATTTCCGAGCTGCGACGCCAGCAGGAAGACTTCAATCGGCACCTGCTGGCTGGCGGCCACCGCCAGCGGGCTGGAGCCCAGGTTGCCAATCTGCACGTCGCCCGAGGCTAACGCCCGCACAATCGCCGCGCCGCTGTCGAACTTGCGCCAGTCGACGTTCGCCCCGCTCGCTTTGGCAAAGGTGTTGTCCGCCTGCGCGACTTTCGCCGGTTCCGCGGAAGTCTGATACGCGACGGTGACGTCCACCGCCTGCGCCTGAAATGCCCACAGCGCCAGTGCGCCGAGAAGTGTGATCCGCGATGAAATTGCCATAATGTCTGCTCCCCTTGTTGTTATGAGGGCAGTATTTCCGGCGCGAGAATTTTGATAAAGGAATAAAAAAGAATCGCTAATGACGATTCGTTTTTAGAAAAAAAGCGGGAAAGGATAGTGAATTTTGTGCGGTTGTTTCGCCGGGTGGCGCTGCGCTTACCCGGCCTACGGTTCGTGCAATTTGTAGGCCGGGTAAGGCGCAGCGCCACCCGGCAAAGACCTCAGCGCTGAACAGTCAGCGCAGCAATATCTTTCGGCGTGGTCCGGCAACATCCTCCGATTAATTTTGCGCCAGCCGCCAGCCACTGCGGTAAATACCCTGCCAGCGTCTCGCAGGCTTCACCGTGGTGATGCCAGGTTTTGCTCACCGCATCATAATGCTCGCCGGAGTTCGGATAGACCACCAGCGGCAGCGATGTCAGGCTGTGCAGATGCGTCAGCGCCGAGGTGGTGTTTTCCAGCGCGATACAGTTGATCCCCAGCGCGATAACCTGCGGGTAGCTTTCGAGCGCAGAAACGACATCCCGCAGCGGCGCTCCGTCACTCAGGTGCTCGCTGTCACGCAGGGTAAATGAGAACCATGCCCGGGCGCGAGGATACGCCGTCAGCAACGCCGCAAGCGCCTTAATCTCCGGGAACGAAGGCAGCGTTTCACAAGCCAGCAGATCCGCGCCCGCATCCAGCAGCGCCTCCACGCGGGGACGGTGGAACGCAGTGAATTCTTCGGCGCGACGCACGTAATCGCCGCGATATTCAGATCCATCGGCAAGATACGCGCCGTACGGCCCTACCGACCCCGCCACCAGCAGCGTGCCCGCTTGCGCATTCTCTGCCAGGTACGCTTCCCGCGCTTTGCGCGCCAGCTCTACGCTTTTGCCAATCAACGCCCGGGATTGCGCCTCGTCCAGCCCGCGTGCGGCAAAGCCCGCAGGCGTGGCCTGATAGCTGGCGGTGATCGCCACCTGTGCCCCCGCGCGGTAATAGTCGAGGTGCACGTCACGGATCAGCTCCGGGTTTTCCATCAGCACTTTGGCCGACCAGAGGCTGTCGGCAAGGTTACAACCGCGCGCTTCCAGCTCCGTTGCCATTGCCCCATCCAGCACGACAAACGGCTGGTTTTCAAGGAGGGCGGTAAGCGGATTATTCTGCGACATGTTCAGGCTCCTGCGTGGTCAGGTTTCGGGTCAGGTAGTACGCACCATAACACAGGGCGACAAACGGAAGCCCGCAATAAAGGGCAATACGCTGGCTGGGGTCAAACCACAGGCCGACGCAGGCCACCAGGCAGAGGATAAAGCCAAGCACGGGCACCAGCGGATACCATGGCGCGCGATACTGCAACGCCGAAAGCGGCTGCCCGGACTGCACGTGACGGCGACGAAACACAAAGTGCGACGCGCAGATGCTGATCCACACCGCCACCACCGCAAAACCGGAAATGGCTGACAGGGCCACAAACACCGTATCCGGCGCGACCACGCTGGAGAACAGCGCCAGCACGCCGCCCAGCATGGAAACGGAGAGCGCCGTCAGCGGCACGCCGTTTTTGTTGACGCGGGCAAAGCAGCGCGGCAGCGTTTTCTCGTTAGACAGAGACCACAGCATACGGCCAGAGGCGTACAGACCCGAGTTCGCCGCCGAGAGGATCGCCGTCAGGATCACGAAGTTAAAGATATCCGCCGCATACGGAATGCCGACCTTTTCAAACACCAGCACGAACGGGCTTTTCTCCACACCAGCCTGCTGCATCGGGATCAGCGCCGCCAGCACAAACACGGTGCCAATAAAGAAGATGATGAGCCGGGCGATGGTGGTGCGAATAGCAACCGGAATAACCTTGTGCGGGTTTTCCGTTTCTCCTGCGGCGATGCCGATAAGCTCCGTTCCGGAGAAGGCAAAGTTGACCGCCACCATGGTCATCAGGATCGGCAGACCACCGTGCGGGAACC
The DNA here is from genome assembly GCF_049238705.1 of Enterobacter cloacae complex sp. IR5403. Lineage (NCBI taxonomy): Bacteria > Pseudomonadati > Pseudomonadota > Gammaproteobacteria > Enterobacterales > Enterobacteriaceae > Enterobacter > Enterobacter cloacae complex sp. IR5403. The sequence continues at coordinate 15,316 of NZ_JBMKHP010000002.1, read as the reverse complement.
AGCCTTCGGCAGTAATGTTGCTTAAGCCCGGCGCCGGTGAACCGTCCTGCATCGGGATGAAACCGAAGATCGCCGCCCCGCCGAGAATAATGAAGGCGATGATGGTGATGACTTTCACCAGCGAGAACCAGAATTCTCCTTCAGCGAAGAAGCGCGTGGAAATGACGTTAAGAGCAAAAATCACCACGCAAAAGACGACGCACCACGTCCAGACGGGAACCTGCGGGAACCAGTACTGCATACAGAACCCGGCTGCGGTAAAGCTCGATCCCAGTGCCACTGTCCACGTAAGCCAGTAAAGCCACGCCACGGTATACCCTGTCGCCGGGCCGAGATAACGAGCGGCGTAGACGTGAAACGCGCCGGTTTCCGGCATCGCCACGGAAAGTTCCCCCAGGCATTGCATAACCAGCCAGACCACCAGCGCACCGATAAGATACGCCAGCAGCGTGCCCGCCGCGCCGGTTGTCGAAATGATGTATCCGGTATTGAAGAATAACCCTGTGCCAATAACGCCACCCAGCGAGAGCATAATCAGGTGACGGGTTTTCATGGTGCGCTTAAGCTGCCCGTTTTGTTGTTCTGTTTGCATATTACCTTCTAAACGTATGGACATCTAAACATCCAAAGAAGGGTGTTATACCGCGATTGTTAACAAAAAGCCACCCGGCACGACTTCGGCGCAATTATTGGTAAATCCTTAAATCAGTTCTATAGTCGACACAGTTTCTTCTTCACCAGGACTCACTATGCGATTTAACGGACTGACCAAAGGTTTCTTTATACTCATCCTGGCCCTTGTCACCTGGGCTTTCTTTGACGTGCTGTCACCCTATTTCTCGGCGATTCTGTGGGCAGCGATCCTGACCATCATTTTCAACCCGGTGAAAAACAAACTGCGTACCGCGCTGGGCGATCGCAACGGGCTGGCTTCCCTCCTCACACTCGGCATTATCTGCCTGATCGTGTTTATTCCGTTGATGGTGATCCTTTCCTCGCTCGCGGTGGAACTGAACATGGTTTACACCAAGCTGCAACAGAACAACACGCAGTTCCCGGAAGTCATCGCCGGTATCTTCAACCGCCTGCCGGACTGGGCCAGCGGCTTCCTGGCGGATCACAACCTGACCAACGCCGCGCAGATCCAGAAGAAGCTCTCCGATGTCGCGTTACAGGGCGGACAGTATCTGGCGGGAAGCGCGTTCCTGATTGGTAAAGGGACGTTCGGCTTTGCTATTAGCTTCGGCATTATGCTGTACCTGCTGTTTTTCCTGCTCAAAGACGGGCCCTATCTGGTGCGCCAGATCCTCGACTCGCTGCCGCTGTCTGACTTCGCCAAACAGCACCTGTTCGCTAAGTTTGTCGGCGTCTCACGAGCCACGGTCAAAGGCACGGCGGTCGTGGCGGTGGTTCAGGGTACGCTTGGCGGTATCGCCTTTGCCATCGTCGGTATTGACGGTAGCGTACTGTGGGGAGCGCTGATGGCGTTCCTCTCCCTGGTGCCCGCCGTCGGCTCGGCTATTGTCTGGGTTCCCGCCGCCATCTTCCTGTTTGCCACTCACCAGCTGTGGCAGGGTCTGTTCATTGTGGGCTTTTTTGTCATTATCGTCGGGCTGGTGGACAACCTTTTACGTCCGCTGCTGGTGGGCAAAGACACCAAAATGCCGGACTACCTGATACTGATCACCACGCTCGGCGGTATGGAGCTGTACGGCATTAACGGCTTTGTGATTGGGCCGCTGATTGCCGCCCTGTTTATCGCCTGCTGGAACCTCTTCTCTGGCCGCGACCACGCAGGCAACGCCGAAGAGCTGGACGCAGACTTTATCGAAGAGGGAAAAAATCATCCGGACCTCTAACGAAACGCGTTTGGACAGGCGGCCCGGTGCCGCCTTTTTTTTCGCGTTAAATCAGGGGTTTTCTATAATCTGAAATGAACGCTCTTCCACATTTGTCGTAGAAGGATCCAACAGGTGCGAATCGCCACGATCACAAACTGGGCTTATGGTGTCACGGTGTGCCTGACCATTGCCTCCGGCATCGTCATGCTGATGGCTTCCCATGCCGACAACGTAGAGCGTCAGGCTGTTAAGCAACGACAAATTTTTGACCAGCTTACGGAAGAGATTGAAGCAGAAACCTGGATGCTCTCCGATTTAGCACGCCTTTACGCCATCAAAAAAGAGTCCGATGTGCTGAAAGCGTACCAGGCGAAAGAAGGTGAACTGAAGAATATTGAACACAAAGTGGGGCAGTTAAAAGATACGGGCGCAACGGGCGAAGAGCTGGCGCTGCTGTATGAAGGGCTGAAGATTGTCGATGGCCTACAGGATGAACAGCAGGCAGCAATAGCCAGCGTCGCCCGGGGTGAGGAACAACAGGCCATTGCGTTACTCTTCGGCAAAATCTACGAACTGGAAACGGAACGCGCCCAGAGCAAGATTGACCATTTTCGTATGCTGCTGGATAAGCGCATTATTGCCGATGTCCAGGCAGCGACCAAAACGTCGAAAACGCTGCGTACCGCCTCAGAGGTGATGGTCGGCCTGACCGCCCTGCTCTTCTTATTCGTGATGGGCTTTATTCTCAAGCACCGCGTGCTGCGCCCGGTGGTGCGCCTCAGTGATGTGGTTCACCGACTGGCCTCACAGGACTACGCCGTCGAAACGCCCAATTTCAACCAGGTCGATGAGATAGGTGATATGGCTCAGGCCATTCGCATTTTCCGCGAGAACGGGCTGGCAAGGCAGCGGCTTGAAAAAGAACGCGATGCAGACTGGGCCATCCGCGAGCTGCTCGCGCGAATGACCCAGCGCTTGCAGGGGTGCGAGAACGTTAGCGACGTGATTGCGGTGGCAGAGCTGTTTGCGCCCAACATTGCGCCGGGTGTCGCCGGGCGTCTGTATATTCTGGATCGAAACCCGTGGGAGATGCGCTGTGCGGCGGAATGGTTATCTCCCCAGGGAGAAAAAAATGCCTTCCACCCCGATCAATGCTGGGCCATACGCCGTGGTCAGAGCCACCCACCGGTCAACGGCGAGCCGGATATCGGTTGCCAGCATCTGCCTGAATCACAAAAAGACAGTTCATTGTGCGTGCCGCTCATTGCGCAGGGGGAAGCCATTGGTTTGCTGTCGTTTCAGAACATTACGCCTGAAACGGCACCGTCCCGCGCATATCTCGAATTAATGGCGGAAGCCCTGGGTCTGGCGCTGGCCAACCAGCGTCTGCGCGATGCCCTGCTGGAAAAAGCGCTATTCGACCCGCTCACCGGCTTGCGTAACCGCCACCACCTGGAAGATACCCTGCGCACCCAGATAACTCAGGCGATGCGCAATAATGAGCCGGTGAGCTGCATGATGATCGACATCGATCACTTTAAAAGCATTAACGATCGCTTCGGTCATGAGGCTGGCGATCATGTGATTAAGAGCGTGGCGACAATTGTTCAGCGTGCCGTGCATGATGCCGGTCTGGCTTTCCGCTTTGGTGGCGAAGAGTTTCTGGTGCTGCTTACGGGGGCGGATGAGGAAGCGGCGCACGCCTGCGCAACGGAGATTTATAACGGCGTCCATACGCTGTCGCTGCGCTATGGGCTTGCTGAGATTGGCCCGGTGGATGTGTCGATCGGGATCGCCAGTTACCCGCAGCACGCCCAAAGCGACGACCTGCTGCGCGCGGCAGACGTGGCGCTCTACCGGGCGAAAGAGCTGGGGCGCTCGCGGATCGTCAGTTTCAGTATGCTGGAGGCGGGTTAAGCGAAACTCCGTGCCATCGACGTCAGCGGTACGCGCACTCTCTTATTCCCTCACATTGAGGGTACGTTATCATTCTTTGTACAAATAAATTCATCTTAACGATGCCCCATTGATAAAAAATGGGGGTGCGTAAATATATCAATAAATCAAAGCGATCATTTTTTAAACTCGGGTGGCTTATTACACTGAGTTTTTATGTTTTAAAAAACGTAAGCTCCAGCCAGCGGTCTGCAATCACGGGGAAAACAACAGCTATCTTTTTGATTTTGATGATTTTAATCAAGTAGCGTTTGCAAAAAGGCCTGGCGTTCAACAAAATAGACAAACTTATAGGATAAATAACTTATAATTCTTATACTTCTGTTAAAAAGAGGAGGCCAATATGCGAATAATCCTAATGCTGTGCTGCTTTTTGGTACAAAGTTTAAGCTGGGCTGGCGAACTGCCAAAGCCTGTGGGCAAACCCATTTTAACCATTACCGGTAATATAGAAAATACGAACGAAAATGGAAAAGCCGTTTTTGATATTGCCAGCCTTGAAAAACTGGGGATGGTGAGTTTCCAGACGACCTCTCCCTGGTATAATGGCCGCACGAAGTTTGAGGGTATCCCGATGCGCAAACTCATGGAGTATGTGGGTGCAAAGGGTTCGGTCCTGAATGTGGTTGCACTCAATGATTACACGACCGTCATCCCTCTCAGCGACTTCCAGAAATACAACGCCATCCTGGCTTTAAAGGTCAATGGCGAATATATGCGCATCCGCGATAAAGGTCCGTCATTCATCGTCTACCCTTATGACAGTCTTCCTGAACTCAATAATCAGATTTATTACTCGCGATCGGCATGGCAGGTCAGCAAAATGAAGATTGAATAGTAGTTCAGGAGAACATAATGAACAGGATACTGGTTGGTATCATTTTTTCTCTTTTTATCACTACTGGATATATAGCATTTCTTGTTTACGATCGTCAGCAAGAGTTGCAAAAACTGACTCACTACACTGAGTCCTGGTCTGTAGCCCAACTGGTATCTGAATATTACCGATTTGAATCATGGATTGGACTGTACGCAACCGAGACTGATGACGTTACGGTAGACCAGGTTCGCATGCGCCTGGAAATCATGCTGAGCCAGAATGATTTATTGAAAGAGGGCGGCCTGGGTCGTTATATAAACAGCGAAAAAGCGCATCAGACGCTCGCCTTACGCCTGGAAAACATACTGAACTATCTGGATGCTCATCTTGAGAAAATGAGCCGTTCAGAGTTAAAGCTCTATCTGAAAAATATGCATTCACTGGATGCTCCGCTAAGCCAGCTTTCATCCACGGCTTTAACAAAAGATGTTAATACAATCAATGAAACCAACCTTAAAATACAGGTTCTGTATTATATTTATTCAGCACTTTCGCTGTTACTGGTTATTTTAAGCTTCATACTGGGTTTTTTGATTATCTATCAAAATAAAAATATCCTGAAAGCCCACATGCAGGTGAAAACGCTGGCTGAAGAACTTCAGCTGTCCAAAGAAACCCTGCAAATCCAGAATACAAAACTGGAATACGATGTTTATCATGACTCCCTTACCGGCATGAAAAACCGTCTTTTCTTCTGGGATGATCTCAATAAACTTAATCTACAGGCTGAGGAAAAACATATTTCGGTCACGGTGATGTTATTCGATTTAGACCGGTTCAAAGAGGTGAATGATACCTACGGTCATGATACCGGGGATTTACTATTACGTGAGGTATCCACGCGCCTTAACGCTTTGAGCCGCTTTTCAGAGACATTTTATCGTTTGGGCGGCGACGAATTTGCTTTTCTCTCCAGTGGCTTAACCGAAACCGCAGCCGTCTCACGCGCGCGAGAAATCAGTGATAGCATCAGCAAGCCCTATACAATTAATAATCAACTTATAAAAATAGCCACCTGCGTGGGTATTGTTTTATCGGATAACGAACGACGTTCGGATTACCTTTATAAATTTGCCGATCTGGCGCTCTATGAAGCCAAGAAAGAAGGTTCTCAGCAGATCAAAGTCTTCCGCCAGCGAATGCTACAGAAGTTGCAGGAGAGCAGAACCCTTGAAAATGATATGGCAAGAGCAATAGAGAATGATGAGTTTGTTGTTTATTACCAGCCTATTGTGAATTCCGTCAGCAAGGAAATTTATGGCTATGAAGCGCTTATTCGCTGGATGCATCCTGTAAAGGGAATGCTCTCTCCGGATAGCTTTATTTTCGCCGCTGAAAAAACAGGCATGATCAACGAGATAGGTAAAACCGTACTTAAACTGGCCTGTAGGGAAGCGGTCTCCTGGGCTGTTCCGGCCAGGATCTCCGTCAACGTCTCGCCTGTTCAATTGGGCAGCAAATCATTTATTAATACGGTGCAGTCCGTTCTGGCTGAAACCGGGCTACCGGCTAACCGTCTTGAGTTAGAGGTCACAGAGTCATCCCTCTTCAGTGACAGAAATAACCCTATTACGATCCTCAAAAAACTCCGCGCACTGGGCGTAAGAATCTCCATTGATGATTTTGGCACGGGTTATTCGTCGCTCTCCAGACTCAGCGAACTGAATTTTGATAAAATCAAGATCGATAAATCTTTTGTCAATCCGATATCTACGCAGGAAGATGCGCTTAATATTGTGAAGCTGATTACCGGTATGGCTAAAAGCCTCAATATGGGCGTCATAGCTGAGGGGGTTGAGACCGAAGAGCAGCTTGAGCGGCTTCAGGCTCTGGGTTGCGAGCTTGTGCAGGGATATCTTTTCAGCAAACCACAGCCTCAGGTCGACAGCAAAATTAAGAGCGGCCAGGAATGATCCCCCCTCCTCAGCCCGATACCAACCGGGATCACATTTTTCGCCCCTGGGTATTCACTGACAATAACCAGGTGTTATCATTCACCCCGTAAATACCTATCAACTCAATCCGAGGCTTTGATGCTGGAGAATGTAATCATCCGATAATCAGCTTCCCGACCTTTCCAGGCCGGACTGATTATCAATGCGCCGAAATCGTATGCGGACACCGCTGTGTGTTTGCACGTTTTGCACATGATGATTAAACAGGTTTTCCAGTATGAATTTATCCCGTCAGGAACAACGTACCTTACACGTTCTCGCCAAAGGTGGCCGTATTGTGCACGTCCGCGATACCTCCGGCCGCGTCACCGCCGTTGAATGCTATAGCCGCGAAGGGCTGTTGCTGGCTGACTGCACGCTCGCCGTTTTCAAAAAGCTCAAAACTAAAAAGCTGATCAAATCCGTTAACGGTCAGCCCTACCGCATTAACACCACCGGGCTGAACAACGTTCGCGCTCAGCCTGATAATCGTTGAGGAGAGGATGATGGATATCCCACGTATTTTTACTGTTTGCGAAAGCGAACACCGCATTCATAACCCCTTTACGCCAGAGAAGTACGCGACACTGGGCCGGGTGTTACGCATGAAGCCAGGCACTCGCATTCTCGATCTCGGCAGCGGCTCGGGAGAGATGCTTTGTACCTGGGCACGTGATTACGGTATTACCGGTACCGGCATCGACATGAGCCCGCTCTTCACCGCGCAGGCCACGCGGCGCGCAGAGGAACTCGGCGTCAGCGAACGCGTCCATTTCATTCATAACGACGCGGCCGGCTACGTCGCGAATGAAAAATGTGACGTGGCGGCCTGCGTTGGCGCAACCTGGATTGCGGGTGGCGTAGCCGGGACAATGGATCTGCTGGCAAAAAGCCTCAAGCCCGGGGGAATAATGCTCATCGGCGAACCGTACTGGCGTCGGGTACCCCCGACGGAGGAGACAGCACAGGCCTGCGGCGTCTCGTCGATTGCAGACTTTCTCACTCTGCCCGATCTGGTTGCGTCTTTCGATCAACAGGGCTATGACCTGGTTGAAATGGTGCTGGCAGACCAGGAAGGCTGGGACAGGTACGAAGCCGCAAAATGGATGACCATGCGGCGCTGGCTGGAGGAAAACCCAGATGATGACTTCGCGCAGGAGGTTCGGGCGGAGCTGACGATAGCGCCTGAACGTCATGTGACGTACACGCGGGAGTACTTTGGCTGGGGGGTGTTTGCGTTAATGGCGCGATAACATGGTGCTGGCGGTATAGCCTTTAGGGTTATGCCGCCGATCAACTTCTTTGAGGTACAAAACGATGGCACGAAATTGTGCAGCCAATAGCAATATTTGCTGCCACGGTCTGAGAATGAGATTTACTGTAATGGAGGGTAACTATTTTATTTAGATGGTGCGATAATAGGAGTGTAACACGAGATAAATCTTGTGTTCGGGTCTTCTTCTACGACCTTCGCAACTACCTGATTTAACGATTTTTACGCACGCTGATAATCTGGCATTCACCCTGCACATGATAAACGCCCCTCAACTTTAACGGGGTGGAAAATGAAATACAAGCCGGATCAATACATCATTTCCGATAGTTACGGAGTTTATTACGTCAGGATATCAATTCCTGTATGGCTCCGTAATGCATTTGGTGGAAGAAAAACTCTCGTCCGTAGTCTGAAAACTTCCGATCTTCGTGTGGCTCGTAGGAAGCGTGATGTTATAGCCGATGAATTTCACCACATCAGGCAAATTGCAGAGCCTCCAAAACCGGACAGCTTGCAGGACACGATCAGCTATTTAAAGAGCGTGGCTAAGTACGCGAAAGCTGCCCCGAAAGCATCAGCGCCGATTATCTACCAATGCCCTTCTCTGATTAAGATGTTAGAGATCTACCTTATGCATAACGCTGATCGCCTGAAAATGGGAACATTAAGCAAGACCAGGAAAGCCGTAGAACTATTCCTGAATTACCTGCGAAAGAAGGATGTGGAACTTAACGATATCAACCGTACCACCGTTACAGGCTGGCTTGATCATCTCAGAGAGACAAAGGCAGTCCAGACAGTGGCTAACTATCTATCAGCAATGGCAAACATTTTCGATCTTGCCTCTTCCCGATACCAGGACGCCCCACCGCTGGAAAGTAACGTGTTCAGGGGGCATAAACTCAACACAGCGCAGAGCCGCCAGAGTTACGAGGCATTCACGGAAGAGGATATTACGAAGCTCATTAGCGCGTTTAACAAGTTAGGAGAGGACGAGCTAAGGGATGTGACCACTATCGCCGCTTATAGCGGGATGCGCATTAATGAAATAGCCAGTTTAAAATCAGACAATATCTGTGAAGTAGAGGGGGTGCTATGTTTCGAGGTTACGGAGGGTAAGACACGCAATGCGGCGCGGTTGGTTCCACTTCATAGTGCGATTAGAACAATGGTTCTGGAACGCTGCCAGAAGCCGCACAACGGTTTTTTATTCTACCGTGCAAGTGTGACCAAGAGAGAGGACGGCAAGCGCTCCTCGTGGCATGTAAACCGCTTTGGACGACTTAAACGCGACATTCTCCCAGGGCAGGAAAACAAGGTGTTTCACTCGATCAGGCATCTCGTTGCTCAAACTCTGGATAGGGGCGGGGTTGGTCGAGATAAGTTAAACCCCGTCCCAGAAGATCGCATAGCCCTTCTTCTGGGACATTCGAGAGGAGAAACGGAGAGTTTCAAAACATACAGCAAGAATGCCGCCTCCCCTGTTGAGCTACAGCAGTACATCGAATTGCTACGCTATTCAAAAATTGACAACCCATAAGAAAAGGGGCGTAAGCCCCTCGTTAACTTATCGAATAGAACATTATTACATTACTTATATATTTAGGTGAATATGAACCAGTATCAAACAAAAAACCGAGCAAAAAAACAACCAGAAATACATCACAAGACTAATATATAACAATCAGCAAACACCCACCGCAAAGTAAAAAGTCATGTTATATCAATCGCTTAGTCAAAACCCTGCATCCGTACCACAAATTTTAGCAATACTATTGCTTTATTGTGATAAAAATTACAATATAATTTTAATTAAAATTTAAGGTATTTGTTATGGATACTGCATTCATTGCTGAGCCTATAGTGAGCATTGACGAGAGGTTGTTAGGCGTTGAGCTTCTCACTCGCTTCATTGCCTCAGATGGACGCCCCCTTCACCCTGAATTCGTAATTTCATCTTGGGATTTAGATAGGAAGCGGCTTTTCCTATACGAACAATGTGGAAACATTGCCACTATGCAAACGTGGTTCGAACGAAAGAATCTATTTTGTACACTGAACATTGATCAGCAAATGGCTTTTTTAATACGTCATGACTACATACTTAGACAAACTTTCGAATCGATGTCATTCATCAAACTTGAACTTTCTGAGCATTTCCCTGGTTTGGATAAGGGATTGAAAAGTCCCTTATTAAAATCGCTGAGCCAGGGTGTAAATGGGCTATGGCTCGATGACCTTGGCGCAGGAAACGCGAATGTAGTTAGTTTGATCGAAGGATACTTTGAGGTTGTAAAGGTAGATCGCTGCTTCTTTAATGAACAGGTGCAGAAACCAACCTTCAACCAGCTGATTGCATCAATCAAAAAACACTGTGACAAAATTATTATTGAAGGGATTGAGAATAGAGATCATATGGGGTTACTGCGTGAGGTGGGGATTTGGGGATTACAGGGGTATCTTTTTAAATCTGTCCCTTTTAAAAATGTGGACTCATTGCTGTAGTGTTGAAACCATCAAAAAAGGGGCTTACGCCCCTTTGATGTATCACCCGCCTGTACTGCTTTGACCGCTCAGGGCTGACAAGGTTAGTGACTGTGTAAAATTGGCTTGAGAAGCCCTCGCCTGGAAGTCTACATAGTCGGCTAATCTGCCTGTGTCAGATTGGATCGTTAGTGGTACGGACGGTGCGACCGTCAGGTTAAATGTTGGATTCAGATTATACGCTGGTGCATTGCCGCTGCTGAGTGACATTGCAGAATCACGCAGAGAATCACCTGCAAGGTTATATTGATTCGCCGCAGTCCCTGCTTGCTGATTACCAACGCCCAACCAGTCCATAATAGCCGGAGCCACTGAGCGGCTGTCCCACCCTGTCTTATCCTGAATCCAATCGGCTGTGGCATTAGCTGAGCCATTCACGGCTTTATCATAGATAGCATCTGGCGCTGTTTTATCAGGATCAGAATACAGCGATGGGAAGGTATCTTTCATCCAGCCGTTAAATTTGCTGAGGTCAGCAGTGATTTCCTGCGTGAATCCTGTCACCTGTGCTAACAGGTTTCCAAGCCCAGAACCTAATGATTTTGCTGTCTCGTTCAGAGTAGCGGTGTTTGATGCTAAGTCCTTACCAGCGTTACCAAACCCTTCGAGGAAGCCGGAAGTTAGATTCTGATTAAAACCATTGTTAACTGCTTGCAACTGGGTAGACAGGTCGCCGTATGCCAGAGTTTGCCTAATTTGTTCATCATTGAGAGTTTGACCACTTTCGGCAAGTTTCCTGAGGACGCTTGTATACTGCTCTCCGTTGTTCATGAACATATCGGTGTAGTGCATCAGATCATCACCTAAACTCTCAATCAGCGTACCAATCTGAGCCTGTGACATACCACGGCGTTGCCCTTCATTTACCGTAGCCTGGACGAAATCCAGTGGAGAATCCTGGAACTTGGAAATCTGATCTTTGCTCCATCCGAACTTGTTCATGATGGACGTAATGCCACCGTCGCCACCTTTCCATTCGCCATTTTTAAACTGGCTATCATTCACAGTCATAGCGAGGCGTTCACGGACGTCTTTCATGTTATCGACGGCTTTTGAGGTATTAGCTGAATCAACACCGTGTTGCTGTCCCCAGGCCACCATCGTTTTTATGGCGTTTGGGTTGGTTTTCACACGTTCAGATTGCCTCACCAGATCGAGGTTATCATTGGCTGTCTCGCGTACACGTCCCAGGATGGAAGCCCCACCCGCTAATGCAGCCGTAGCGCCAATAAAACCAGCACCGCCGCCGATCACGTTCAGCCCCTTCTCTTTGATGTTAGCCGCCGCGCCTTTGTAGTCCGTTCTCTTAGCTTGACGCTGTGCAGCCGCTTGTTGTTGGGTACTGGCGGTTATACGGGCTTGTAACGCTGCCTCTCTCCGCATCAAGGCCAATCTTTCACGAAGTTCATAGTTTAACTTCGCGCTACTGATCTGGTTATTACGGAAAAGCTCTGTTTGCTGTTTAGCGAAGCGAGCAAACTCCAGTTGTTTGAGCGGGTCAAGGCCATACTTCCCCGCTACGCCTTTCATTTGAAGGTTAGCTGACCTAAATTTTAACGAAGCTGTCTCATTACGTTTGGCAATCTTCGCAGCTTCCCTTGCTTGCGCTTTACCTGCTTTCTCAGCCTGGCGTTGTTGTTTTAAGTCATTGGACGTTTTTGGAGAAGCCGCTTTAGCATCTGCCACCTGTTCACGCGCTGATTGTCGGCGCTGCTTCTGAGTCTGAAACCGAATTTTCGGATTCTCCAGCTTCTTAAAATGGCGTTGAAGGTCATCAGCCGCTTTTTTGGCCAGTGCAATATCTTCCTTCGAAACTTTAAACTCAACGGTGTTTACGATACGTGCTGTGTTTATTTCAAGCATCGCCACCGCCTTGTTTATCAAGGAAGTGATGCACGGCCTCGTCGACGGTTTCACCACGGAAAATACGCGCTCTAACGCCCGTATAAGAAATCTCTAATAGCTCGCAAAGCTGGCTCACCTTGAGCAGCCCTTCTGCATCGTCTGCACTCAGTCGAACATGTAAACCACGATTTGATTTAAGTATGAGTTCCACCTCTATTTTTCCTCTTGTTATGGGGGAAACTAAAAAGGGATGCCACCAGAGCCACAATTGCGCTGTGGGTTAGTAAACATCCCTCATTAAAGCGCCTGAATATTTCCAGCGAGTCAGGCTCCCGCTTGCTCATTAAGCAGTGATGGTGATTTTCACCTGCATACCTAACGCATGATTGACAGGCAACGCCGAATTTTCGTGCATAACGTGGTACGCATCGCCGCGCTCACTCAGGTAGCCCCAAGAGTAGTATTCAGCAGGTGCTGCATCGATCAGCGCGAAGTTGCCAGAGGCAGCGCCGTAAATATTCTTATAAGGATTTGAGTTGCCTTTGCTAAACACAGGCACCGCCACCATATCAGCATCATCCGGCATCTGTGCCAAGATCAGCGCATCTGTCACTTTAACAATGTCGATAGGCGCACCAGGCAGACTAAACGTACTAACTCCTGGGAGAAGCTCGTGACGCTGGTAGAACAGGTTACGGTCGTCATATGGCGCTACATACTGGAACGCTTTAGACATACTGTCAGAGAAGCGAATCTGGCTAAATGCAGCAGGCTTAGCGAATACGATCACTCGTTCAATCTGACCAGCCAATCCACCTGCGGCAGCCTGAACTTTGTCTAAGATGGCATCAAAATCCTGTGCCGCTGTCGCTGTACTCACGCTGGCTGTCATTGGTACTACACCGAACAGTTCAGCATAAGAGATCAGCAGGTCATCAGTAGCAGGGGTATAAACTTCACCTTTGAACAGAGCACGGGCCAGGTAAGATTCACGGGTACGAAGGTAAGCAATTTTATGTTTCCCAGTGTACTCGGTGTACAGGTCGGTAACGGTTTGTTCGTAATCAGTGCCTTGTACCCTTTTCCCTTGTACGTCTACAGGTTTAAACTCATCTTCCCTTGCAAACCAAGGAATCTCGATAAGGTATTCTTTCCCATTCTGACGCGCGGTAGTGTCGTGGTTTGATGAATAACGGCTCTGCGGGGTGTTAAACAGGCTGTAGTTATCATCCAGAAGCTGTGTCACCACCACTTTCGGATTCTGAACACCTACTCCGTCGAAGAGGTCGAGGGCATTCATAAGGTAGTTACGTTCCGGCAGGGCCTGGAAGATTGGCGCTAAATCGACCATCTCACGCCCAATTGCGATTTTACTCATTATTTATCTTCCTTGATTAAGAGGTGAAGAATGGACGGCATACGAATCCTTTGGATTCGAGCGTGGTAATAGCTGCGGCGTGATTAGCTGCGTGCAGGTTCTCGGCTTTCAGTGCTACGAAGCTGCCAACATTAGGCGCACGTAGGACATTCACGGTTTTACCGTCGCCAGCACTCACGAAATCACTTACCACCACAAAGGCATCATCGCCGGAGGTGTATAAAGCGCCATCAGCCCCGATAACATCGGCGCATTGAATATCCGCTGGCAGGTCGAAAACACGACCTTCTACGACTGCAAAAGAATCAGTGGCGTAGCTCACTACGTCAGTGAAACTCTTACGAATTGGGAAAAGTTCGGTTAGGTCTACAATCATTGTTGTTTGATTTCCTTGGATTTGATTGCGATCCGTTCCTGCATACTAAGTTGAGGTGTGTCCTCAGAAGGGAAATACTGGTCTACAGCTTTTTCTATTTCTTCAACAGTACATCCTGCCATTTCAGCCACTTTAGCTATTAACTCAGGATTAACTTGAATCACTTCGGATTTGTATTTTAGGATTCGGTCGCGATTATTTAATAAGAACATTGTGTTGTTCCTTCGCGTTGTAACTGCGTTCATCCTTCCATTAATAACGGAAGTGTTACATGCAGATTGTTAAAAAGGGGCGATTAAGCCCCTGGAGAGTATGCCCTTGTTAGAAAGCATTGTTTAACGTCATTTTCGTTTCGGAGGATTATGATGTTAAAGAATGGTTTCTTTAAAAAAATGAAGGGCGCAACTGTTATGAATAACAGAAGAAGGTTTCGCCCGTCATTGCTCCTCATTTTTAAAAGCGTGTAGCAGCGCCCAGGAATAAAATGAGGATTTCTTTATCTATCTACTACCTGACACTTTCGGGAGTGTATTAATAGAAGATTTGCCAGCCTGAACGTGACTACCGCTGACGGCGTTTATTCAGTCTGACTGCTTATAATCCTAACGGGGTTATAAGGTTTAGAGCAAAGAATTTGCTCTCTGAAAGAGAATGTGCGCGGTGATTGTCCGTTACCACCCGACACAAGTGGGAACGCCCGCGCCACCCTTTGGAACTAAACACAACAAAGGAAAACAACCAGCTTTCAGAGAGAAAATTCAGATGGAGAGTGCCGCTATGGGAAACGGCATTCAGGAGGGAGAAGTGATTCGAATACTCAACCCTTATCTTATAGTAACATTTCCGTTACGAATTGTCAAGTTATTTATTCACTTTTCTTGCATTTTTATTCAAATTCGAGTGCTGCGTATTCTTCGGCTATGTCCTGCGCAAGCCCGTCTAAATCCTGCATACAGGACACGAGGGACTGAGCCACCTGCGACATTTCGCGTAGTACGCCTTGATCCTCGTTCAGACTCTCTGACTGCTCCACTACGCTTATAATCCCTTGCATAACAACTGAGGCCAGATGAAGCTGTTTAACGGCCTCAGAAACGCTCTCAGGGGTTCCCTGTCGGTAGGCTTCCGTAGTCGCATCAAGAAGCGGAATGTGTAGTTGCTCGTGAAATTCCTGTAGCATTAGGGAAGGTGCGAATAAGCGGGGAAATTCTTCTCGGCTGACTCAGTCATTTCATTTCTTCATGTTTGAGCCGATTTTTTCTCCCGTAAATGCCTTGAATCAGCCT